>NZ_JBVVQX010000008.1:0-196201 GCF_055811675.1 Mesorhizobium sp. WSM4808
GTTCGCCGCAGCGCCGCGCCAACCCAACCGCTTGGCGCTGCCGCGAACCCATCATAAGGGGGAAAACTGTTACCTATCTATCCGGTTCAAACTGTTACCCATCTATCGGCTGGACACCGGCAGGGCGATGAGGGGCGGCGCAGAACGACCAAGATTTGGGCCTACCACCTGAGCCAAGCTCTGAAACAAAACCGCACCGCAAATGAAACAATCCCGCCACGGGTCCGGCATCGTGCCGACACAATCGCAAGAGATAAACGCGGGAAATGAGGGGTTCGCGGCCATGACCAGCACAGCAAGATTCCACGCCATCGACAGCGATGCCGAATTGCCCGCACGCCTGCGCCCGGCCGACATCAACGCCCCGAAAATGATCAGCCAGGCTGCCGGCCCGTTCGAAGTGCCCGGCGAGACCGGCAAGGGACCATCCATGCGCGACGCGTTGATGACCGGCCTGCTGGTGATCTATCCGACCGTGGCCACGGTGGTGGCGATCGTCGCCGGCCTGGTGCTGGCCAGCGCCAACGGCACCTGAGCCTATTTCGGCCGCCTGAAAGCCTTCCGCTGCTTCTCGACCTCTTTGCGGCAGACGCAGCCCTCGAGGTGGTCGTTGACCAGGCCCATGGCCTGCATGAAGGCGTAGACCGTGGTCGGGCCGACAAAGCTCCAGCCGCGTTTCTTCAGCTCCTTCGAAATCCGCACCGAGACGGCCGTTGTCGGGTTGGCGCGCAGATGGGCGAGGTCGACGATTTGCGGCCGCTCGTCCTTACCGGGTTCGAACTTCCAGAACCAGGCGGCCAGTGAGCCGAATTCATCGGCCATCTCGCGGGCGCGCTTGGCGTTGTTGATGGTCGAGACGATCTTGCCGCGATGGCGGATGATGCCGGCATTGCCGAGCAGGCGTTCGACATCCTTGTCGGTGAAGGCGGCGACCTTGTCGAACTCGAAATTGGCGAAGGCTTCGCGAAAATTCTCCCGCTTGCGCAGGATGGTCAGCCACGACAGGCCCGACTGAAAGCCTTCGAGGCAGATCTTTTCGAACAGCCTGCGGTCGTCGGCCACAGGCCGGCCCCATTCATGATCGTGGTAGTGCAGATAGTCGGGCAGATTGCCGTGCCAGAAGCAGCGCGCGACACCATCGGGACCAGCAAGCAGGCCGGTGTTTTCCTTGTCCATAAGCCAAAATCCGTTCGTTAACGCGCTTTGCGCGGCATTTACTGCGGCTTTACCAGATTCCTGAACCCGGCGGTAACCACACCGAAAGGTTTACTGACAAAGCCGCATTTTACGCATTCCGATTCATGTTTCGGTTGCTGCTTGCGCACCAATGATCGCCGAACCGGGAGGACGTTTCCACCCGTTTTGTATCAGACGATCAAGGTGCGTTACGATGAAGACAGTTCTGTTTCCCGTGCTCGGCGCCGTGGCTATGTTTGCCGCCGGCGTCACACCCTCCACCGCCGGCGACCGCTATGCCGACAGGCCGCCGGTAATGGTGAGCCCCGACCTTTCCGCACCCTGGGTGCTGCAGCTTGGCCAGGCACCCGGTATCGTGCGCCAGAACCGCCAGGTCGTCCAGCAACAGCGGCGCCTGCGCCTGGCGCAGCCCGACCGCGTGCAGACGGCGGCGGTGCAGCCGCCGGCCAAGCGCATGGTCGCGCGTCCTCAGATCAACCCGATCTACCTGCCGCAGGAAGTCGACTATGACGGAGGCCAGAAGCCGGGCACGATCGTCATCGACACCACCCAGAACTTCCTCTACCTCGTCGAGAAGAACGGCAAGGCAAGGCGCTATGGCGTCGGCACCGGCAAGCCGGGCTTCGAATGGTCGGGTACGCACAACATCACCAACAAGCGCGAGTGGCCGGACTGGCGCCCGCCGGCGCAGATGATCAAACGCGAAGCCGCCAAGGGCCGCTATCTGCCGACCTATCTTGCCGGCGGCGCGGAGAACCCGCTTGGCGCCCGCGCGCTCTACCTCGGCACGACCGAATACCGCATCCACGGCACCAACCAGCCCTGGACGATCGGCGGCGCGGTGTCGTCGGGCTGCATCCGCATGCGCAACGAGGACGTCGTCGACCTTTATGAGCGGGTCAATGTCGGAACCACGGTCGAGGTGATATAATAGGTCCTGCGAATCACCTGGCCAGCAAAGCAGTCCGCTTTTCGAGGCCAGTTTAGGGATAACGGGGGACGGGCCGTATGGGGATGCGGCCGGCCAGGAAGGGCAGCACGGGAAACCGCGCTGCCCTTTCCGTTTTTGAGCAGAAATCGAGGGCAAAAGGTCACCGACGCGTCGCGCAACGGGCATAGCGGTTCGCTTTCGTGCTGCCCTTTACCGCATTCTTTTGCTATCCCGGTGGCTAGTTCCACAAAAGAGTTCACCCATGCCCCTGTCCGAAGACAGCCGTTATCTCAAGGGCGGCCCGGTAGCCCAGCGCATCATCGCCGCCGTTGCCGAGGACGCAGCGATCGCCAAAGCTGAGGGTTTTCCGCCCAAGCTGATCTCGATCACCGTCGGCGACACCGATGCGGTGGATGTTTATGTGCGCAACCAGCGCGCCAAGGCTGAGCTCGCCGGCATCGATTTCGAGGAGCGGCGCTTTCCCGCCACCATCACGGCAGGCGAACTGGAAGCTGCGATCCACGGCCTGAATGCCGATCCGCGCGTCACCGGCATTATCATCCAGCGGCCGGTGCCCGCGCACATCCCGATCAGGACACTGCAGGCGGCGGTGCATCCGCTGAAGGACGTCGAAGGCATGCATCCGGCCTCGATCGGCAACATCGTCTACAACCAGCTCGATCTCGCGCCTTGCACGGCGGCCGCCTCGGTCGAACTGCTCAAGGAAACCGGCCTCGACCTCAAGGGACTGGAAGTCGTCATCGTCGGCCATTCGGAAATCGTCGGCAAGCCGATCGCCTTCCTGTTGATGAGCGAAGGCGCGACGGTGACGGTCTGCCACCACATGACGCGATCGGTCGCCGCGCATGCAAGGCGCGCCGACGCGCTGTTCGTCGCCGTCGGCAGGCCGCGGCTGATCAAGGCCGACATGGTCAAGCCGGGCGCCGCCGTCATCGACATCGGCATCAATTCCGAAATCGGGCCTGACGGCTCCAGCCGCATCGTCGGCGACGTCGACACCGAAAGCGTGCGCGAGGTCGCCTCCTGGATCACCCCGGTGCCGGGCGGCGTCGGCCCGATCACGGTCGCCATCCTGCTGCGCAACACGATGGTGGCGCTCAGCCGCCAGCGTGCGCTTTATGAGGCGACCTACGGTACGGCCGACAGGCTTGCGGCGGAGTAAGGACAGGGCGACGCCAAAGGCCCCCTCACCCAGCCTCCGCTTCGCCCGGCTGACCTCTCCCGAGGGGAGAGGAGGCTGTCACCGCCGGCGCAAATCTCTTCTCCCCAACGGGGAGAAGGTGGCCGCGAAGCGGCCGGATGAGGGGGATTTGCCGTAACTCTGACAGCGCGCCACGCTACTCAGCCGCAGCCAGCCTTGCCTCGGGGATCCCCTCCGGCATCGGTCCACCATAAGCCCAGTCGAGCAGCTTGATCGTGTGCACCACCGGCAGCTTGGCGGCGGAAGCGATCTGGGTGATGCAGCCGATGTTGCCGGTGGCGACGATCGAAGCCCCCGTCGCCTCGATGTTTTTCACCTTGCGGTCGCGCAGCTTGGCCGAGATCTCGGGCTGCAGGATGTTGTAGGTGCCGGCCGAACCGCAGCACAAATGCCCTTCGCGCGGCTCGCGCACGACGAAGCCGGCCTTGGCGAGCAGTTCCTTCGGCTGGCGGGTGATCTTCTGGCCGTGCTGCATCGAACAGGCCGAGTGATAGGCGACAACCGTGCCCGGCTTGCGCACCGGTTCAGGCAGATCGAAGGTCGAGAGATATTCGGTGATGTCCTTGGCCAGCGCCGAAACGCGCGCGGCCTTGTCGGCATAGGCCGGATCCAGCCGCAGCATGAAACCGTAGTCCTTGATCGTCGTGCCGCAGCCGGATGCAGTGATGACGATGGCATCGAGCCCGCCTTGTTCGATGGCGCGCGTCCAGGCATCGACATTCTGCCTCGCCGAGGCAAGCGCGGCCTGCTCGCGCCCCATATGATGCACCAGCGCGCCGCAGCAGCCCTCGCCCGGCGGCACCACGACCTCGACGCCGAGCCGCGTCAGCAGCGAAATCGTGGCGTCGTTGATGGCGGGATCGAGCACCGATTGCGCGCAGCCAGTGAGGATAGCGACGCGGCCTCTTTTGCTCCCCTGCCCGGCATGGATGCCTGGCGAGCCCATCGGCGAAGCTGCCGGGATCGAGGCCGGCGCGAGCTTGAGCATCGCACTGAGCGGCTTCAGCGCCGGAACCTTGTCGAACAAGCCTATAAACGGCTTGCCCAGCTTCGCCAGCTTGAGCGCGGCGCGAAACCGCTGGGGATAAGGCAGCACGAAGGCCAGCATGGCGCGGGTCAGTCGATCGAGCAGCGGCCGCTTGTAGGTCTCCTGGATATGGGCGCGGGCATGGTCGACCAGATGCATGTAGTTCACGCCCGACGGGCAGGTGGTCATGCAGGCGAGGCACGACAGGCATCGATCGATATGGGTGACGATCTGCTTGTCGGCGGGACGGCCATTTTCCAGCATGTCCTTGATCAGGTAGATGCGCCCGCGCGGTGAATCGAGCTCGTTGCCAAGCGTCACATAGGTCGGGCAGGTGGCGGTGCAGAAGCCGCAATGCACGCATTTGCGCAGGATCCTTTCCGATTCCGCGACATGCGGATCGGCAAGCTGGGCAAGCGAAAAATTGGTCTGCATCGCGTTGGATCCTAAGCCATTCGGCCGGGATTGAGGATGTTTTTGGGGTCGAATTCCTGCTTCAGGCGCTGGCTGAGTGCGGCAAGTGCGGGCGGCTGCGGCTCGAACACCGGCAGAGCGGCGCGATGCGAAGGTGCGGCACGCACCAGCGTCGCATGGCCGCCGCCATGTTTCCTCAACAGCCCGCGCAGCAGGGCGGCTTCCGGATCGCCTTGTTCCATGCGCAGCCACACCAGCCCGCCCTGCCAGTCATAGAAGGCGCTGACGGCGGCCTGCATGCGCAGCGTCAGGACCATCTGGTGGCACTGTCCCGGCGTCATCGAGACACGCCAGACCGGTTTCTCGCTGTTGTCGGCGAAGGGCCTGCAATCGCGTACATCGCGCCAGATCAGCCGTGAAGCGTCACCGGCAATCTCCTGCAGCGGCCCGGCCTTGCCGAGCAGCGTTTTCAGCGCGGCGATGCGGTAGGCAACCGACGGGCCGAAGCCTTCGACGCGCAGCAGCGTCGCGGCATCGTTGCCGAGACTGCCATTGGCGACCCGTGCAGCGATGCGCTCCGGCAGATGGGCCGCACTCGACACTTCCGCGCTGGAACCGAGCGCCAGGGCCATGGCGGCGGCCGCGGCATCGTCGAGCAGGCCACGGATGGCGAGCGTGACTTCGGTCTCGGCTGCCGGCAGCACCTTGAAGGTGACGTCGGTGAATACGGCCAGCGTGCCCCAGCTGTTGGCCATCAGCTTGGACATGTCATAGCCGGTGACGTTCTTGACCACGCGGCCGCCCGACTTGAAGGACTCGCCGCGACCGGACACGACATTGATGCCCAGGACATGATCGCGCGCAGCCCCTGCCTTGAGCCGGCGCGGCCCGGAGAGGTTCGCGGCGAGCACACCGCCGATGGTGCCTCTGCCAGGCTCGCCGCCAAGCAGCGGACCGTAGTCCATCGGCTCGAAGCCAAGCTGCTGGCCGTTTTCCGCCAGCAGCTTTTCGATCTCGGCCAGCGGTGTGCCTGCCTTGGCCGACAGCACCAGTTCAGCCGGTTCATAGAGCGTGACGCCAGAGAGTTTCGACAGGTCGAGCGTGTGTTCGGTTTGCAGCGGCCGGCCGACGCCACGCTTGGAGCCGTGGCCGAGGATTTCCAGCGGCGAGCCTTCCGCCGCTGCCCAGGCGACGGTGGAGAGAACTTCGTCTGACGTGGTTGGGGTGAAAGTAGTCAAAGCCTGTGCTCCCGAAGCCTTTCGAGCACGGCTTCGCCCCGTGGCGACAGCCGATAACCGATCTGGAGACTCTCGGTGAGTCCGAGTTCCCCAAGCTTGCGGACATCCTGCTTGAACTTCAGCTTTTCGACACCGGCCTTGTCGGCCAGGACAGCAGCCGGCACTTCCGGATGGGCGCCGATCGCCTGCAGGATCCACAGGAAGTAGCCGGGTGCCGTTTTGTCCCAGCGCGCAAAACGCTGGGTCAAGGCATGCCAGTCCTCATCGGAAAGCACGGCGTCGCCGCGCAGGGCAACGCGTTCGTCGGGCTCGATGCCTTTGAGCTCGATGCGATAGACCGGGGTACCGTCATCGGGGCCAAGCATCTCCTGAAGGGCTCCTCGGGACGGAAAGCCGGCTGCGGTCGCGTCTTTCTCCGTCAATTCGGAGCCGCTCGCGATCGAGATGTCCCCGATCCTAACCGCACCTGACGCCGTTCTGACCCGCCCGCCGGCCTTGACGGTCGGCCGCTTCCAGCGGCGAAACGCGAGCGTCACTTCATTGCGCGCGATCTTGTCCAGCAAGGATTGTTTGAACAGCAACTCAAACCTCACTCGGGCATACGGTGAAACCTATGCCAGAAGCAGGTGCGGAAATGCCGCGATCCTTCGCACCCCCCTCTGTCCTTCCGGACATCTCCCCCGCAAGGGGGGAGATCAGATCGCTACGCCGGCTTTCGCCAATCCCATCGGTTGAAAAACAAGCATCAACATTGCGACCAGCCAATCTCCCCCCTTGAGGGGGAGATGTCCGGCAGGACAGAGGGGGGTGTTCAAGCGCCGACATATCCCTCAAAACCTCGGAATGTCCGGAAACGGCAGCTTGCCGCCGGAAATGTGCATGCGGCCGAGTTCGGCGCATCGCCGCAGCTGCGGGAACACTTTTCCCGGGTTGAGCAGATGGTTGGGATCGAAGGCGCATTTGACGCGCATCTGCTGGTCGAGATCGATCTGCGTGAACATTTCCGGCATCAGGTCGCGTTTTTCCACGCCCACACCGTGTTCGCCGGTCAACACGCCGCCGACCTTGACGCAGAGCCGCAATATGTCGGCGCCGAAGCTTTCGGCCTTGTCGAGTTCGCCCGGTACGTTGGCATCGTAGAGGATCAGCGGATGCAGATTGCCGTCGCCGGCGTGAAAGACATTGGCGACGCCGAGACCGTATTTTTCCGACAGCTCGCGCATGCCGGCGAGCACGCGCGGCAGCTCCTTGCGCGGGATGGTGCCGTCCATGCAGTAGTAGTCGGGCGAGATGCGGCCGACGGCCGGAAACGCCGCCTTGCGGCCGGCCCAGAAGCTCAGCCGTTCCTGTTCGGACTGCGAAATGCGGCAGGTGGTCGAGCCGTTCTTGTAGGCGATGGCCTCGACAAGACCGATCAGATGATCGACCTCGACGCCCGGCCCGTCGAGCTCGACGATCAGCAGCGCTTCGACATCCAGGGGATAGCCGGCATGGACGAAATCCTCGGCGGCGTGGATCGCCGGCCGGTCCATCATCTCCATGCCGCCCGGAATGATGCCGGCGCCGATGATGTCGGCGACGCACTGGCCGCCCTGCTCACTGGTCGGGAAGCCGATCAGCAGTGCGCGAGCCGTCTCCGGTTTCTTCAGGATGCGCACGGTGACCTCGGTGACGACGCCAAGCAGCCCTTCCGAACCCGTCATGACGCCGAGCAAGTCATAACCTTCCGCATCGAGGTGACTGCCGCCGAGCCGTACCACTTCGCCATTCATCAGCACCATCTCGATGCCGAGCACATTGTTGGCGGTGAGGCCATATTTCAGGCAGTGCACGCCGCCGGAATTTTCGGCGACATTGCCGCCGATCGAGCAGGCGATCTGGGAGGATGGATCGGGGGCGTAGTAAAAGCCCTCCTGCTCGACGGCGGTGGTGATGCCGAGATTGGTGACGCCCGGCTGGGCAACGACGACGCGATTGGGGAAATCGATCTCGAGGATACGGTTGAAGCGGCTCATCACCAAAAGCACCGCGTCCTCGAGCGGCAGCGCGCCGCCCGACAGCGAGGTGCCGGAGCCGCGCGGCACGACGCGGATGTTGCGATCATTGCAGTATTTCAGCACGCGCGACACCTGCGCCACGGTTTGCGGCAGAACAACAACCAGCGGCAGCTGCCGATAGGCGGTCAGGCCGTCGCTCTCGAAGGCGCGCATGGAATTGGCGGCGTCGACGACGCCCTCACCCGGCACGATGATGCGCAAGTCCGCGACGATCTCGTCGCGCCGGCGCATCGTGGCGTCGTCTGGTTTCGGCATGGCCAAGCCGGACATCGGTAGCCTCATTTCGCTTGACTGGTCAAAATCTTTTACCAGTGAAGCGCGCTGGGTGCAAATCCTGTGATGGTTGGGGATCCGGCATCAAGGCTGGGGCAAGCTTCCGCAGCGGCAATCTGCCGCTGTCTCACCCTCCCCCGCGCGGCGCTCTACGAGGACCCCCACCCCGTCTCACGATCTTCGCTTCGCTGCGATCATGAGCCGACCCTCCCCACAAGGGGGAGGGTGAGCAGATCTATTCGCCGGGCGGCTTGCCGGGCTCGGAGTGCATCCGGCGCACGCGGCGTACGCCCCACCAGACCAGCAGGATGGCGACAGGCACCGAAGCCGCGGTAATGATCTCCGGTGCGAAGGCATGGCCGAAGATCGAGGCACCCTTGGCGACATAGCCGACAAGGCCGACCACATAATAGGAGACGGCGGCGACCGAGAGCCCCTCGACGGTCTGCTGCAGGCGCAGTTGCAGGCGGGCGCGGTTGTTCATCGAGGCAAGCAGGTCGCGGTTCTGCTTCTCGACCTCGACATCGACCCAGGTGCGCAGCAGCGTCGTGGCGCGGGTCAGTTTTCGCGACAGATTTTCCTGCCGCTCCTCGACCGAGCGGCAGGTGCGCATTGCGGGCGCCACCCGGCGCTGCAGGAACCCGCGCCATGTGTCATAGCCGGGCACAGCCTCTTCCTCGAGCGCCTCCAGCCGTTCGCCAACGATGCCGTTATAGGCGCGGCTGGCGCCGAAACGGTAAAGGCTCGATGCCGCGTCCGCCTCCAGCTCCGCCGCAAGTTCGGTCAGATCGGCCAGCAAGGTCTGGCTGTCGCGAGTCCCGGTGACCTTCATCTCCAACGTGGTCTGCGCCAGCCGGTCTTCGATGCGGCGGGCGCGGCCGGACAAGGTCAGCGCCAGCGGCAGGCCGAGCATGGCCAGCGTCCGATAGGTCTCGATGTCGATAAGCCGCTGCGACAACGCGCCGGTACGCGCCGGGGTCAAGCCGCGATCGAGCAGCAGCATGCGCGTCAGACCATCGCCGTCCTGGCGAAAATCGGTGATGATGGCCGCGTTTCCGCGCTCGACCAGCGAGTAGCACAAGCTGGTCGGATCGAAACCGGCTATCAGCTGCTCGCTCGCTTGCGTCCATTTGCGGATTTCGAGCCTGATGCCGGAGATGCAGGTTCCCGGCGGCGAAAACCCGTTGCCGAAGGGGGAGTCCTCCTGCGTCCTGCCGCTTTCGGAAAGCGGCCCTTCCCACAAATAGGTCGAGAACTCGGTGTGACGCTCCCAGCGCAGCGAGCCCTTGCCCCATTTCATGGCATGATGGCGGGCCTGGCGGTCGGGCGCGGCGATGCCGAGGCGCCGCGACAATTCGGAAAGCACCGCGTGGTCGACGCCCGAGCCACCCTCCGTCATGAAGGCGAGTTGCATCAGGACGCGTGGCTTTTCGATCAGCGGGTGCGGCCGGGCATGAACCTCGCCGAGTGCGCCGGGCCGGCCCTCATGCGCGGGAAAGCCCATGACGCTGCCCTTGGCGCGCGGCTGGAATTCGAGATCGGACGGGTCGTCTGACACGGCTTGTTCCCTGAGTTTCCTTGAACCTCTTGCACCCGCGTCCCTCTAGTGCCAATGGCCTGATGACGCAAACGGCAAAGGTAGCCGAAGATGATGGCATCGGGCGGAAAATCGGCCCCCTTTTGTCAATTGGATAAATAATTTGACCAGTTGGCGAGGCAGGCTCTATTCTGCGACACCGGTTCACCTTCCAGGCATTCTGTTGAGCGACATTTTTTCCAGGATCGAGCATTCGCGCACCGCCGACGAGGTGGTGCAGCAAATCGAGAGCCTCATCCTCGAAGGCGTGCTGCGCACCGGCGACCGGCTGCCGGGCGAGCGCGAGCTTGCACGCCAGTTCGACGTATCCCGGCCGATCCTGCGTGATGCGCTGAAGTCACTGGAAGGACGCGGCCTTTTGACGACAAGGCCCGGCGGCGGCACGCATGTCGCCGATGTCATCGGCCAGCTCTTCACCAAACCGGTGACGGACCTGATCTCGATGCACCGCAAGGCAGTGACCGATTATCTGGAATATCGCCGCGAGATCGAAGGGGTCGCGGCTGAATACGCGGCACGGCGCGCCACTGCGGACGACATGGCGCTGCTCGACAAGATCATGGCACGTATGGACGATGCGCACCGGACCGGCGACTTCGACGACGAGGCCGAGATCGATGTCGAGTTCCACCACGCGATCTGCGAATGCGCGCACAACATCATCCTTTTGCACACGTTGCGTTCCTGTTACCGGCTGTTGTCGGAGGGCGTGTTCCAGAACCGGCTGCTGGTGTTCAGCGTGCCCGGCGCGCGCGACGCCCTGCTGGCGCAGCACCGCGCGATCCATGCGGCGGTGAAGGCCGGCGATCCGGATGCTGCCCGGCAAGCGGCGATGGACCACATCACCTATGTCGAACGGTCGATGGCGGAAGCCGAGCGCAGCGGCGACTGGCAGCGCGTTTCGCGACTGAGGCTGAAGCAGCGGGTCGAAGCCACCGATACCGAACCTGCACGCAAACGCTCCTAGCTATCGAAACGGGAAGCCCATGAGCCAGATCCTGACCATCGCCGACCTCAAGGACCTCGCCCGCCGGCGCGTGCCGAAGATGTTCTTCGACTATGCCGATTCCGGTTCGTGGACCGAAAGCACGTATCGGGCCAACGAAGAGGACTTTCAGAAGATCAAGTTCCGCCAGCGCGTGCTCGTCGACATGGACAACCGTTCGCTGGCATCGACGATGATCGGCGAAAAAGTGTCTATGCCGGTGGCATTGGCGCCAACCGGCATGACCGGCATGCAGCACGCCAATGGCGAGATGGTGGCGGCTCAGGCGGCGGAGGAATTCGGCGTGCCGTTCACCTTGTCGACGATGAGCATCTGCTCCATCGAGGATGTCGCCTCGGTAACCACGAAGCCGTTCTGGTTTCAGCTCTATGTGCTGCGTGACAAGGAGTTCGTGCTCAACCTGATCGATAGGGCAAAGGCGGCGAAATGCTCGGCGCTCGTGCTGACGCTCGACCTGCAGATTCTCGGTCAGCGCCACAAGGACATCCGCAACGGGCTTTCGGCGCCACCCAAGCTGACGCTGACGAACATCGTCGACATGGCCATCCGCCCGCGCTGGTGCGCCGCCATGGCCGGCACGAAGCGGCGGACCTTCCGCAACATTGTCGGCCACGCCAAGGGCGTCGGCAACATGGCCTCGCTGGCATCGTGGACGACGGAGCAGTTCGACCCGCATCTGTCGTGGAAGGACGTCGCCTGGATCAAGGAGCGCTGGGGCGGCAAGCTGATCCTCAAGGGCATTCTCGACAAGGAGGACGCGCTGATGGCGGCCAAGACCGGCGCCGACGCGATCATCGTTTCCAACCATGGCGGGCGCCAGCTCGATGGTGCGTCGTCGTCGATCGGCGTTCTGGAAGAGATTGCCGACGCGGTCGGTGACACGATCGAAGTGCATATGGATGGCGGCATCCGCTCCGGCCAGGATGTCCTGAAGGCGCTTTGCCTAGGTGCCAAGGGAACCTATATCGGCCGGCCATTTCTTTACGGCCTGGGTGCGCTTGGCAAGGAAGGGGTTACCAAGGCGTTGGAAATCATCCGCAAGGAGATGGACATCACGCTGGCCCTGTGCGGAAAGCGTCTTGTCACCGACATGGGCAAGGACCAGCTCCGGCGCTAAGCCCGTGACCGCACGACCACGGAGACACCGAAAAATTGGCAGAACCCGGCATCCATTTTCTCGACGCGCATGGGCCGGAAGGTGTGCGTCTTTACGCGATCGGCGATGTCCACGGCCGGCTCGACCTGCTGGCCGCCATGCATCGGCGCATCAGGACCGAGATCGAGCGGGAGGCGCCTGCCGACTGGCGCGTCATCCATCTTGGCGACTATGTCGACCGCGGGCCGGACTCGAAGGGCGTCATCGATTTCCTGATCGAAGCGGAAGAGCGCGACCCTCGTCACCTGATGCTGGCCGGCAACCACGACATCGGTTTTCTCGACTTTCTCAAGACCCCTGACCCGGAAGGGCTTTTCATCCGGTTCGGCGGCATCCAGACGGCACAGTCTTACGGCGTGGCGATCAGTGAAGGCACAAGCGTGTGGTTCGGCAAGGCCGAATCGGCCGTGCGCAAAGGACATCAGGCCCTGGTCGAGGCCGTGCCGCAAAGCCACATCGACTTCCTGCGATCGCTGCCGTTCTCCGCGACTTTCGGGGACTTCTTCTTCTGTCATGCCGGCATCAGGCCGGGCAATCCTCTGGAGAAGCAAAGCCCGCAGGACCTGATCTGGATCCGCGACGTCTTCCACAACCACCCCGACCTCTATCCGAAGATCGTGGTGCACGGCCACACGCCGGTGCCGGAGGCGGAAGTGATGGCCAACCGCGTCAATGTCGACACGCTTGCCTGGCAATCAGGCATGCTGAGCGCGCTCGTCGTCGACGGCGCGGACAAACGCATCCTGACAATGACGATCAAGGAAGCTTGAGCGTCGCGCGTCGGAGGACGCGAAAGGCGCTTTCCGCCTTTAGCGCAGCGAGGCGGTGACGCCGTAACCGTCGACGGCGTTGTGGTTGTTGGCTGCGTCGGCGGCATAGATGCCGAGACCGCACAGCACGATGGCGGACAACATGGCAAAGGACAGAAGCGCTGCTTTCACGGAGGTCATCTCTTGTTGAGCTTTCTGCATCTGTGCACCAGGCGGTTACCAATGCGTTGAAACGGAGAATTCGCTTCAAAGTTTCGACGATTTTGCGCTTCTAGGCATGTTCTGTATCAACGGTGTGTCGCGCGGGTCACACAAAGGTTCATAGCCGTTGCACAGAAGATGCAGAGCGCGCGCCTTCTAGGATGGCGGGCGGACACAAGCCAAGAATGAAACGGTTTTCCCCAGGCGGTTTCACCGCTGCGTGCCAATTATGTCACGCTGGAGGGTACGGAGAGGCCAACACTCAGATGGTCGCTACCCAGGCACGGGCAATGGCGAGGCCAGCGGCATCCGCATCGGGCCCGTTGCGGGCCATTTCAACCATCGAGCTTGCCGGCCCAGTCGGGATGGCGAGCGGCGATGGTCGGGGCAAAGGACGTGCTCCAGTCCTCGACCATCGGCCGGTCGGCCTCGAAATGGAACTGGAAACCGTAGACGGCGCGTCCGACGCGAAATGCCTGGTTCTCGGCGACATCGTTGCCGGCAAGCCGCACGGCGGCCTCGGGCAGCACGAAGGTGTCGTCATGCCACTGGAAGATCGGGAATTTCTCCGGCAGCGCGCCCAGCACCGGATCGCCCTTGGCGTCCGCCGTCAGCGATACGCCGTGCCAGCCGAACTCATTGGCGCCGCCGATGCGGTTTTCGCCGCCGAAGGCACGGGCGACGAGTTGGCTGCCCAGGCAGATGCCGAGCACGGCGCGATCCTTGTCGGCAAAGTCGCGGGTCAGTTCGAGCAGTGCCGGGAAATAGGGGTACTCATCGTCGGCCAGCGCGTTCTGGCCGCCGCCGAGCACGATCATGGCATCATGCCCGGCCGCGTCATCCGGCAGGGGATCGCCTTTGTAAGGGAGACGCAGGTCGAGATCGGCACCCGCTTCCGCAAGTGCTGCGCCGACCTGGCCGAGGCCGGTATTGTCGTAGTTCTGCACCACCAGCACCCGCATCACAAAACCCTGCTGACATGAAAAGATGCGAGGAGCGGTATCATGCCGCTCGCATTGCAGCCAAGATGCGTGTCCGGAGAGAAAACTATGCCACTGCAGAACCGGGTCGATCCGTTCGGTACCATCCACGCCGTGCCTGATCGCGGCCTGTTCACCGGCAATCGCGGCATCATCCACGATCCCGAGACCAAGACGCTCAAGAAGAAGCGCTGGGCGCTTCCGGCCTGGATCATCTGCGTCCGCCAATTCCGCGATGTGCGGCGCGAACCGATGGGCCGCAACCGGAAGGGCGGCAAAGCGGGCTGGACAGAACTGTTCTTCCTCGACGAGGTGACGGCATTGGCGGCCGGGCATCGCCCCTGCTTCTTTTGCCAGCGCGAACGGGCCAGGGATTTCGTCGGCCGCTTCGGCGACGGGTTCGGCATTGCCGAACCGCGCGCGCCGATGGTCGACAAGCGGCTGCACAAGGAGCGGCTGGCCTCGGGCGGCAGGCCGCCAGGGATTGCTGTTGAAGACCTTGCCGGCCTGCCGGACGGCGCCATGGTTGCGGATGGTCGCACTGTTTATGCCCTGCGTAGGGGCAAGACGCTGCGCTGGTCGTTTGCGGGATATGGCCCACCCGCAGATTTCGGCCTGCTCAAAGGCAGGACGCTGTCGCTGCTGACGCCGGCCACGACGCTCGCCGTGCTGCGGCATGGCTTTCGGCCGGTGTGGCATCCTACCGCCGAGGCTTGACGCCGGCGGCCGGCTCGCTCATTCCTCGGCGATGCGCGCCAATTACAAGATGCAACGTCTGTTTGTGCCCGACGATCTCGCGCCGGATGTCGAGTTCGACGCTGGCCAACAGCAGAGCCACTATCTCCTGCATGTGCTGCGGCTTGGCGAAGGCGCCGAAATCCTGGTGTTCAATGGCCGCGACGGGGAGTGGTCAGCGGCCATATCAGCGAAGACGAAAAGGGCGGTGCGGCTGAAGGTGTCAGCGCTGCAGCGGCCGCAGCCGCCGCTGCCTGATCTCGTCTACTGCTTTGCGCCACTGAAGCAGGGCCGGCTCGACTATCTCGTGCAGAAGGCGGTCGAGATGGGCGCCGGCATCCTGCAGCCGGTCATCACCCAGCACACGCAAGTGGCCAAGCCGTCGATCGATCGCCTGCGCGCCAATGTCGTCGAAGCCGCCGAACAATGCGGCATCCTGGCGGTGCCTCAGGTGCGCGAAGCCGAAAAATTCGACCGCCTGCTGACCGGTTGGGACACAGAGCGACGGCTGATCTTCTGCGATGAGGATGCTTCGACCAACAATCCGCTGGCCGCGCTGCAGGCGGTCAAGGAAAAGAAGCTTGGGCTGCTGGTCGGGCCGGAGGGCGGTTTTTCCGACGACGAGCGCAAGATGCTGCGCGCCCTGCCCTTCGTCACCGCCATTCCGCTCGGCCCGCGTATCCTGCGCGCCGACACCGCGGCGGTGGCCGCGCTCGCGGTGATGCAGGCAACTGTCGGAGACTGGTGAGACGTCATCCCTTGCAAGGGATGCAGAGTTCCAGCAACGTTCAATTCCTGTTGACCTGTGGCTCAGGATTTTTCGCTTGATCGTCTGCTGACATTTCGTCCATTTACCGCCGGCGGTCATCCGGCCGCCTCTGAGGGTACCATCATGGCGCGCGATACGACCGATTTCCGCCCGATCGAAGGTGTCGACGAACTCGTCGAGCATCTGGCCGAAGGCAACAAGCCGCGCGACAAATGGCGCATCGGCACCGAGCACGAGAAATTCCCCTTCTATGTCGACGGCAATGCACCGGTCCCCTATGGCGGCGAGCGCGGCATCCGCGCCATTCTCGAAGGCATGCAGTCAAAGCTCGGCTGGGATCCGATCGTCGATGACGGCCGCATCATCGGCCTGGTCGAGCCGACCGGTCAGGGTGCGATTTCGCTGGAACCCGGCGGCCAGTTCGAGCTTTCCGGCGCACCGCTGGAAACGATCCACCAGACCTGCCGCGAGGGCAACGCCCATCTGGCGCAGGTGCGCGAGATCGCCGAGCCGATGGGCATCCGTTTCCTCGGCCTCGGCGGCAGCCCGAAATGGTCGCTGGCCGAGACGCCGAAAATGCCGAAATCGCGCTATGAGATCATGACGCGCTACATGCCCAAGGTCGGCACCAAGGGCCTCGACATGATGTACCGCACCTGCACGATCCAGGTGAATCTCGACTTCGAGAGCGAAGCCGACATGCGCCGCAAGATGCAGGTGTCGTTGAAGCTGCAGCCGCTGTCGACGGCATTGTTCGCCAATTCGCCTTTCACCGAAAGCCACCCGAACGGCTTGCAGAGCTGGCGCGGCGATATCTGGCGCGACACCGACAACCAGCGCTCGGGCCTGCTCGAATTCTGCTTCTCGCCCGATTTCGGTTTCGCCGACTATGTCGAATGGGCGCTCGACGTGCCGATGTATTTCGTCATCCGCGACGGCCACTATCACGACATGACGCACATCACCTTCCGTCAGTTCATGGCCGGTGTCGCGCGCAATCAGGTGCCGGACGGGCTGCCGACAATGGGCGACTGGGCGAACCATCTGTCGACGCTGTTCCCGGACGTGCGGCTGAAGCGCTTCCTTGAGATGCGCGGCGCCGATGGCGGGCCATGGCGGCGCATCTGCGCGCTGCCTGCGTTCTGGGTCGGGCTGCTCTATGATGAAGCCGCACTCGATGCCGCCGAGGCGTTGACGTCGAGCTGGACGTATGAAGAAACGCTGGCGATGCGCAACGCCGTGCCGGAACAAGGCATTTCCGCACCGTTCCGCAACACCACGCTGCGCGAGATCGCGCGAGACGTGATGGTCATTTCCCGCATGGGCCTGAAGAACCGTGGCAAGAAGAACCGCGACGGTTATGACGAGACCTCGTTCCTCAACACGCTTGACGAGGTCGTGGCGCGCGGCACAACCAGCGCCGAGGAGATGCTGTCGGCCTACCACACGCGCTGGGGCGGCTCGATCGAGCCGGTTTTCATGGAATACGCCTATTAACCCTCGGATCTGGCAAAGCTGACCGGCCGGCAAAAGTCGCTTCAATCGGAAGTGGAAACAAACTAGGCTTCTTCGGCGAGGATTTCCGGAGGAGAGACCAATGCCTTCCTTGTTCGACATGCTGACACAGGCCCAGAACGGCAACGGCATGCAGGCGCTTGCCCAGCAATACGGGCTTTCGATGCAGCAGACGCAAGCCGCGGTTGCCGCATTGCTGCCGGCCTTTTCGCAGGGGCTGCAGCGCAACACAGCCGACCCTTACGGGCTCGGCGCCTTCATGACGGCGATGGCCAGCGGCCAGCACGCCAAGTATTTCGAGGACGCAACCCGGGCCTTCTCACCGCAAGGCGTCGAGGAGGGCAACGGCATTCTCGGGCACCTGTTCGGCTCGAAAGACCTGTCGCGCGCCGTGGCCAGCCAGGCGGCGCAAGCCAGCGGCGTCAATCAGCAGATCCTGCAGCAGATGCTGCCGGCGATCGCCTCGATGGTCATGGGCGGGCTGTTCAAGCAGACGACAAATCAGATGCAGGCCGCCGGCGGTTTTGGCGGCGGCAACAATCCGCTGGGCGAGATCATCGAGCAGATGATGCGGCAAGGCGGCGGCATGCAGGCCCCGGCGCCGCAGCCGCGCCAAGCGCCGCCACCCCAGAACCCGATGGACAACCCGCTCGGCAAGGTGTTGCAGGACATGTTCGGCGGCGGTGCGGCTCAGCCACAGCCGCAAAGCCAGCCGCAGCCGCAGCCCAATCCCTACGGCGACAATCCACTCGGCAAGGTGCTGCAGGACATGTTCGGCGGTGGCGCGCCTCAGCCGCAGCCGCAAGGGCGGGCGCAGCCGCAGCCTCAGCAGACACAAAGCCCCTACGGAGACAATCCGCTGGGGAAAATCTTCGAGGAGATGCTGCGGCAAGGTGGCGGTGGCTTAGGCGGCATCCCTGGCGGACAGCCGGCGCCGCAACAGCCTCAAGCGCCCCCACAGCAGCGTCAGGCACCGCAGCCACAGGCCAATCCGAGCGGCAGGCCGAAAAACCCGTTCGACGACCTGTTCGGCAAGATGTTCGAGACCGGCGCCCAGCAGCGTGACGACTACCAGAAGGGAGTCGAGACGATCTTCGACCAGTTCAAGCGGGATATGGACCGACGGTAGGCGACATACGTGGGTAAGAGACTGGAGCAGATGCGCCGCAATCCGCGCGGCGACTGGTCGATAGCCGATGTGAAGGCGGTTTGTGACGAAGCTGGTGTCCAATGCGTGCCGCCAAGGTCAGGCGGTTCACACTACAAGGTCTATCATTCGGCAATGACCGATATTTTGACTGTGCCTTTCAAACGCCCGATCAAACCCGTATATATCCGAAAGCTCGTGGCATTTATCGACGAGGCAAAGAGACATGATGGACAGACTTGAATATCCGGTCGTCATTGCGCCACTTTCTGCAGAGGATGGAGGCGGTTTTTCGGCTTTGGTGCCTGATCTGCCAGGTTGCGTGAGTGATGGCGACACTCCTGAAGAGGCCATCGCTAATGTCCAAGACGCCATAGCATCTTGGATAGAGGCCGCGCATGAGCTCGGCAGATCGATACCAAGGCCATCGCGAAAGCTGGCATTCGCCTGACAGCCAAAGGAAAAGCCCGGTCCTGGGAGGACCGGGCAGAGTGCAGGCGGGCCGGGGGGATCCGGCAGGGAGTGGGAGCCTGCATACTCGTCAGTCGCGTCGAACCCCGAAAAGGTTCGCGGCAACCTAAACAACAAGCATCAGATCAGGCCACCTTGCGGGCGATGTCCTCGATCGCCTCGACGCGATCGCTGGCGATTTCGCGCAGCATCGCCGTCGGGTCGCGGCCAAACGGCACGTCGATGGCGACGTGCAGGTCGCCGCGCGTCAGGCCGATATCGGCGAGTTCGGCGTCCGACATCTCGCCAAGACGGTAGAAGGCGCGGCGGTTTTTCCAAGCGCGGTAGACGTTGGAGACGGTGTTGGCCACGCGCGTCGCAACGGCCGGACGCGAGGTGATGCGCGAGGTCTCGGTGGCGAAATCGAACGTGGTCATGTCGGTCTCCTTCAGACTCGAACGGGCAAAACCAGGCGATCGGCGCTGGCGACAGCGGCCGTTCCGGCTTCGATTCACATGCCTTCATGTGGACAATGCCAATTTGCCATCGGCCGATTGATTAATCCAACGAATGTTTCTAATCTTTACCATCAACACCAGTGATGGATCATGTCGATGAAATCGCCGCTCGATCTCGATCAGTTGCAGACCTTCATCTCGATTGCCGACACCGGCAGCTTCACCAGGGCGGCCGAAGAGGTGCACCGGACCCAGTCGGCGGTTTCGATGCAGATGCGTCGGCTGGAGGAGCGGCTCGGCAAGCCGCTGTTCGAAAAAGACGGGCGCACCAACAGGCTGACCGAGGAAGGCGACAAGCTGCTTTCCTATGCGCGGCGGCTGCTCTATCTCAACCGTGAGACGCTGGCTGCCTTCGACGACCGGCGGCTCGAAGGCACGATCCGCATCGGCACGCCCGACGACTATGCCGACCGTTTCCTGCCCGAGATCATGGCGCGGTTCACGCGCTCCAATCCGCGCGTCGAACTGACCGTCATCTGCGAGCCGACACCGGGGCTGGTCGAGCATATCAAGCGCGGCAATCTCGACCTCGCTCTGGTGACTCACAACGACGTACGCGGCCAGTCGGAGGTGGTGCGGCGCGAACCGCTGCTGTGGGTCACCTCGGCCAACCATGCGACGCATGAGCAGGAAACGCTGCCGATGGCCTTCGGCCGGCCGAACTGCATCTGGCGGCGCGCCGCCGTCGATGTGCTCGACCAGCAGAATCGCGACTATCGCATCCTGTTCACCAGTTTCTCTGCCACCGTCATCACAGCCGCGGTGCTTTCGGGCCTCGCGATCTCGGTGCTGCCGGAATGCGCGCTGCGGCCCGGCATGCGGGTGCTGAGCGAAGCCGACGGCTTCGGCGCCCTGCCCGATTGCCGCATCGGCATCATGCGCGGCCAGACGTCGCGGCCGGAGATCGTCGATGCGCTCGCCCGCCATATTTCGGAAAGCCTGGACAACATCTCCGTGCCGGTCGGTGAAGATCCCGGGACATTCGATTTCGCGGCACTCGCCTTCACCAAGCTGCGGCGAACCAAGCCGAACCAGATTCTGCCCGGCTGGTAGGCAGGGTCAGGTATGCGGGTTATGAACGGCTGGCCCGACGCAACCGCCTTGACGCGGGCGCCCAACCGTTCCCCAATCGACCGATGAGCGAAGCAGCATCCGAATCACGCACCAACGCCGCCGAATACACGGTGAGCGAGATTTCCGGCGCGCTGAAGCGCACGGTCGAGGACGTTTTCGGCAATGTGCGGGTGCGTGGCGAAATATCAGGCTACCGAGGACCGCATTCGTCCGGTCATGCTTATTTCGCGTTGAAGGACGACCGTGCCCGTCTCGACGCCGTGGTCTGGAAAGGCACGATGAGCCGGCTGAAATTCCGTCCCGAAGAGGGCATGGAGGTGATCGCCACCGGCAAGCTCACCACCTATCCCGGCAAGTCCAACTACCAGATCGTCATCGACAATCTGGAGCCTGCCGGCGCCGGCGCCCTGATGGCGCTGCTGGAGGAGCGCAAGCGGCGGCTGCAGGCCGAGGGGCTGTTCGATACCGGCCGCAAGCGGTTGCTGCCCTTCATGCCGCGCGTCATCGGCGTCGTCACCTCGCCGACGGGATCCGTCATCCGCGACATCATCCACCGCATCAAGGACCGCTTTCCGCTGCACATCCTGGTCTGGCCGGTGCGTGTTCAGGGCGAGACGTCAGGCGCGGAGGTGGCCGCCGCGGTCAACGGCTTCAACGCGCTGGCATGGGACGGCGCCATCCAGCGCCCCGATCTGCTGATCGTGGCGCGTGGCGGCGGCAGCCTCGAAGACCTCTGGGGGTTCAACGACGAGGCGCTCGCCCGCGCCGTCGCTGCCTCCGGCATTCCGGTGATCTCGGCTGTCGGCCACGAAACGGACTGGACGCTGATCGATCTCGTGGCGGATGTGCGGGCGCCAACGCCGACAGGTGCGGCCGAAATCGCCGTGCCGGTGAAGGCCGACCTCGAAGCAACGCTTGCCAGTCTCGGTGCGCGGCTGAAAGCGGCGGTCCTGCGCAATTTCGAACGCAAGCGGCAGGCCGCCCGTGCCGCCGCCCGGGCTCTGCCCTCGCCCGATCAATTGCTGGCGCTGCCGCGGCGACGCCTCGATGAGGCGACGTCCAGGCTCGGCCGGGGCCTGTTGGTCTCCACCGAACGCAAGCGTGCAAGGTTTTTTGCCGTAAAGCTGACACCGGCAATGCTGTCACAGCGCATTGCCGAGGCGCGGCGAACCAACGAGCGCAATCTTATGCGAGCACAAGGCGCGCTACGCGCGTTGGCAAGAGCCCGGCGTGCGGAGCTTAACCGAGCGGCGGATCAATTGCCAAAATGTGCCAGGGCATCGCTGCAGCGGCACAAGCAGCAACTGGCTCTGCTGCAAGGCCGCATCACGATCGAGCCGACGGCACGGCGGCAACGCGTGCAGAGGGATTTGCTGACAGCTTTGACAAGACGCGGCACGCAAGCAGTGGTGCTCAGGCTGGAGCGCCTGCGCGGCCGTGTCGTCCAGGCCGACAGGTTGATGGCGTCGCTGTCGCACAAGGCCGTCCTGGCGCGCGGCTTTGCGCTGGTGAGGGATGCGGATGGCGTGGTGATCAAGCAGGCTGCCGAGGTGGCGTCGGGAATGGCGCTTTCGCTCGAGTTCGCCGACGGCATCGCCGATGCGGTGGCGATCACCGGCACGGCAAAACCGAAAGCCGTGGCCAAGCCGGCGGCCAAGGCCAAAGAGCCCGGCAATCAGGGATCCCTGTTCTGAGACCATGACCGACAATCCGCATCATCTGACAACGCCCTCAGGCAAACCGCGCGCGCGAAATTTCGGCATCGGCTTCGATGGGCGGCCCGGACCGTTTAACGCGATCACCGATGTGCACGGCGTGACGGTCGGCTACGCGACGCTGATTTCGGGCGATGGCGCGCTCGTCGTCGGCCAGGGGCCGGTGCGCACCGGCGTGACCGCGATCCTGCCCAGGCCGCTCGCCGACCTCGCCACGCCGGTCTTCGCCGGCATTTTCAGCCAGAACGGAAACGGCGAACTGACCGGCTCGCACATCGTCGAGGAAACCGGCGCTTTCAACTTCCCGATCACCATCACCAACACCCATTCCTGCGGTGTCTCACGCGACGGCACGCTGCGCTGGATGCAAAGCGTGCTGCCGGCAGCGCTCGACAGCGGCTGGGGGCTGCCGGTGGCGGCGGAGACCTATGACGGCTTCCTCAACGACATCAACGGCCACCATTTGACGTCAGAGCATGTTGCGCAGGCTCTCGACGGTGCCGGCGGCGGGCCTATCGAGGAAGGCAGCGTCGGCGGCGGCACCGGCATGATCACCTTCGGCTTCAAGGCCGGCTCCGGCACGGCGTCGCGCATCGTCGAATGGCAAGGCCGTGCCTACACCGTCGGCGCCTTCGTGCAGTCTAATTTTGGAAAACGGCGCAATATCACCATTCGCGGCCTGTGCGCCGGGCCGGAGCTTCTCGAACCGGCGGTCCGCGAAGGCACACCGCGTGCTGAAAAGGGCTCGATCATTGCCGTCGTCGCCACCGACGCACCGTTCCTGCCGCATCAGATGAAGCGGCTGGCCCGCCGGGTACCGCTCGGCGTCGCCATGACCGGCGGCTTCGGCTATCACAGTTCAGGCGACATTTTTATCGCCTTCTCGACCGCCAATGCGAGCGCGGCGCTGGCGCCCTCCGGCCGCACCGCCAGCGCCGATTTTATTCCGGACACCGATATCGATCCGTTTTTCGAAGCGGTGATCCAGACCGTGGAGGAAGCAATCCTCAACGCGCTGGTTGCCAATGACGATATGACCGGACGCGACGGAAATTTCGTGCCGGCGCTGCCGAAGGCGTGGCTCAAGGAGAAGTTTGGCTGAAGACAAAAACGCGGGCCAGAAGCCCGCGCTGAAACAACGTCGCCGCTATGCGATCATTCCGCGGCTTTGATCATTCCGCGGCTTTTCCGGGGGCCTGCTGGCTTTCCTCGGCCTCGGCCGCTTCCTCAAGCCGGGATGCGATAAGTTCCTGGATATCGCCGACTTCTTCCTGGATGTCCTCCAGCGGGATGCCGACCTCGGCCGCCTCGGCGGCGCACTCCTTGGCCAGGGTTTCGGCCTGCTTGTCGATCCTTGCCTGGGAGGACTGGCAATGGACCTTTTCGCCGATCCATCCCCGCAAGAATTCGATGGCGTGTTCACTCATACTGCTGTTCCCTGGCGGCAAAGCCGGTTGGTAACCATAAACGTCGACATCCCGCAAAGGATGCATGTCCCCATTCCAGCCGAGTCGCGGTCGTCCGGCAAGCCAATGCTGTCCAAGGTCCACAGAGCCATAGGAAATCGAGGGGTCAAGAGCATTTTCTGATTCTGGAGGGGTCGGTACCGTTGGCTGGGTCACGCCCAGCGCTGCGCCACTGTTTCTATTTGCTTTTTTCCGGTTTCCGAGCCGATTTCCGTCACAATAGATGGCGCAACACACTACACATTCACAGTTGCTTCGAGGTGCTGCCCTCGGGCACGCAGGTCGAAGCCGCCGCTATATAGTGACATCCTCCTGCAATGTCGACTCCGCTCGCCATGCTGCTTCTTTCCGCCGCGCCGAAGGCTCCGCAACGGATCAAGAGCAAGTGACGATGGACGCGAACCGGGTGGAGCAAGCCTCGGCGGAATCGCTCAGACGTGCACAGCCACCACCGCCGCGCAGTCGCCGGCCTTGACCAGCCCGGGGAAATGCCGCGCCGCCAGCATGCCCGACATTTTTGCCCGGATTTCCTGCGGGGCGATGCCGGTGCGGCCGGTGGAATGGATGCGCGCCAGCACCGCGCCCTTTTCGACGGGTTCACCGAGATCGACCATGGTTTCGATCATGCCGTCATCTTCGGCGAAGGAGAAACAATCGCCCGACGGCATGTCGAGCCACTGGGTCGAGGTCTTCTCGACCGCACCATCTACAATGCCCGTATGGCGCAACACATTGAGGATGCCGTGCCGCGCGATCCGCACGGTTTGCGCGCGCGACGTGCCGCCGCCGCCAAGCTCGGTGCTGACGAAGACCTTGCCCATCTCCTCGGCTGCCGTGTCATACATGCCGACGGCGTCGATTTCGATCATGCGCATCGAAAACGGGGCGGCAAAGGCCGCGACCGCGTCGAAGGCTTTCTGTTCCAGCGCCTTGTCGGGCAAAGTATGCGCGGCGCAGAACGGCACGAAGTCCAGCGTCTTGCCGCCGGAATGGAAGTCGAACACGATGTCGGCGCGGGGGAGCAGCTCACGCTGGAAATAATCAGCGATCTTCTCGGTCACCGTTCCGTCCGGCCGGCCGGGAAAGCTGCGGTTCATGTTGCCCTTGTCGATCGGCGAGGTGCGCGTGCCAGCGCGAAAGGCCGGATAATTCATGGCCGGCACGATGATCACCGTGCCGCTGACTTGCTTGGGATCTAGGGTCCTGGCGAGATCGTAGAGGGCCAGCGGCCCCTCATACTCGTCGCCATGGTTGCCCCCGGTCAGCAGCGCTGCCGGCCCGTTGCCGTTGCGGATGACGCAGATCGGGATCATCACCGAGCCCCACGCCGAATCGTCGCGGCTGTAGGGCAAGCGCAGGAAACCGTGCTGGATGCCGTCGCAGTCGAAATCGACGGTCGGCGCGACCGGTGATGGACGTAGATTCAACATCGGCATCAATCCTTCACCACCAGCTTGCGCGGCACATTGGCCAGGCACTCCACACCGGTTTCGGTGATCAGGATGGACTCGGTGATCTCCAGTCCCATCGTTTCCAGCCACAGGCCGGTCATGAAATGGAAGGTCATGCCGGGCTTGAGCTCGGTGCGGTCGCCGGGACGCAGGCTCATCGTGCGCTCGCCCCAGTCCGGCGGATAGGACAGCCCGATCGAATAGCCGGTGCGGTTGTCCTTGACGATGCCGTATCGCTTGAGGACACCGAAGAAGGCGTTGGCGATGTCCTCGCAGGCGTTGCCGGGTTTCGCGGCAGCCAGCCCGGCTTCCATACCTTCCAGCGTCGCCTTCTCGGCATCGAGGAATTCCTGCGTCGGCTTGCCTAGGAAGACGGTGCGCGACAGCGGGCAGTGATAGCGGTTGTAGCAGCCAGCAATCTCGAAGAAGGTGCCCTCGCCCCGCTTCATCGCTCTGTCATCCCAGGTCAGATGCGGCGCCGAGGCATCGGCACCCGACGGCAGCAGCGGCACGATCGCCGGATAGTCGCCGCCAATACCGTCGACGCCGCGCGTGCCGGCGTCATAGATTTCGGCGACGAGATCGCATTTGCGCATGCCGACCTCGATCTTGTCGAAGATGCGCTGATGCATGGCCTCGACGATGCGGGCCGCCTTGCGCATATAATCGATCTCGGTCGGGCTCTTCACCGCACGCAGCCAGTTGACCAGCGCGGTGGCATCGACAAAGCGGGCATTGGGCAAATGCTTCTGCAGCGACGCAAAGGCGGCCGCCGAGAACCAGTAATTGTCCATTTCGACGCCGACTGTCAGCTTGCCCCAGCCGCGCTCCGCAAGCACGCTGGCCAAAAAATCCATCGGGTGGCGCTCGGTCGACTGCACATAGTGATCGGCATAGCCGACGATATTGTCGTGCGCGAGATAGGCGGTGCGCTTGGCGCCGTTGGCGTCCTGGCCGCGGCCGTACCAGACCGGCTCGCCCGAAGGCGGCACGATAACCGCCTGATGCACATAGAACGACCAGCCGTCATAGCCGGTCAACCAGGCCATGTTGGAAGGATCGCTGACAACAAGAAGATCGACGCCCTTGGCCTCCATGGCCTTGCGTGTCTTGGCGAGGCGATCCGCATATTCGCCGCGCGAGAATCTCAGGTTCGGTTGCATTGTTCTTGGTCCTCGTTTGTTGGGCCCTGCGGCCGGTATCAGCTTTGAATCCAACTCGTCGTTCTTGTTTGAGCGTGATCTCTGGACAAACGGAAAACCGTTTGTCCGAGAAAACCGGTTCCCACTTTTCCGGATCATGCTCCTGCGGCCAGCATCAGCTTTCGAAGATGGCCCCGGAACCGGCCACCCGCGCACGGTCTCGAGCGAGCGTGGCGATCGCCGTGTCCTGGACGCCAGTGCCGGTGAGATCGGCGATGGTGATGTCGCTGGCCGAGCGCCGTCCGTGTTTCGCGCCGGCGATGATCTGGCCGAGTTCGGTCACCTCTCCCTCGGCGGCCATCACGCCCGCCGCGATTGCATGATGCAGCTCACCCAGCCGCTTTGTCTGGCGGCCACTGTCAGCGGCATAGAGATCGGCCATGCGCAGGATTGCCGGCGCGATCTCGTTCTTGTGCTCGGCGTCCGATCCCATCGCGGTGATGTGCTGCCCTGCGGAAACGAAGCCGGCCTTGATCAGCGGCTCGGTCGAAGGCGTCGTGGTGACGATGATGTCGGCGCCGGCGACCGCGTTTGCCGCGTCGGGCTCGGCATGCACGAGAATGCCGAGCTTTTCGCGCAGGGCTCCGGCGGTTGCCTCGGCCTTTGCCGCATCGCGTGCCCAGATGCGCGCCTCGGCAATCGGCCGCACCAGCATGAGTGCTTCCAATTGCAGCCCGGCCTGGACGCCAGCACCGAAGATCGCGGCAACGGACGAGTCCTGCCGCGACAGATGTTTGGCGGCGACGGCGCCGGCAGCAGCGGTTCGGATATCCGTGAGATAGCCGTTGTCGAGCAGCAGCGCTTCGACCAGGCCGGTCTTGGCTGACAGCAGCACCATCATGCCGTTGACGCTGGGCAGGCCGAGCTTCGGATTGTCGAAGAAGCCGGGGCTGATCTTGATGGCGAAACCGTCAATGCCGGGCACATAGGCGGTCTTAACGTCGACCTCGCCGCGATGCTCGGGAATGTCTAGCCGCAGGATCGGCGGCATCGCCACCGGCAGAGTGGCAAGCGCACGGAAGGCGTTTTCGACGCAGGCGACGGCATCGAGATCGAGTGTCACGATCGCCCGCAACTCTTTCTCTGTAAGGATGGTCATCCGGCTCATGCGGCACGCTCCTTGAGCGATGGCGCTACGCCGCAAACGATTGTGCGGTGCGCGTCCATATCGATGTTGCGACCGGAC
Organism: Mesorhizobium sp. WSM4808; assembly: GCF_055811675.1. Taxonomy (NCBI): domain Bacteria; kingdom Pseudomonadati; phylum Pseudomonadota; class Alphaproteobacteria; order Hyphomicrobiales; family Phyllobacteriaceae; genus Mesorhizobium; species Mesorhizobium sp. WSM4808. Next base: position 27,298 of record NZ_JBVVQX010000008.1, read on the forward strand.
AGCAGAACAACCATCGGCCCGTCCGACCTGACCTTGCCGGCCAGCAGTGCGGCGATGCCGACAGCACCCGCGCCCTCGACGATTTCGCGCTCCTGCGCATAGGCGTGACGGATTCCGGCGGCGATCTCGTCTTCGCTGAGCAGGATGACATCATCGAGCAGGTCGCGGCACATGGCGAAGGTCAGCCGATTGTCGAGGCCGATGCCGCCACCGAGCGAATCCGCCAGCGTCGGCAATTCTTCCACCAGCACCGGCTGGCCCGCATCGAGGCTGGCCTTCATCGCCGCGCCACGCGCCATCGAGACACCGATGATTTTTGTGCCGGGGCTGACGCCTTTGATGGCCGTAGCAACCCCTGAGGCGAGCCCACCGCCGGAGAGCTGGACCAGAACGAGGGCGGCATCCGGGACCTGCTCGATCATCTCAAGCCCGACCGTGCCTTGCCCGGCGATAATGTCGGGATGGTCGAAGGGCGGCAGCATCACCAGCCCCTCTTGCGCCACCAGCCGATCGACCTCCTGCTGGGCATCGTCCTGGCTGTCGCCGATAATGCGGACCTCCGCGCCAAGCCGGCGGATCTCGTCGAGCTTGTTGCCGGGCACCAGGCGCGACATGCAGATTACGGCGCGCATGCCCTCAAGCTTCGCCGCATGCGCCAGCGCGCGGCCATGATTGCCGGTCGAGGCCGCGACCACGCCCCGCGCCTTCTGTTCGGCGTTCAACGAGGCGACGGCGTTCGAGGCGCCACGCAGCTTGAAGCTGCCGGTGGTCTGCCGGTGTTCGAGCTTGAGGTGAACGGGGACGCCGAACTGTTCCGAGAGGCTGTGGGACAAGACGGTTGGCGTGCGCTCGACTTTGCCGGCGATACGGTCACGGGCGATACGGATGTCCGCTAGGGCGACGGCGCGCGTCATGGGGCGACCCCCTCTGGCCTGCCGGCCATCTCCCCCTCGAGGGGGGAGATTGGCAGCTTCGACGCTGCCGTTCTTCCTGTCACGTCGGTGATTGGCGAAAGCCGGGCAGCAGCTAATCTCCCCCCTCGAGGGGGAGATGGCCGGCAGGCCAGAGGGGGTCGCTCGTGAATGTGGGACATCGTCTTACTGAACCAACGGCAACGTCATCAGCCGCCCGAACTCAGGATGCGGCGCCTCATCCCCGCACAATCTCAGACAATTCCAGGCGGTCGCCTGGTTGCTGGTCACCACGGGACGTCCAATAGAATTTTCCATGCCGGTGACCGCGAGGGCGCTACGCAGCGCCGTGCAGGACACGAACAGCGCATCGGCGCTGGCGTCGGTCGCTTCCCGCGCAAGATCGACAAGCGTTGCTGGTGCGATGCGCGCCATCTCGCGGTCATCCTCGAAACCGAGGCAGGTGAAGCTGACGATCTCGAAGCCGCGCGCCGCGAAATAGGCGGCCATCGGCCTGGATGTTTCGACCGTGTAGGGAGTGAGGATGCTGAGCTTGTTTGCGCCCAGCGCACGCAGCCCGCGCACGCCCGCCATCGGCGGTGTGACCACCGGCACGCCGGGCTTTGCGACCTGGATCGCCGCCTCGATCTCGGCATCGCCGATTACCACCGAGGCCGAAGTGCAGGAATAGCAGATGGCATCGAGCTTCTCGTCCGGCAGGATCAGGGCCGCGCCCGCCGTCAGCGCCGGCTGCATCTTGCGCAGGTTTTCAGGCGTCGTCGGGTTGGCATAGGGAATGCGCGCGACATAGACGCCGACCCGCTCGCTCGCCACCATGCGGCGGAAATCCGGTTCGCTGGTGTGGTCAGTGGCCAGGGTGATCAGGCCGATGCGCATGTCGAGCGGGCGTGCATCCAGCGCCGGCCGTTTCGGGTAGATCTTGATCTCGGGCAAGGGTTTCATCGGCTATCTCTCGATCTTGCCGTAGCGGCGTTCCAGCCAGCGCAGCAGCACGACCGAAAACAGACTGATGACCAGGAAGAAAGCACCGACCAAGGTGATCGGCTCGATATAGCGATAGTAGGTGTTGGCGACGCTTTTGGCCTGGTTCATCAGTTCCAGCACGGTGATTGCCGACAGCAGCGGCGTTTCCTTGAACATGGCGATGAAATAATTGGCGAGCGCCGGAATCATCGGCGGGATGGCCTGCGGAATGATGATGTGGGTCCAGGTCTGACTGGCGCTCAAATTGCATGCCTTGGCGGCCTCCCATTGGCCGCGCGGCACATTGTCGATGCCGGCACGATAAACCTCGGCCGTGTAGGTGCCGTAATGCAGCCCGAGCCCGATGACACCGGCGACCAGCGGCGGCAACAGGATGCCGATGTCGGGCAGCACGTAGAAAATGAAATAGAGCTGCACCAGCAGCGGCGTGCCACGGATGAATTCAGCCGCCCAGCCGACCGTGCGCGACAGCGCTTTGTTGGGCGAGCGGCGCGCCAGCGCAATGCCCAGCCCGACGACCGCCGCCAGCACCGAGCCGAGCAGCGTCGCCAGGATGGTGATCTTCACCCCCTGGATCAGCGTCGGCATGATTTCCCAGACGAAATTCCAATCCCATTCCATCAGCAGGCCCAATTTATCAGAAGGAAATTGGCCATCAGGCACGCACCCCATCGAGGCCGCGCGCCATGCGTCGTTCCAGCGAGCGCACGCCCCACGAGATGAGCAGGGCGAGGATGAAATAGATGATCAGGATGGTGGTGAATGGCACCAGGGTGTTGCCGGTCTGGGCGCGCACCACCTGCGCCTGGAAGGTCAGGTCGGTGAGCGAGATCAGCGACACCACGGCGGTCGCCTTGAGCAATTCGATGGCGTTGTTGCCGAAAGTCGGCAGCATCACCAGCAGCGCCTGCGGCAGGATGATGTGGCGCATGCCTTGCCACCGCCCGAGATTGAGCGCGGTGCAGGCCTCATACTGTTCGCGGCCGATCGACTGGATGGCACCGCGCACGACTTCGGCGGCGTAGGCGCCGACATTGAGGCCGAGCGCCAGCACGCCGGCCTGCAACGGGGTCAACGAAATGCCGATGAAGGGCAGCACGAAATAGGCCCAGAACAACTGCACGAAGATCGAGGTGCCGCGGAAGAATTCGATGTAGGCGGTGGCCAGCGCGCGCAGCACGAAGAAACGCGACAGCCGCCCCATTCCGGCAAGAAAGGCCATGAACAGCGCAAGCACCGACCCCATCAGCGTCAGCTCGATGGTGACAATCGCTCCCTGCAATATCAGGCCGAAATAGCCGGACCACTGGGTCATTTACGTTCCAACGTTGGGTTTAGCTCCTTCTCCCCATTTACGGGGAGAAGATGCCGGCAGGCAGATGAGGGGCGGCACTAGAGTCTCAGAACTTGGCGCCGCCCCTCATCCGTCACTTCGTGACACCTTCTCCCCGTTGAACGGGGAGAAGGAAAAATCACTTCGCCGCGCAGAGCTTGTCGCGGCTGGTCGACATCGCCGCCGCCGCCGAGAAGCCGTAGGGTTCGATAATCTTGGCGAACTCGCCCGATTTCTTCATCTTGGCCAGTTCGACGTCGAAGGCGTCGCGCAGTGCCTCATCGCCCTTCTTGAAGGCGGCGCCGTCGCAATAGACCGGTGCGCCCTGCACCGGAGCGATGACTTCGAGGTTCGGATCGTTGGCCTTCTTGACCAGATCATTGATCGACAGGACGGGCAGCGAATAAGCGTCGATGCGGCCATCCTGGAGCATCTTCACGCCACTCTGGCCATCCGGCACGACGATGACGCGATCGCGCGGCACGCCGGCATTGAGCGCGAGCTTCTCTTCGGTGCCGCCGCCCGGCGCGCCGATGGTCGCAGTCGTATCCTTGGCGACATCCTCATAGCTCTTGAAGCCCTTCGGATTGCCCTTCTTCACCAACATCGCCTCTGCATCGCAAAGCACCGGCTCGGAATAGACGACGGCGGCGCAGCGTTCCGGCTTCATGAACAGGCCGGCGGTGACGACATCGAAGCGACCGGCCTGCAGGCCGGGGATCATGGCGCCATATTCGGAGATCGAAGCGGCGACGTCGGCGACGCCGAGCCGCTTGAATATCTCGCGGGCCACATCAGGCGCGGCACCCGAAACCTTGCCGTCGGCGGCGACCGCCGTATAGGGCGGCTCGTTGGCGATGGCGAGGCGGGCGAAACCTTGCGCCTTGAGCTGTTCGAGCTTGCTGTCGTCGGCCGAACCGGGGATCGAGGCGGCCAGCACCGCCGTCAGTGCTAGACCGGCAACGCCGGCCAGAATGCCAAGTTTGTTCATTGTTCCCAACTCCTTGTTTCTTGTCTTGCTTTGTTGCGAGGCGGCCCTCGCCACCTCGGGACGACTTCGTCGCCCTGGGCATTGCGGTCAGACGCGATGTCCGGCTGCGATGATCTTCTTCAGGAAGCCTTGCGTGCGCTCCTGCTTGGGATTGCGGAAAATCTCGTCCGGCTTGCCTTCCTCGACGATCCTGCCACGATCGAAGAACAGCACCCGGTCGGCGAAATCGTGGGCGAAACCCATCTCGTGGGTGACCAGCAGCATGGTCATGTCGGTCTCGGCGGCGAGTTTGCGCATGACGTTCATCACCTCCTCGACCAGCTCCGGATCGAGCGCCGACGTCACCTCGTCGAACAGCATGATCTTCGGCGACAGCGCCAGCGCCCGGGCGATCGCCACGCGCTGCTTCTGACCACCGGACAGCTGCGCCGGCATGGACTTGGCCTTGTCGGCCATGCCGACCATTTCGAGCAGTTCCATCGCCCGCTTTTCGGCGGCCGCACGTGGCGTGCCCTTGGTCAGCATCGGAGCCAGCGTGACATTGTCCATGACGCATTTGTGCGGAAACAGGTTGAACAGCTGGAAGACCATGCCGATCTTCTGACGCATCCTTGTCAGATGCCGCTCATCGGCGGCCAGCAGCTGGCCATTGCGCTCCATGTGGTAGAGCTGCTCGCCGTCGATCTGGATATGACCGCCATCGATGCGCTCAAGCGTCATCAGGATGCGCAGGATCGTCGTCTTGCCCGAGCCCGACGGGCCGATCAGCGCCAGCTTCTCGCCGGGCATGACCTGCATCGACAGGCCGTCCAGCACCTTGAAGCTGCCGAAGCTCTTCGAGATGTCGTCGATCTTGATGATGGGCGCTGATGCGGACAAATAAATTCCCCGTGCTGGAGAAGCCTGTGCCCCTTAACGATGCGGAACGCGCCAAATCATGTCAATCGGGAAAATAATATCATGACAATATTTCCCATTCCGCACAATTCTTGAGCAACCAGTGCCGAAGAGTGCGCCGGGATTCGGGTCAGGCCGAGCCGAGAATGGGAGCCTCCGAGAACCGGAACGGAGCGTACTTTTCGTACGTGAGTACCGGAAGCGCAGGAGGCTGCCTTTCGCAGGCCGGCATCACCCGGATAGCGGCGCACTCGCTAGATAGCGAGCAGCAGGTGCTCGGGATCGCCGAGCAAAAGCTTGGTGACAACGCCGAGGCCGGCGCGCAGTTCCCCCTCGGTGGTCGAACCCAGCGAGATACGTACCGCCGGATGCCAGGGCGCAGCCGAAATACGGAAGGACGTGCCGGGTGCAATCGCCACGCCCTGCAGGCGAGCCTGGGCGACAAAGCTTTCCTCGGCCCGGTCGGCCGGCAGTTGCAGCCAGACATGCAACCCGTCGCGCCGGGCGCGATAGTCCACCCCCGCCAGCACTTGCGCTGCAATATCCTGCCGGCGCCGCAAAGCCGCGCGCTGCCAGTGGACAAGCTCCATCGCCGTGCCGTCGGTCACCCATTTGGTGGCGATCTCGGCCACCAGCGGCGTCGCCATCCAGTTCGAGACCAGATGCCGGTTGGCGACGGCGGCGACGTAGCGGTCGGGCGCGGCCAGATAGCCGATGCGCAGACCGGGCACGGTGATCTTGGTGAAGGAGGTGACGTAGAGCGTGCGCTCCGGCGCGAACGCGGCAACCGGCGGCGGCCGGTCTTCGACCAGCGGACCGAGCACATCGTTCTCGATGATGGCGATGTCGTGCTTGCGCGCGACCGCGGCGATCTCTTCTCGCCGCCGCGCATCCATCAGGGTCGCCGTCGGGTTGATCACCGAGGGCTGCACGAAGACCGCGCGGATGTCGGAAAGCCGGCAGGCCTCGTCCAGCGCTTCCGGGATCAGGCCGTTATCGTCGATCGGCAGGCCTTCCAGATTGAAGCCGAGATAGCGCGCCAGCGGCACCAGCGTGTGGTGGCCGATCGCCTCGGTGGCAACCGTCGAGCCCGGCGGCGCGACGCTCATCAGCGCCACGGTCATGCCGGCGGTGGCGCCGTTGGTCAGGCTGACGTTCTGCGGCGATGCATCGAGGCCACAAAGCCTCAGCCATTCGACCGCCACCGCGCGGTGGCGCGGAAACACCATGTTGGGCCGGAACGAAAGTGCTGAACTCGACGGCAGGTTCTCAGCCAGCCAGCCCAGTGCCTGTTTTAGCCGCTCCAGATGCATCGGCTCACAAACCGGTTTCAGGATCGACAGGTCGATGACTTCGCCGAGCCGCTCCGGCAGGTAGGGCGGCTCCGGCTCGCGGCGCTGCGTCTGGACGAAGCTGCCGCGGCCGATCTCGCCCGAAATCAGGCCGCGACGGATTAGCTCTTCATAGGCGCGACTGACCGTCTGCACCGAAAGTTTCAGATCGTCGGCCAGCCTGCGATGGGTCGGCAGCCGCGCGCCATTGGCAAGGCGCCCGTCATGGATGGCGCGCGCGAACTGGTCGGCCAGCGATTGATATGCCGGCCGCCTGATGAGTGCGGGATCGGGTTGCCACAATGTCATGACTTATTAGAGATCGAAATCAGTGCAATTGACAATCGAAATAATGCGCCGTCATGGTACTCGGACGAAAAGTGAGCTCTGATGACATCAGCGAAACTCGACCCGATCGACCTGAAAATCCTCGACGCCATCCAGCGCGACGGACGCATCACCAAGCTGGCGCTGGCCGATCAGGTCGGGCTGTCGCCGACGCCGTGCTGGATGCGGCTGCGCAAGCTGGAAAAGGCCGGCATCGTCTCGGGCTATCATGCCAGGATCGACATGCGCGTCGTCGCACCCGTCGCCACCGTGCTGATGGAGGTGACGCTGGCCAACCACCGCCAGGCCGATTTCGACCGCTTCGAGCGCGTCATCCGAGACATCCCAGAGATCGTCGCCTGCTGGTCGGTGGGCGGCGGCGTCGACTATGTGCTGAAGGTGATGGCGCGCGACATCGACGCCTATCAGCGGCTGGTCGACGGCTTGCTCGACCGCGAAATCGGCATCGATCGGTACTTCACCTACATCGTCATCAAGACGGTGAAGGACGAGATCGCGCTGCCTATAGCCGACCTGCTGCCGGCGTCGGCTTAAGGCCGGAGAGATCGTCTGCCGAGGCGACGCAATAGAGAGAGTCTCTCTACTTCAAGGCATCCAAACAGCCTCTCTATCTGCATCGGGCGGATAGTCTTCCCGTATCAGTCCGAACCGGGAGGTCTCGACCATGTCCGCGCATTTCGCCCGCTCGCATCGCCATGAAGCGCTCGACCGCCTGACCGACCGCCGGCTGCTGCGTGAACTCGCCTATGTCGATGGCCACTGGACCGCGAGCGAGGCCGCCGAAAGCTTCGAAGTCACCGACCCGGCCACCGGCACCACAGTCGCTTTCGTCGCCGCGCTCGACGGCCGGCAGACGACGAAGGCGATCGATGTCGCCGCGCGCGCCTTCCCGGCGTGGCGGGCGCTGTTGCCGCAGGAGCGCTCGAAAATCCTGCGGAAATGGTTCGAGTTGATCATCGCTGCAAAGCAAGACCTCGCTCTGCTGATGACGCTGGAACAGGGCAAGCCGCTGCAGGAGTCGCTGGGCGAAATCGACTATGCCGCTTCCTTCGTCGAATGGTATGCCGAAGAAGCAAAACGCTTGAATGCCGAGAGCGTCACCAGCCATCTGCCGAACGCCGAAATGATGGTTCGGCGCGAGCCGCTCGGTGTCGTCGGCGTCGTCACGCCGTGGAATTTTCCGTCGGCGATGCTGACCCGCAAGGCGGCGGCAGCCCTTGCCGCCGGCTGCACCATCGTTGCGCATCCGTCCTCGGAAACGCCGCTGTCGGCGCTGGCGCTGGCCGAGCTCGGCGAACGCGCCGGCTTGCCCGCTGGCGTCTTCAACGTCATCACCGGCAAGGCTTCGACCATCGTCGGGCGGATGTGCGAAGACCCGCGCGTTCGCGCCATGAGCTTTACCGGCTCGACCGAGATCGGCCGGCTGATCGCCGCGCAAAGCGCGCCGACCATGAAACGGCTGGTGATGGAGCTTGGCGGCCATGCCCCGCTGATCGTCTTTGCGGATGCCGATCTGGACAAGGCGGTTGATATCGCCATCGACGCCAAATTCGCCACGTCGGGCCAGGACTGCCTCGCCGCCAACCGTATCTATGTTCAGCGTCCGATCTACGATCGCTTCTGCGCCGCGTTCACCGCGCGCATCGAGGCGCTGCGAACCGGCAATGGCCTTGCAGATGGCACCGACATCGGCCCGCTGATGCATGAGCGCGCGATCAAGAAGGTCGAAGAGCAGGTCACCGATGCGCTGACCCATGGCGCGCGCTGCCTCACCGGCGGCAAGCGGCACCAGGCTGGCCCCCTGTTCTATCAGCCGACGCTGCTGGCCGATGTCACCGATGAAGCGCTGATCATGCGCGAGGAGACTTTCGGTCCGGTCGCCGCCGTGACGGCTTTCGACAGCGAGGACGAGGTGATCGCCCGCGCCAACGCTACCGAATATGGCCTCGTTGCCTATGTCGTGACCGAGAATGGTGGCCGGCAGCAGCGTATGGGCCGCGCCCTCGATTACGGTATGGTCGCCATCAACCGCGTCAAGATCACCGGCGCGCCGATTCCGTTCGGCGGCGTCAAGCAATCGGGCATCGGGCGCGAAGGCTCGCGCCACGGACTCGAGGCTTTCACCGATCTCAAATATCTCTGCCTCGATGTAGCTTAAGCTGCGCCGGAATCACCGTTTTGTCAGGAGTCAAAAGAATGCTCGACCAGTCCAACGAACTCGCCGCCTGGGATCGCGACCACTTCTTCCACCCCTCGACCCATATGGGCACGCATGCGCGGGGCGAGAGCCCGACGCGCATCATGGCCGGCGGTGAAGGCGTCACCGTCTGGGACAACAATGGCAGGAAGAGCCTCGATGCCTTTGCCGGGCTCTATTGCGTCAATGTCGGCTACGGCCGCCAGAAGATCGCTGACGCCATCGCCAACCAGGCGAAGAACCTCGCTTACTACCACGCCTATGTCGGCCACGGCACCGAGGCCTCGATCACGCTGGCCAAGATGATCATCGACCGCGCGCCGCAGGGCATGTCGCGGGTCTATTTCGGCCTCTCCGGTTCCGATGCCAACGAAACCAACATCAAGCTGATCTGGTACTACAACAACGTGCTCGGCCGGCCGGAGAAGAAGAAGATCATTTCGCGCTGGCGCGGCTATCACGGCTCGGGCGTGATGACTGGATCGCTGACCGGGCTCGACCTGTTCCACAACGCCTTCGACCTGCCGCGCGCGCCGATCCTGCACACCGAGGCACCCTACTACTTCCGCCGTGCCGACCGCTCGATGAGCGAGGAGCAATTTTCTCAGCATTGCGCCGACAAGCTCGAGGAGATGATCCTGGCTGAGGGTCCGGAAACCGTCGCGGCCTTCATCGGCGAGCCGATCCTCGGCACCGGCGGCATCGTGCCGCCGCCGGCCTTCTACTGGGAAAAGATCCAGGCGGTGTTGAAGAAGTACGACGTGCTTCTGGTCGCCGACGAGGTGGTGACGGGCTTCGGCCGTCTGGGCACCATGTTCGGCTCCGACCATTACGGCATCAAGCCCGACCTGATCACCATCGCCAAGGGCCTGACCTCGGCCTATGCCCCGCTGTCGGGCGTCATCGTCGCCGACAAGATGTGGCAGGTGCTGGTTGAGGGTTCCGACAAGCTCGGTTCGCTCGGTCATGGCTGGACCTATTCGGCGCATCCGATCTGCGTCGCCGCCGGCGTCGCCAATCTCGAACTGATCGACGAGATGGACCTGGTGACAAATGCCAAGGAGACCGGCGCCTATTTCCGCGCCGAGTTGGCCAAGGCAGTCGGCGGCCACACGAATGTCGGGGACGTCCGCGGCGACGGCATGCTGGCGGCGGCGGAATTCGTTGCCGACAAGGACGACCGGGTGTTCTTCGACGCCTCGCTCAAGATCGGGCCGCAGGTGGCGACGGCACTTGCCGCAAGCGGCGTCATCGGCCGCGCCATGCCGCAGGGCGATATTCTCGGCTTCGCGCCGCCGCTCTGCCTGACCCGCGAGGAAGCCGACATCGTCGTGTCGAAGACCGCCGATGCCGTGAAGAGCGTGTTTGCCAATCTCTGAGATCGACTATGAATGCCATGATCAGAACCCTCCCCGCCACCATGGCCGCCGTGCTGCTCACCGGGCACGGCGGACCGGAAAAACTCGTCTACCGCAGCGATGTGAAAGTGCCCGGGCCCGCTCCCGGTGAAGTGCTGGTCAAGGTCAGCGCTTGCGGGATGAACAACACCGATGTCTGGGTGCGCCAGGGCGCCTATGGCACGGAGGAGGACGCTGCCGCCGTGTCGACATGGCGCCGCCAGGGCAACACGCTTGTTTTCCCGCGCATCCAGGGCAGGGACACCGTCGGTATCGTCGCCGCCGTCGGCGAAGGCGTATCGCCGGACCGTATCGGCGAACGGGTGATGGTCGATTTCTCGATCTACAACCGCGACGACGATTCACTCGCCGACATCGATTATATGGGCCATGGCCGCGATGGCGGTTACGCCGAATACCAGGCCGTGCCGGCCGAGAACGCTCATGTCATCGACACCGACATGAGCGATATCGAACTCGCCACCTTCTGCTGCGCCTACCTGACCGGTGAACAGATGCTGGAGCGCGCGGCGCTCAAGGCCGGCGAGCGCGTGCTGGTCACCGGCGCTTCGGGCGGTGTCGGTTCCGGCATCGTGCAGTTGGCACGGGCGCGCGGTGCCATTCCCTATGCCGTCGTCGGCAAGGGCAAGGAACAGGCGGTGCTCGACATCGGCGCCGAGGCCGTCATCACCCGTGGTGTTGCCGACCTGCCGCAAGCCGTGAACGAGGCGACCGGAGGCCAGCCGATCGACGTGGTGGCCGACCTCGTCGGCGGCGCCATCTTCAACGACCTGTTGCGTATTCTCAGGCCCGAGGGCCGTTACACTACCGCAGGCGCGATTGCCGGCCCGGTCGTGCAGCTCGATCTCAGGACCATGTACCTGAAGCAATTGCAGCTGCACGGCTCGAGCCAGGGCACGCGTGCGGATTTCCGCCGCATCGTTGGGTACATCGAGGCGAAGAAAATCCGGCCGCTGGTTGGCGGCGTCTACAAGCTCTCCGATTTCCACCATGCGCAGGCGGATTTCATCGCCAAGGCTTTCGTCGGCAAGCTGGTGGTGGTGCCGGATGCCATGTGGGGCTCGGCTGGCTGAACAACGCTCATCTCAACCATGCTGGGCCGCCCTCAACAGCATGCCGAACAGGTCGCGCGGCTCGTCGGGGTCGGCCAGCATGTCGAGTTCCTGGTAGAGGCCAGTCGAGCGCAGCTGGTCCCTGACATAGCGCAGTGCCGAAAAGTCCTCGATGGCGAAGCCGACCGAATCGAACAGCGTGATCTGGGTGGCATCGCGCCGGCCTTGCACGGCGCCTGACATCACCTGCCACAGCTCGGTCACCCCATGATCCGGTGCAAGCTGCTGGATCTCGCCCTCGATGCGGGTCTGCGGCGGATATTCGACGAAGATGTCGGAGCGCAGCAGGATATCGCGGTGCAGTTCGGTCTTACCGGGGCAGTCGCCGCCGACCGCGTTGATGTGCACGCCGGAGCCGACCATGTTGTCGGTGAGGATGGTGGCGTACTGCTTGTCGGCGGTGACGGTGGTGATGATGTCGGCTCCCTCGACAGCCTCCTGCGCGGTGCCGCAGGCGATCATGTCGAAGCCGAGACCGGCGAGATTGCGGATGCATTTTTCGGTGGCAGTGCGGTCGATGTCGTAAAGCCTCAGCCTGTCGACGCCGAGCAGCGCCTTGAAGGCCACCGCCTGGAATTCGGCCTGGGCGCCGTTGCCGATCAGCGCCATGCAGCTGGAGCCGGCCGGCGCCAGGTATTTGGCGGCCAGAGCCGACATCGCCGCCGTGCGCAGCGCGGTCAGGATGGTCATTTCGGATAGCAAGACAGGATAGCCATTGTGGACATCGGCGAGCATGCCGAAAGCCGTCACCGTCTGGCGCCCCTCGCGCATGTTCTTGGGATGGCCGTTGACGTATTTGAAGCCGTAGACCTCGCCGTCGCTGGTCGGCATCAGTTCGATGACACCTTCGGCGCTGTGCGAGGCCACGCGCGGGGTCTTGTCGAACAGCTCCCAGCGGCGGAAATCATCCTCGATGTAGCTGGCGAGTTCGACGAGGAAGCGCTCGACGCCGATCTTCAGCACCAGCTTCATCATATGATCGACGCTGACGAAGGGCACGATGTTGAGATTGGGGATCATTTTTTCTTATCCTTGCCGCATGCAGGCGGTCAGTCCTGGCGATACGCGTTGTGCGCCTTCATCATCGCCGCCAGCGCCGGATCGTTTTGCTCCAGCGCCCTGATGGCTCCGCCTGTGTCATAGAGGCGCTCATCCTGCCCCATCTTGAACTTGGCTTCGAGCCGCCCGATCGGCAGGTCAAACCCCATGATACCAGGTATACGCCGCTCCATGCCGCCAGGTCCCAGCTCGCGCATGCGCCAGCGGTCATCGCGATCTTTTTCCAGCACCTCGACAAGCTGCAGGAGATGCCGGGCGGTGGCGTGCTCGTCGAGCGGCACCGGATGCCCATGACAATGCACGACAGCAAAATTCCAGGTCGGCGCGCTGTCGCGCACCGGATTGCGCGGATACCAGGACGGCGAGATATAGCCATGCGGGCCGTGGAAGATGGCGACGGTCTCCCTGCCTTCGCTGATCAAGGTGCTGTGCGGATTGGCCCTGGCGAGATGCGAGACCAGAGTTCCGTTTTCACCCCGCGCGCGATCGAGCACGAAGGGAAGATGCGAGACGACGAGCCCTTGCGGTCCCGCTGTCACCACCGCGGCGAAGGCCGCGGCCTCGATCAGGCCGAACACCTCGTCGTGCGACAGCGGCGCAAATTCAGGCTTGCTGTACATAGATCAGCTTCGCTGGGCGCGGACCGCCGGGATCAGGCCTTGCGGGCGAACCAGCAGCACGGCGATGACGCCCGACAGCACGATGGCGTCGCGATAGGGGGCGATCGCTCCCGGCAATGTCGCCTGCAACAGCACCTCGATGATGCCGAGCAGAAAACCGCCGGCGACAGCACCTGGCAAGCTGCCGAGCCCGCCGACGACGGCGGCGATGAACGCCTTCAACACCGGCGTAAAGCCCATCAGCGGATCGACCGAGGCGCGCTGCGCCACCCACAGCATAGCCGCCAGCCCGGCCAGCAGGCCGGAGAGCAGGAAGGCGGTGGCGATGATGCGGCTGGCCGGAATGCCCATCAGGCGCACGACGTCGAAATCTTCCGCCGCGGCGCGCATCGCCGTGCCGGTCACCGAGCGGCGCAGGAAGACTTCCAGCGCAATCAGCGCCAGTGCGGAGACGACGATGGAGATGCTGGGACCGACGCCTATGGTGAAATCGCCGAAGGAGAAGGCGCCGGTCATCCAACCGGGCATTGCGACAGCTTGCGGCCGCGCCGAAATGCCGTTCTGGAAGACGACTTTCAACAGGCTGGAGACGGCAAAGCTGGTCAACAGCAGGCTGGTGACGCTGGCGCCGCGCATCGGCCTGAACGCGATACGCTCCATGATGACCGCGGCGAGCGCGCCGCAGGAGACGGCGACAAGCACCGCCACCGGGAAGGGAAAACCCAGCACCAGCGAGGCCAGAAGCGCATAGCCCGACAGCGTCATCAGCTCGCCATGGGCGAAGTTGATGAGGCCGACGATGGAAAAGACGATCGCCAGCCCGAGCGCCAGCAGCGCATAGACGCCGCCGAGGCTCACCGCATTGATGATCTGCTGCGCGATCATGCTTCTTAAGCTCCCAGATAGGCTTGGCGGACGAGGTCCGATGAAGCGAGTTCTTTTGCCGTGCCCGACAGCACCACCTCGCCATTGGCGAGCACAACGGCGCGGTCGGCGATTTCGAGCGCCAGCGCCACATTCTGTTCGACCAGCAGGATGGTCAGGCCCTTGCGGCGCAGTTCGGCGATCAGGTCGAAGACGGTGTCGATCAGTTGCGGGGCAAGGCCGAGCGAAGGTTCGTCGAGCAGGATCATGCGCGGCTTGCCCATCAGCGCGCGGGCGATGGCCAGCATCTGCTGTTCGCCGCCCGACAGATTGCCGCCCTTGACGCGGTGGTAGCGGCGCAGGATCGGGAACAGCTCCAGCATCTCCTCTTCGCGCAGCCTTGCCTCGGCCGCCGGCTGATGCACTGCGCCGCCGAGACGCAGATTATCGGCCACCGTCAGGCTGGCGAAGATACGGCGGCCTTCGGGAACCAGCGCGACGCCCTTGCGGGCAATCGCCTCCGGCGCCAGGCCGGTGATGTCGACACCGTCGAAGACCACCTTGCCCGATGCCGCCGGCACCAGCCCGGCGACGGCGCCGAGCGTCGAACTCTTGCCGGCGCCGTTGGCGCCGACCAGCGCGATGATCTCGCCGCTGCCGACGGTGAGGTCAACGCGGCGTACCGCCTCGACCTCGCCGTACCGGATTTTCAGGGCTTCGACGCTCAGCATGACATCACGGCGCGGGAACGTCGGCAGCGTCGGGGATCAGGGTCTGGACATGCTTGCCCTCGCCGCCCTCGTAGCGCATCAGCGCCACCGGCCGCAGCGGCATGCGGTCCGTGCCGGCATAGGTGATCTTGCCGGTGATGCCTTCGAAATCCTTGAGGCCGGCGATGGCGTCGCGGATCGCCTTAGGGTCGTCGGAGCCCGCCGTCTTGACCGCCTGGTCGAGGATCAGGCCGATCTCGTAGCCATTGACTTCATAGGTCGATTCCGGTGCGTGGCCGGCATATTTGGTGAAGGCTGCGTTGAAGGCCTCGAGCTTGCTGCCCGGCTCGGCATAGCCGGCCGCGGTGTAGACGACGCCATCGACCAATTTGCCGAGCGCCTTGATGGTCGGCGTGCCGATGGCATCGGCGCCATAGACCGGGATGGTGACGCCGGCGCCGCGCAATTGCTGGATGAAGGCCGGGAAATCCGGCTCGTAGGCCGCCGTCATGATCAGGTCGGGCTTGTCGGCCAGGCCCTTGATGTTGGTGATCTCGGCGGAAAAGTCGGGCTGGCCCATGCTGAAGGTGCCGCGGCCGACAATGGCGCCGCCCTTCTTCTCGAACACCTTGCCGAAATATTCCGGCAGATTGGCGGTGTAGGTGGAGTCCGGCGAAGTCAGCAGGAACACCTTCTTCTTGCCTTCCGAGACGGCGAAGTCGGCGACCGCCGTCGCCTGCACATTGTCGGCCGGATAGGTGCCGAACATGACGTCGCCGACCGCGCCGGTGAGCACGGGGGCGGAGCCGCACAGCGTCAGGGTCGGAATACCAAGCGGCTGGGTCAGCTGGCCGGCGGAAATCGAGGGATCGGCATCGCACGGCGTGATCATGATCTTGGCGCCGGCGTCGATCAACTCCTGGGCGACGGTTGCGGTCTGCGCGGTGTCGGAGCGGGTGTCCTTGATCAGCAGCTTGACGGTGTATTTGCCAGCGAGGCCACCCTTGGCGTTGAGCTCGTCGAGCGACATGCGCAAGCCGGCAAGTGCCGGCTGGTCGTAGGGAGCGAGGCCACCGGTCTGCGCGGTCGCGGCACCGATGATGATCTCCTCGGCGCTGGCCGTCGAAATGGCGGCGATGCCGAACACGGCCGCGCACAGGGCGGCGCGATGGAGGCGATAGAGGCTTGGCATGTCGGTTCTCCTTCTGGATTTCTTATGGTTGGCTGTCGTTGCGGGTCATGCGGTCTGGTTTTCAGGCGTTGCGGTCTTGGCGCGCGACGTGCGGCTGCCGAGATAGGCTGCGATCACGGCGGGGTTCTTCTGGACATCGCCCGGCGTGCCGTCGGCGATGACGCGGCCATGATCGATGACGACGATGCGCTCGCACAGGTTCATCACCAGCCGCATGTCGTGTTCGATCAGGACGACGCCGATGCGGCGCTCGGTGCGGACTGTCGAGAGGATCGAAACCAGTTCGGCGGTCTCGACGGCGTTCATGCCGGCGGCCGGCTCGTCGAGCAGCAGGAAGCGCGGCTTCAACGCCAGTGCACGTGCCACTTCGAGCCGACGGCGCTGGCCGTAGGCAAGCCTGGCGGCCGGTTGATCGGCAAATCTCTCCAGCCCCATGCGCGCAAGTTCACCCATTGCCGCCGCCTCGGCATGGCCAAGATCCGGCTCCACCTGGCGGGCGGCGACGACGACATTTTCGAGCACGGTCATGTGCGGGAAGACGCGGATGTTCTGGAAGGTGCGGGCAACGCCGGAGCGGGCGAAGCGGAAGGCCGAAGCCTGCCGGACCACGCCACCCACCGACACGGTGCCGGCACTCGGCTTGATATCACCAGCCAGCATGTTGAGCAGC
Organism: Mesorhizobium sp. WSM4808; assembly: GCF_055811675.1. Lineage (NCBI taxonomy): Bacteria > Pseudomonadati > Pseudomonadota > Alphaproteobacteria > Hyphomicrobiales > Phyllobacteriaceae > Mesorhizobium > Mesorhizobium sp. WSM4808. Next base: position 43,956 of record NZ_JBVVQX010000008.1, read on the forward strand.
GTCGTCTTGCCGGCGCCATTGGGGCCGATGATGCCGGTGATGCTGTCGGTCTCGAAATCCAGGCTGACGTCGTCGACGGCGACGACGCCGGCATAGCGGCGCGACAGATGGACGGCGGTGAGCCGGTCACTCTCGACATGCCGCGGTGGCGCCGTTGAAGCCATCACGGCCTGGCGTCCGGGTCGGCGCAGCAGGTTCAGTTCACGCTCGCCGAACAGACCGGTCGGCCGCCGCCAGATAACCAGGATCATGGCGATGGCAAGCACGCCCTGGGTCAGGCCGAACAGGACGGGCAGATGCAGGCCGAGCACCTCGCCGCCGCCTTCGAAGCGGCGCACCACTTCGACCAAAACGATGGTGACGATGACGCCGGCGAAAGCGCCGAGCGACGAGGTCATGCCGCCGACGATCAGCATGGCGAGCATGGTGAAGCCGAGGTCGAAATAGAAATCGCGTGGCGAGAACGCACCCAGAAACTGCGCCATCATGGCGCCGGCGGCCATGGCGGCGACGACACCCGCCACCCAAGCGGCCAAACGCGCCGTGCGCTGGTCGACGCCGACGGCGGCGGCACCGCGCTCGTCATTGGCGGCGGCGCGGGCGGCAAGGCCGAAGGAGGTTTCGCGAAACAGCCTCGCCGCCACCAGCGCCATCGAAGCGACAGCGGCAGCCGTCCACAGCCCTACCTCGCGCGGCACGCCATAGAATGGCTGACTGCCGCGCGTGATCTCGCGCCCGGCCACCAGCAGCGTGTAGACGATGATCAGCATGGCAAGCGTTGCGATCGAAGCGCTCGATCCGGAAAGCCTGAGCAGCGGCGTGCCGGTCAACAGGCCGACGATGACCGCGAGAGCAAGGACGACGGCCAGCGCCGCGAAGAAGGAGAGTTGATACCCGGCGAGGAATTGCGGCAGGTCGCGCAGCGCCGTTCGCTGCAATGCGGTCGGCATGGTGAGGATGCCGGTGGCGTAGGCGCCAAGGCCGACAAAGGCGGCCTGACCGAACGAGACGATGCCGCTGTTGCCAGAGAATATCTGCAGGCCGAGCACCGCCGTCAGCATGATCGCGGCATAGGTGACCACACGTTGCATGGCGGCGCTGCCAAAGATGAAGGCGGCAAGCGCCACCAGCAGCAGCACCGCGACCATGCACAGGGCATCGGCAGTGGCGTTGCGAAACGCGGCCGGCATGAAGCCACTGGGCTTGCTCTCGCTCATCGTCACCGACGCCATTACGCGGCCCTGAAGCGATCGGGTGAAAACGGCGCCAGGATCGGTTGCGCGCCTTCGGTGACCAGCCTGGCCACCGCCTCGCCGACTGCCGGCCCGGTCTTGAAGCCGTGGCCGGAGGATCCCGCCGAAACGACCAGCCCTTCGACGTCAGGCATGGCGCCGATGACCGGCAGATCGTCGGGGCTCATGTCGTAGAGTCCGGCATAGCCGGGCCGGATGCCAAGCTCGGCCATGGCAGGGACTCTGTCAACGAAGGTCTCCAGAATCTCGACCGATTCCTGCTCCTCGACACCTTCCATGTAGTTGTCGGGATTTTCGACAAAACGCGGGCGGCCCGCATGTTCGTGGCGCAGGCCGGTGCCACCGCCGGCCCACGTGCCGGCCAGGATGACACCGTCATTGTCGGGCCGAGCATAGTTGCAGTAAATGTCGTCGCACCAGGCGAACGGCATGACCTGCCTTGCCTTGCCGGCAGCGTCGAGCACGGCCATCGGATGGCGCTCGACATGCAGCGGCAGATCGAGGCCGACCGTCGCCAGCAGGCGGCGCGTCCACGGCCCGGCGGCCAGGACGACGGTACCGGCTTCCAGCACCGTTCCATCAATCAGAGTGACGCCGGTGATGCGGTCGCCCTGCCGCTGGAGGCTCTCGACCAACGTGTTCTGCATGATCCTGGCACCGTTGGCGCGGGCGGCACGGGCGATAGCGTTGGTGGCGCCGAAGGCATCGGCGTAGCCATATTCCGGCTCCCACAGCGCCATTGCGACATTGTCCAAGGCAAAGCCGGGTGCCGCGTCGGCAAAGGCCTGCGGTGACAATGTCTCGATGCGCGCGCCCTCGCCGCGGATGCGTTCGGCTGCCGCCGTCCAACTCACCTTGTTGTCGTTGCCGCAGACCCACATCATGCCGATTTCGGTGACGAAAGAGCCTTCGCCCGCGATTTCCGGCAGCGACACCAGGATCTCGCGGCCACGTATGGAAAGCTGCGACAATTCCGGCATCAGGTAGAAGGCGTGCAGCAGCGCCGACGATTTTCCCGACGGGCCGCCGGCGGGATGGGTCTGCTCGACCAATGTGACCTTCACACCGGCCTTGGCCAGATGATAGGCGGCGCTCGATCCGACAATGCCGGCACCGACGACGATGACGTCGCTTCCGTTTCGCATGGCTGTTCCCCACAGTCTCTTGGCTGCTTTCCGACAAGGTAGGGCCAGCGATCACGCAATGTCAACATCTCTTCATTGTTGACCAAGATTTAAATCTCTGTAATAAACTCGACAAAACAAGAGAACACGGATTTCGGGGAGGCCCATGGCGATACGCGATGTTCTGATGCGCGGGGATCTTGCGCTGACGCCGTCGGAAGAGAAGATCGTCCGACTGCTGTTGACGGACTATCCGACCTCCGGCCTCGGCACCGCCTCATCGCTCGCCCGGCGCGCTGGCGTCAGCGATCCGACCGTGGTGAGACTGGTCGTCAAGCTCGGCTATGAAGGGTTTCCGGATTTCCAGGCGAAGCTTCTGGCCGAAGTCGAGGCAAGACTGCACTCGCCGCTGCTGATGATGGAGGCCAAGCGGCAGAGCGGCTCCAACGACAGCGCCGTGCTGGCCTATCTCGACAGCGTCACCACGGCCTTGCAGAAAGCCACCGCCGCGACACCTGTCCAGACATACGAGCGGGCGGCCCGCCTGCTGATGGAGGTCAAGGGCGAGATTGTCATGGTAGGCGGCCGTTTCAGCCGTCACATCGCCGGCATGCTGGCCGGCTATCTCGTACAGTTTCGCTCCGGGGTTCGCGATCTCGGCGTGCTTTCTCCGCAGACCTTCGACACGCTCGCCGACCTCGACCGCCGCGACGTGCTCGTCGTGTTCGACTATCGCCGCTATCAGCTCGATGTGATGGCCTATGCGAGCCAAGCGGCAGCGCTCGATGTGCGCATCGTGCTGTTCACCGACCAATGGCTGTCGCCGATATCAGATCTCGCCGAAGTCACCATCGTCAGCCCGCTCGAAGTCGCCTCGCCCTACGACACGCTGGCGCCGGCGATCGCCCAGATGGAGGCGCTGGTCGCCCATATCGTTTCGACGCTGGGCGACGACGCGCGCGCCCGCATCGAGCGGCTCGAAAGGGTGCGACATGCCAATGCCGTGACACTCGACAGCGACCCGCAAGAGAACGGCGCGCGCAAGATACCCGGACCCCGCAAGACGCCGGGACCCAAATCAGCAAAGCAGGACGACAAAGCATGACCCAGGCCCTACCCAAACGAGACGACGCCTTCCGTGCCGGCGAAACGGCCCTGCTGCTCGTCGACATGCAGCGCATCTGGCTGGAGCCGGGCGCAGATCCGTCGCATCCGGAGCGTGGGCCCGATCACTATTTCTACCGGCAGACAACGTCACAGACGATCCCCAACCAGGAGCGCCTGCTGGCCGCTGCGCGGGCCAATGGCGTCGAGGTGCTGCACACCATCATCCAGAGCCTGACCGAAGACGGCCGTGACCGCTCGCTCGACCACAAGCTGACGCCGATCCATGTCGCACCCAGCCTCCCGGAGGGTCTGCCGGTGCCGGCGCTGGCGCCGGTCGGCGACGAGATCATGCTGCCGAAGACGTCGTCGGGCATCTTCAACTCGACCAATGTCGACTATCTCCTCAAGAACCTCGGCATCCGCTATCTCGTCGTGGTCGGCGTGCTGACCGATCAATGCGTCGACATGACGGTGCGCGACGGCGCCGACCGCGGCTATCTTGTCACCTGCGTATCGGATGCCTGCGCCACCATTACGCAGGAACGCCACGACATCGCGCTCAAGGCCTTCGGCGGCTACTGCTGGGTGGCCGATACCGACACGGTCGTCGGCCGCTTCAACGCTTTGGGAAAACCGGCATGACATCGACTGTCGAGCCTCTGGTTGCCGTCGTCACCACGGATCTCTCCGCCGTCACGCGGGGCCGCTTCGTTGCCGAAAGCAAGTTGCAGAAGACCGCCACGACCGGCGTCGGTTGGCTGCAGGCCAATCTGTCGCTGACGCCGTTCAACTCGATCGTCGATCCCAACCCCTGGGGCTCGTCGGGCGACCTGCGGCTGATCCCCGATCTCAAGGCGCGCTTTCGCACGACACGTACCGGATCGGCGACGCCGTTCGACATGGTCGCCGGCGACATCGTCGAGCTCGATGGCAGCCCATGGCTCGGCTGCACCCGCACGATGCTGAAAGAGGCGTTGGCCGATTTGAAAGCCGCAACCGGCCTGTCGGTCATCGCCGCCTTCGAGCATGAATTCAATGTCGCCGACGGCGGCTTCGCGCCGGCGCATTCGATGTCTTTCGCCGCATTGCGCCGCACGGACCCCTTCGCGCCCAACCTGATGGCGGCGCTGGAGGAGGCCGGCGTTGCACCCGAAGTGATCATCGCCGAATTCGGCGACGAGCAGTTCGAGGTGACACACGAGCCGGCGGACGCGCTGAGGGCGGCGGACCGCGCCGTCGCCATCCGCGAAATCACGCGCGAATTGGCGCGCAATGCCGGCTGGCGTGCGAGCTTCGCGCCCAAAACCGCGCCAACTGCCGTCGGCAACGGCGTCCACATCCATTTCAGCTTCGTCGACGAGGCCGGCAAGCCGGTGACATACGATCCAACGCAGCCCGGAGGTCTTTCCGCCAAAGCCGGCGCCTTCTGTGCCGGCGTGCTGCGCCATCTGCCTGGAATGACCGCGATGACGGCGTCGAGCGTGTCGTCCTTCTACCGGCTGAAGCCGCACAGCTGGAGTTCGTCCTATACCTGGCTTGCCGACCGCGACCGCGAGGCGTCGCTGCGCATCTGCCCGACTGTGACGATCGGCGGACGCGATCCGGCGCGGCAATACAACATCGAATACCGGGCCGCTGACGCCACCGGCAATCCCTATCTGTCGCTGGCGGCGATCATCCGCGCCGGGCTGGAAGGGCTGAAGGCGGGCCTGCCGTCGCCGCCTTTGGTCACCGGCGACCCGACACTGATGAGCGAGGCTGAGCGGGCGAGTCTCGGTCTGGTGCGCCTGCCCGAAACCCTGCCGGCGGCACTGGACGCGTTGCTGGCCGACGGCATCGTGACGGGATGGTTCGCGCCTGTCTTCATCGAAACCTTCGTCGGCCTCAAGCGACATGAAGCCGAGCGTCTTGCCGGTCTCGATCCGGCCTCCATCTGCGATCTCTACCGGACGCTCTATTGATGACCGCGCAGGCCGGAAAAGATTGGCCCGAGGCCGTCGAGGTCCTCAACGAGCACGGCCGCTCCGATATCGTGCTGTTGTGCGAGCATGCGTCCAACCACATGCCGGCCGAGTATCGACAGCTCGGCCTCGATGCCAGCCATCTGCAGCGCCACATCGCCTGGGATATCGGCGCCGCCGAAGTGACCCGCCTGCTGTCGTCGAAGCTCGATGCACCGGCCTTCCTCAGCGGTTACTCGCGGCTGCTGATCGACCTCAACCGGCCACTGGGCACGTCAGGCAGCATTCCGGTGCTGTCGGAAGATACCGACATTCCCGGCAATGTCGGCATCGATGCGACGGAGCGGACCCGACGCGCCGAGATCATCTTTTCGCCGTTTCATGACCGGGTGACCGCGTATCTTGACCACCGGGCGCAAGCAGGCCGGCAGACGCGGATCGTGACGATCCATTCCTTCACGCCGGTCTTCCTCGGTGTCAGCAGACCCTGGCATGCCGGCGTGTTGCACGACCAAGCGAGAGATCTCGCCGAAACGATCCTTTCGGGCCTGCGCACCGACGCCGGGCTCAATGTCGCGGCCAACGTGCCCTATGTGATCAGCCGCGACGCCGATTACGCCGTGCCCATTCATGGCGACGATCGCGGCATCCCCGCCGTCCTCGTCGAGATCCGGCAGGATTTGCTGTCGACGCGGTCCGGCATCGAAGAATGGGCGGACCGGCTGGCGGCGGCACTGCCGGCGCTCGAAACGGAACCCGTGTCGTGAGCAATCTCAGCCTGCGCGAACGTGATGCCGCGACCATCGCCCAGATCGGCAAGCTGCGTTTCTCCCCGCTCAGCGTCATCGGCGGCCGGGGCAACCGGCTGATCGAGGAAGGCGGCCGCTCCTTGCTCCACCTGTCGGGATCGGCCGGTCCGGCGGTGCTCGGCTACGGCCATCCGGCAATCGTCGAAGCGGTCGAGACGTCGATCCGCGACATGGCGGGCGCCAGCCTGCTGCTCTACCCGAACGAGCCGGCTGTATCGCTGGCGGAGCGGCTGCTGGCGATTACGCCCGGAGAAGGCGAACGGCGCGTCTGGTTCGGCCATTCCGGGTCGGATGCCAACGACTGCGCGGTGCGCGTGCTGCAGGCAGCCACTGGCCGCTCGCGCTTCATCTCGTTCATCGGTTCCTATCACGGCAATCTCTCCGGCTCGATGGGCATCAGCGGCCATACCGCCATGACCCACACGCTGCCCCGGCCGGGCGTGCTTCTGCTGCCCTATCCCGATCCGTTCCGACCGAATTTCAGCAGCGAGGACGTGCTGGCCCTGCTCGACTACCAGTTCGAGACCACCTGCCCGCCCCATCAGGTCGCGGCGGTGTTCATCGAGCCGTTGATGTCGGATGGCGGGCTGATCGTGCCGCCGCCCGGCTTTCTCAAGGCATTGCAGCAGCGTTGCCGCAAGCACGGCATCAAGATTGTCGTTGACGAGGTCAAGGTCGGGCTCGCCCGCAGCGGCATGATGCACTGCTTCCAGCATGAAGGACTGACGCCCGACCTCGTCGTCTTTGGCAAAGGCATCGGCGGTGGCTTGCCGTTGTCGGCCGTGATCGGCCCTAAGGAGATCATGGACCATGCGCCGGCCTTCGCGCTGCAGACAACCGCGGGCAATCCGGTGGCGACATCGGCCGGCAACGCGGTGCTGAAGACGATCGAGACGGACGGCCTGGTCGAGCGCTCGGCGCGAATCGGCATGCTGTTTTCCGACGCGCTGCGAGCCCTTGCCGCCAGACACGAGATCATCGGCGACGTGCGCGGGCGCGGCCTTGCCATCGGCGTCGACCTGGTCAAGGACCGCACGACACGTGAGCCGGTTGCGGCGGCGACCACGGCCAAGATCATCTATCGCGGCTATGAGTTGGGTGCAGCCTTCACCTATGTCGGGTTGAAGGCCAATGTGCTGGAGTTCATGCCATCGCTGACGCTGACGGAAGACGAGATGACCGAGGGCGTCGCGATCGTCGACCAGGCAATCGCTGACGTGAATGCCGGCAAGGTCTCGGATGCGGACGTCGCCTCCTTCATGATGTGGTGAACAAAAAAGGCGCCGCGCCGGGCTGCGACAGCGATTGTCTCGGCAGCCCCGGCTCATCGTTGTGCAACAATTATTCCGCGATACGCACGATCAGCTTGCCGAAATTCCTGCCTTCGAGAAGGCCGAGAAAGGCCTGAGGCGCATTTTCGATGCCATCCACGATATCTTCCCTGTAGCGGACGCGGCCGGACGCTATCCATTCGGCCATCTCACGATAGAAGGCCGGGCGCTGGTCGACAAATTCGCGCTGGATAAAACCCCTGATCGTCAGGCTGCGGTGCAGCACTTGCTGCATCAATGTCGGCAACCGGTCGGTGCCGGCATCCGCGATGACGTTGTACTGCGCGATCAGCCCGCAGACCGGCACACGCGCAAATTCGTTCAGCAGCGGAAACACCGCGTCCCAGACAGGACCGCCGACATTTTCGAAATAGATGTCGATGCCGCCGGGGCAAGCTGCCTTCAACTGCTCTGCAAAATCGTCGGCCCGGTGATCGACGACCGCGTCAAAACCGGGCTCTTCTCGCACGAAGGCGCACTTTTCGGCACCGCCGGCAATGCCGACGGCACGCGCACCCTTGATGCGCGCGATCTGGCCAACGGCCGACCCGACCGCGCCGCTGGCGGCCGCGACGACGACCGTCTCGCCAGGCTTCGGCTGCCCGATGGTGAGCAGACCGGCATAGGCCGTGAAGCCCGGCATGCCGAGCACGCCGAGCGCGGTTGTTATGGGTGCAGCCGCGGGATCGAGCTTGCGCAGCCCGGCACCGTCGGACAGGGCGAAACTCTGCCATCCGGAGTGGGACAGGACGATGTCGCCTTCAGCAAATTCCGGATGGCGAGAGATCATCACACGCGCGACGGTGCCGCCTTCCATCACGCCGTCGACATCGACCGGCTTGGCATAGGATTTGGTGGCGTTCATACGACCGCGCATATAGGGATCGAGCGACAGATAAAGGATCTGCAACAGCAGTTCGCCCTCTCCCGGCTGGACAAGGTCCACTGTTTCGATGCGGAAATCGCTTGGCTTCGGCCGGCCTTGCGGTCGCGCCGCGAGCACGATGCGGGTGTTGGTCTGGGTCGACATTGGAGACCTCTCTGCGAAGAACGCTCTAATCGAAAAACCGGTTGGGCGGCCGCTTCAGGCCGAGATTCTCGCGCAGCGTCGATCCCTCATACTGTCGCCGGAAGATCCCTCGCCGCTGCAGTTCGGGCACGACTTTCTCGGCAAAATCATCGAGCCCGGCGGGCAGATAGGGAAACATGATGTTGAACCCGTCGGAACCCTCGCCGACCAGCCATTCCTCCATCTCGTCGGCGATTGTTTCAGGTGTGCCGACAAAGGCAAGGCCGGAATAGCCGCCCAGCCTTTGCGCGAGCTGCCTAACCGTCAGGTTTTCTTGGCGCGCCAATTCGATGACGCGCTCGCGGCTGCTCTTGCTCGCATTGGTCTCGGGGATTTCCGGCAAGGGCGCATCCAGGTCAAAACCGGATGCGTCATGCCCGATCGTGATCGACAGCGAGGCAATGCCGCTCTCGTAATAGACGAGGCTGTCGAGCTTCGCCCGCCTGGCCTGCGCGTCCTCGACGCTGTCGCCGACAACGACAAAGGCGCCCGGCAGGATCTTGATGTCGTCGCGTGACCGGCCAAGTCTCTCCGCACGGCCTTTGACGTCGGCGAAGAAGCGCTGCCCCGAGGCGAGATCGGCATGGGCGGCAAAAATGACCTCAGCTGTTTCGGCCGCCAGCTGGCGGCCTGCCTCCGAGGCGCCGGCCTGGACGATGACCGGCCAACCCTGCACCGGGCGCGCGATGTTGAGAGGACCGCGCACCGAGAGATGCTCGCCCTTGTGATCGAGCACATGCAGCCTGGCCGGATCGAAATAGAGCCCGCTTTCGGCATCGCGGATGAAGGCATCGTCGGCAAAGCTGTCCCACAAGCCGGTGACGACATCGTAGAATTCCCGCGCCCGCCGGTAGCGCTCGTCATGTTCGACATGCTCGTCGAGGCCGAAGTTGAGCGCGGCATCCGGATTGGACGTGGTGACGATGTTCCAGCCGGCGCGCCCGCCGCTGATATGATCGAGCGAGGCGAAGCGGCGGGCGATATGATAGGGCGCATCGAAGGTGGTCGATGCGGTGGCGACCAGACCGATGTGGTCGGTGACGGCGGCGAGCGCCGACAAAAGCGTGAACGGCTCGAACGAGGTGACCGTGTGACTGCGCCGCAGCGCCTCGATCGGCATGTTGAGGACGGCCAGATGGTCGGCCATGAAGAAGGCGTCGAACTTCGCCGCCTCCAGGGTCTGAGCGAAGCGCTTCAGATGCGCGAAATTGAAATTGGCATCGAGATAAGCGCCCGGGTAACGCCAGGCGCCGGTGTGCAGGCTGACGGGGCGCATGAAGGCGCCGAGGCGCAATTGTTTCCGTGTCATGAAAGTCGTTCCGAGCGATCGATACAGTCGAGCAGCAGTGCTCGAATCCTTACCTCAGGATCGGACGGTCCGCCCAACTCGGGAAGGTATTCTGTTCCGCAATGCCGGGCTTTTGCAGCATTTCAGTTTTGTGCCCGAGACCCGAGATAAAAAATGGCCGGGCTCGAATACGGCCCGGCCAAAAGAAGGTTAAAACCTTCAGAGGGGAACACCGCTCGGCGGAATGGGAGGAAACCACCGAACGATTTTACCTGTTTGGGCTTATTTCGAAGCCTTGGCGACGAATGGCATTCCAAAAAACACCCAAAACGGCAAAAATTCGTGCGCCATATTGTAGAATCCTTACGAGCCCGCGGCTCCGGTCTCGAGAAGATCGGCGTAGTGGCGGCGTGCCACGTCGGGATGGGAACGCAGCCGGCTTTTGAGCACATTGGTGCCGACATCGCGGAACAATGGGTTGTCGGGATCGCTTGCCGGTCCCCGTGCCTGCGCCGCCAGTTCCTCGGAAAGGCCGAGAAGCGGAATGGTCGCATCGAGCCGGGCGCTGAAGAAGAAGGGAACGGAAATCCGCTCGACGCCGGCAGGCGGCGTCACGACGCGGTGCACGGTGGCCCGCAGATATCCATTCGATGCGAGTTCGAGCAGTTCGCCGATGTTGACGACCAGCGTTCCAGGCAGCGGATCCACATTCACCCAGCTTCCGTCATATTCGACCTGCAGCCCCTTGTTGTCGTCCTGCAGCAGCAGGGTCAGGAAGCCGCCATCCTTGTGCGCGCCGACGCCCTGGTCGCCTTCGGTCGCGTCACGGCCGGGATAACGGACGATCTTCATGCGATGGTTGGGCGAGTCCCGGTAGATCGCGTCGAAGGCGTCCTCGGGCTGATCGAGCGATAGCGCGAAGGCTTTCAACAGCCGAATCGCCACCGCGGTCGCCTTGGCCTGCCATGCAAGCAGTGCCGGCTTGAGCTCCGGCAATGCCGACGGCCATTGGTTGGGTCCTTGCAACCTTGTCCACGGTGCAATTCCAGGTCCCTGCGCTATGGGCTGGCGCTCGACGCCGATGTCGAGTTGCTCACGCCAATCGGCCGCGCCCTTGGTCAGTTCGCCACCAGCGCGGGTGTAGCCGCGGAACTGCTGGGATTTGACCATTTCGATCGCCAGCTTGTCGGCCTGAGGCAGCGCGAAGAACCGGCGTGAGGCATCGAGCACGTCGTCGATCTCCGAGGTCGAAATTCCGTGGCCGCTGAGGTAGAAGAAGCCGACGTCCCGAGCCGCCGTGCGCAGGTCCAGGAGAAAGGTACGATACTCGGACGCACCTTGTTCGAGACGGCTCAGATCGAGCACCGGCACAATTCTGGGCATGGTCAGATTCCTTCTTTTCTCTGCCTTGGCTTAGGAGAAGTAGAAGCGACCACCGGCAAGAGCTTCGAGAATGAATGCATCTCAAAGTGACACGCAAGGCGTGCCGATCAAAGCAACAAGAAGTCCAATCTGGCCCGAATGGAAGAACGTCAGCGCTGCATATTGTGAACTGCCGGCAAATAATTTCCCGACACGTGCTTTACCCGCCATGCCTCTCGCAGGCCGCACTTTCCAGTGCGACATCGTATAAGTCACAGCGGAAGCGCAACCGCGCGTGATCGCCTGTAAATCCGCCAGCCGACCGGCCGGAGCGCATTCAAGCCAGCTCGAACCGCTCGATGGCGCGCATGATGCCACGCAGCTCGGCGAGGCCTTTCAGCCGGCCGATCAGCGAATAGCCAGGATTGAGCCTGGTCTTGCCGATATCGTCGGCGAGCAGATGGCCATGGTCGGGCCGCATAGGAATGCGCCAGTCGGCGCGGCCTTCCCGACGGCGGCGCGCCTCTTCCTGCATCAGAGCCAGGATAACATGCGCCATGTCGGTGCCGCCCTCGAGATGCTCGGCCTCGTGGAACGAGCCGTCATCCTCGATGGTGATGTTGCGCAGATGGGCGAAATGGATGCGGTCGGCGAACTCCTTGACCATGGCGACGATGTCGTTGTCGGCGCGCGTGCCATAGGAGCCGGTGCAGAACGTCAGGCCGTTGGCGGGGCTGTCGACGGCGTTGAGGATGAAACGCGCATCCTCGGCGGTCGAAACGATGCGCGGCAGGCCATAGAGCGAGAAGGGCGGGTCGTCGGGATGGATGCACATGCGCACCCCCTCCTCTTCGGCCACCGGAATGATCTCGCGCAGGAACCAGGCAAGGTTGTCGCGCAGCTCCTTCGGTCCGATCGCATCATAGTCCGCCAGGGCCTCGCGAAAACTGTCCCTGTCATAGCTGCGCTCGGTCGCAGGCAGGCCGGCGATCAGGTTGCGCTCGATCCTGTCGATCGCTTCGCTGCTCAATTCCTTCAGCCGCGCTTCCGCCTCGGCAATGCGGGCGGGGGTATAGCCGGCCTCGGCATTGACGCGCTTCAGCACAAACAAATCGTAGGCCGCGAAATCGATCGCGTCGAAACGCAACGCATAACCTGTCGTTGGCAGCCGATAGGCGAGATCCGTGCGCGTCCAGTCGACCACCGGCATGAAATTGTAGCAGACCGTCGCAATGCCGGCCTTGGCGAGCGCGCGAATTGAGTCACGATAATAGCCGGCATAGCGCTCGCGTTCCGGCGCGCCGATCTTGAATGAATTGTGGACCGGAATGCTCTCGACCACCGACCATGTCAGGCCGGCGGCCTCGATGACACGCTTGCGCTCCAGAATGCTCTCGAGCGGCCAGGCGCGCCCGTCATAGATATCGTGCAAGGCGCTCACCACGCCGGTCGCACCGGCCTGCCTGACATGATCGAGCGTTACCGGATCGTTCGGTCCATACCAGCGCCAGCACTGTTCCATTGCCGCTTCCTTCTGCGAGAGAACGGCAACCTATTGTTGGACCACAATGGGTGTCAAACTAGGAACGGTTTCGGACAGCGAATGAAGGAGTTTTCCCAATGAAGGATTTCGACGGCAAGGTGGCTTTGGTGACGGGGACGACCGGGATTGGCCTCGCAACCGCCAGACGCCTCGCTGCAGGGGGTGCTGCGATCGTCGCCTGCGGCATCGACCGCGCGGCCAACGCTGCGCTGAAAGCGGAACTGGAAAGCTCCGGAGCCGGGGCGCTGGTCATAGACGCCGACGTCTCCGTGCCCGATCAGGTTCGCGACGCGGTCGCGGCCGGCGTGGAGCGGTTCGGCGGCCTCGATATCATCGTCAATTCGGCGGCGGTGCATCCGTACGGAACCGCGACCAGCACCTATTTCGAGACCTGGAACAGGGCGATGTCGGTCAATGTCGGGTCCATCTATCTGACCGCGCATTTCGGCATTCCGGAAATGGTCCGCAGGGGCGGCGGCGCCATCGTCAACGTCGCTTCGGTGCAGGGCTTTGCCTGCCAGCAAAACGTCGCCGCCTATGCCACCACCAAGGGCGCCATCCACACGCTGACGCGTGCCCTGGCCCTCGACCATGCGCGCTCCGGCATCCGCGTCAATTCCGTCAGCCCCGGCTCGATCCGCACCCCGATCCTGGAGAAGGCCGCCCGCGGCGAGAACGGCACGGATGCCGATGTCGAGGCCGCCTACAAGCGCTTCGGCGAAGCGACCCCATCGGGCGCATCGGCGAGCCGGAGGAAGTGGCCGAACTCATCGCTTTCCTGTGTTCGTCGAAGGCCGGCTTCTGCACTGGCGCGGACTACAAGATCGATGGCGGCCTGACCGCCGGCATCGGCGTGAAGTAGATCGCGAAGATTGGGGCTTGTCCGTTACCGGGAGCAGCCAGCATCCGACCATTGGTTTGCCGATCTTTTTGCAGATCAATGCCCAAGCAAATTGAACACCGCACGGGCCACGCCGACATGAAAGGGGCGTTCGATCGATGAATTAATAGGCATTCTTGCCGATTGACAAAAACATCAACAGGCGACCAAGATCATATGACCATCAACGATATTGGTCCCGAGGTTGCCCCTCGGCATTGGCGTAAAGGAGAGCCAGATGCCCCTTCAGCAGAGAGTGACCCATCGTCCGAAACAACGTCCCGCCGCTCCCATCCTTGCCACCGCGCTGCTAGGCCTCGGCCTGATCACACTGCCCGGTATCGGCCACGCCGAAGGGATCACGCTCAAGATTTTCGGCGGCTCGGCGCTCGACGAACTCGCGCCGCGTCAACCGCCGGACGAGCAGAAGAAAATCCAGCAGCAGGTCATCGACGGCTTCCTCAAGGCCAACCCCGACGTCGCCGCGGTCGAGTGGGATGCCCAGGGGCCGCAGACCGATTCCATCCAGCGCGTGATGACCGCAAAACTTGCAAACCAGGAAATGGATCTGATCGCCTGCCCGGCCTTCTACACCAATGGCGCCTATGTCAGGCGCAAACTGGTGATGCCGATTACCGACAAGATCAAGCCGTTCCAGGACAGGATCGATACCGCCGCTCTTGGCGCCTTTACGGTCAACGGCCAAGTCTATGGCGTGCCGATCTCGACGCTGTCGACATCGACGATCTTCTACAATGTCGATCTCTTTCAAAAGCTCGCCATTCCTGTCCCGCCAACCTATGACGACCTGAAGGCAGCCGTGCCGAAGTTCAAGGCTGCGGGCGTGATCCCTCTGCTGCATCAGGGCTCGAACACCGTGATGTGGCCGATGTGGTACTTCGAGACCTTTTCGCAGGCATCGGGCGACCCGGTCGGCAAGACGCAGAAGAACCTCGAAGGCACGGCGAAATTCACCGACGCGCCCGATGTCGAGGGATTCAAGCTGATCAAGCAGTGGGTCGATGACGGCATCCTTTCCAAGGATTCGCTTTCCGTCGACCAGGACGGCATGCGTGCGGCGTTCGCCGCCGGCAAGAGCGCCATGTATTATGGCGGCACCTGGGAAATCCCGTCGCTCCAGTCGAGCGTCAAGGACTTCAAATGGGGCGTCTTCGCCTTTCCGAAAATGGACGGAACGCCGGGAGCGCCCGGCCATGGCGGCGGTGCCGACAACGGCATGTGCGTCGCCTCCTCGATCCCGCCCGAGAAGCTCGATGCCGCGGTCAAATTCATCGAATATCTGACACGGCCTGAAGTCGCGACGCTCTACCTCGCGCCGGAACAGCCGATCGCGGCCTCGATCAAGGGCGTGCCGCAGGTCGACGATGCCTATGCCGTCGAATTGCGCAAGCAAGCCTTCCCGAACACGATCAAGTTCCTCGACTGGATCTGGCCCTCGGAGGTCGCGAGCGCCACGTCTTCGGCAATCGCCGGCATCGTCGGCGGCACCACGACGCCCGAAGACGCCGCCGCATCGATCCAGACCATCTTCGATGACCTCAAGGCCCAGGGCAACTGGCCGCCCAAATGAGGCCCTGAAGTAGCGCCTGCAAGCGAGCGCCCATCCAGCCGGGCTGATGTGCCAGGCAAGAAAAACAGAGGCTGCCTGCTTCGGGCAGCCTCGCCCATCGGAGAAAACACATGACGATACATCGCGCCGAACGGCAGCGCTTCTCGATCGGCTATCATCTGAACAGCTGGGACCTGACCGGCCTTCCGCTCAGGCCGGCCATCAAGTTTCTCGCCGACCAGGGCTTCGGCTGGTTCGAAATCCTCGCCTTCACCAGCCTGTCGGACCAGTACGCCCGCAAATACATGCAGCTCGGCAACCAGGCGCCGATGGGAGTGACCACCGACACCGACATCTTGCGGCGCTATGCGCTGCTGTCGGAAGGCCAGAGCGAGTATGGCATCAAGCTCTCCTCCTTCTACGTCAATGCGATTTTCACCAACCCTGTCGCCTGGACCTATGAACGGGACGTTCTCGTCGCGCTGGCCAGGCTGCTGAAGGGGTTCGGCTCACCGGTGCTGGTTCTCGGCGGCGGTCCATCGGAAGCCGCTGCCGGGGCGCACACGGCCGACGACTACCGGGCCTTTTGCCGGGCGCTCGAGGATATCGGCAAGCGGACGAAGGACCTTGGCATCGAGACGGTCTATCACCCGCATCTCGACACCTTCATCGAGCGTCGCGACCAGCTCGATCGCATGATGGATGAACTGGATACCGGTCTGGCCGGCCTGTGCATCGATCCGGCGCATCTTGCCCACACCAATTCCGATCCGGTCGACGCGGTCAAGACCTACATTTCAGCCGTGCGCTACATGCATTTCAAGGACACCAGGGTCGATCCGGCGCTGAAGGGCTATGACCGCTATGGCGCCTTTTGCGAGCTCGGCGCCGGGGTCGTCGATCTCGCCGGCATCGTCGACGTCCTGCTGGATGCAAACTACGATGGCCTCGCCATCATCGAGCTGGATGCGTCCAAGAAAACGGCAGAGCAAAGCACGCTCGAGAGCATCGCCTATGTCAGCGACACGCTCGGGCTGGTGCTGACCCCGCAAGGCGCGAAGGCCACATGAGCACGCGACCGCAAGAGGCGGCTCCTGTTTCGAGCCGATCCGGCACCTGGCGTTTCGATGCCGGAGACGGGGCTACGGCCTTCGTCATGATCCTGCCCGCCGCGATCCTCTTCGGTCTTTTCTACCTCTGGCCGTTCGTCAACGGCTTCTGGCTCAGCCTGCACAATTGGGACGGGTTTTCCGACCCGACCTGGGCAGGTATTTCCAACTACAAGCGCCTCGTGCACGATCGGATCTTCCTCGGTGCGCTGCGCAACAATTTGATTTTCGTCGGTGCCGTCGTCGTCCTGAAGAACGTGCTCGGCCTCGGGCTGGCGCTGCTTCTGAACCGGGCGCTGCTTGGCCGCACCTTCTTCCGCGCCGCCGCCTTCGTCCCGGTGACGATGTCCTTCGTCGCCGTCGGCCTGCTCTGGTCCTGGATCTACAATCCGGTCTTCGGCCTGCTCAACAGCGGGCTCGATCTCATTGGCCTCGCCGGGCTGAAACGATCATGGCTTGGCGACGCCGACATCGCGCTCTACTCGATCATCGTCGTCGATGTCTGGAAATGGCTTGGCTTCCATGCCGTCATCTATCTGGCCGGGCTGCAGACGATTCCCTCGGAGCTTTATGAATCCGCGAAAATGGACGGCGCCGGCCCCTTGCAGCGCTTCCGGCACGTCACCGTTCCGATGATGATGCCGATCATCTTCATCAACACCATCCTCGGCCTTTCCGGCGCCTTCGTGCGCAATTTCGACATCGTCTATGTCCTGACCAAGGGCGGCCCGAACCACGCCACCGAAGTGGTGCTCACCTACATGATGAGCAAGGCCTTTCAGGACGGCGCCATGAGCTACGCCGCGGCGATCGGCTATGTGCTGTTCATGATCGTCGGGCTGGCCAGTGTCGGCCTGCTGGCCCTGATGCGCAGGCAAAGGCTCGACGTCTGATGAGAGCAGCCGCCAACCCTCCAATTTCGCTGGGCGATGGCGCCGCCGGCTCTCGCCGCCGCGGGCTCATGCAGCGCCTCGGCATGCGCGGCATCCTCGAAATTGGCGGCATCTATGCCGCGCTCATTCTCGTGCTCTTCGAGACCCTTTATCCGCTGCTTTGGGTGCTGTTCGGTTCGCTCAAGACCAAGCAGGAAATGCTCAGCAATGTCTGGGGTCCGCCATCGAGCCTGGTGCTGCAGAACTATGCCGATGCCTGGCGGATCGCCGGCATGGGATCGCGCATCGTCAACAGCATCTTCGTCACCGGCTCGGCATTGATCATCCTGGTGGCCGTCGCGACGCCGTGCGCCTATGCGGTGGCGCGTCTTCGTTTCCCCGGACGCGGTCTTGTGATCGCAGTCGCGGTTGCGGCCATGCTGGTGCCGCCGCAGGTGATGGCCATTCCGCTGTTCCTGGTGGCGCGCGATCTCGGCCTGATAAACAGCCGGCTCGGCATTGCCTTCATCTATGCCGCGACGTCGCTGCCGCTTTCGGTCTTCATCCTGCGCAGCTTCTTCATCACATTGCCGGCCGACCTCGAAGATGCCGCGCGCATCGATGGCGCCAGCCGGCTCGAGATCCTGATCCACATCATGCTGCCCCTGGTGCGGCCGGGCGTGGCGCTGATCCTCATCTTCGGCTTCATCGAGATCTGGAACGATTTCTTCCTGGCCTTCCTGCTGTTGCGCGACCCTTTGGTGCAGACCATCCCGCTAGGACTGGTCAGCTTCTTCCAGCAATACGACTCGCTCTGGACGCTCTATTTCGCCGCGTTGACGATCACGACACTGCCGGTGATCGTCGTCTTTGTCGCCATGCAACGGCAGTTCATCGCCGGCCTGACAGCCGGCGCCGTGAAGGGTTGACATGCAGGATCGCGTTATTGGCGTCGGCGTCATCGGCTGCGGCGAGATCGCCCAGCTGATGCACTTGCCCTATCTCATGGAATTACCGGCGTTTCGCATCGCCGCCTTGTGCGACATCTCTCCCGGCACGGTCGACAAGGTCGCGGAACATTATGGCGTCACTGCCAGATATACCGACCATCGCGCGCTGCTTGCCGACCCGAATGTCGATGCGGTCGTGATCTGCACCTACGATCATGGCGAGATGGTCGCCGATGCAATCCGAGCCGGCAAACACCTGATCGTCGAGAAGCCGCTTGCCTTCACGCCGCAGGAGGCGCGCCCGCTTGTCGAGCAGGCCGAGCGGAGCGGCCTCGTCGCCCTTGTCGGCTACATGAAATTCTATGATCCCGGCTATGAGACCGGGCTGGAGCGCATCGCCGCTATCGGCCGGCCGAAGTCGATCCATGTCCACGATTTCGCGGGCCGCTTCGACCGTTATGGCCAACTCTACACCCAGACCAGGGTCACCGACGTGCCGGCCGATGTGTTGGCGGCGGGGCGCGAAACGGTCGCTCGGCGCATCGAGGCGGCGCTCGGTGTGGACCATGCCGGCTATCGCGATCTCTATCTTGTACTGCTCAGCCTCGCCAGCCACGACCTTGCCGTCATGCGCGGTGCTTTCGGCACGCCCGACCGCGTCGTCCATGCGCAACAGACCGGCCCGAACCAGTTGCTGGCCGTGCTCGACTATGGCGGCGTCCCTTGCCTCTTCGACATGGCACTTGCCCAGTATGAATGGTGGGACGAGTGGATCCATGTGCATGGCGAGCGCGACGAGGTGCGGATCGAATTCCAGAACCCCTATTTCCGCAATGCCTCGGCGACTGTCCGGCTACGTGAAACGACAGGCGAGGCTGCATCCGAACGCGTTCTGCCTGGCGTTCCTGATACGTCGTTCCGCCGCGAGTGGCTGCATTTCGCCGATTGCATCCTTGCCGGTGTTAAGCCGCGCACGCCGCTTTCGGGCGGGCTCGCCGATCTCGATCTTGCCGTCCGGATCATCCAGGCAATGCCGCCGAAAAGACTTTAGCGAAATTTCGGAAACGCGCCGCCGGCCGGCGCGTTGGCCCAGCTCTGCAAGGTCTGGCCGCCGTCGATCAGCCAATCCACGCCTGTGACGTGCTTCGCCTCGTCGGAGGCCAGGAAAGCCAGGGCGGCCGCGACATCGTCCGGCTGGCCGATGCGGCGCAACGGAATGCGGTCGGCGAAATGCTGGACGCTGCTCTTGAATTCGCCGTCGCCGGAAGCCGGCACGCCAAGCGTCGTCTCGATCACGCCGGGGCAGATGGCATTGACGCGTATGCCATAGGGCGCGGCATCGAGCGCCGCGACCCGCGTCAGGCCGACCACGCCGTGTTTGGAAGCGACATAGCCAGCTCCCCCCGAAAGGACGTCCCAACCGGCCATGGACGAGCCCATGTTGACGATCGAGCCACCGGTCCCGGCCTTGATCATCGCCCGAAGCGAAGCCTGCAGCACGAGGAAGATGCCGCGCAGATTGATGCGGATGGTCGTATCCCAGTCCTCGACCGGCAGGTCGTGAACGGGAGCGACGACGCCGGAAATGCCGGCATTGTTGAACACCACGTCGAGGCCGCCGAACGTCTCAACGATCGCCTCGACGGCGCGCCGCACATCCGCTTCGTCGGTGACGTCGGCTTCGATGGCAATGGCGTTTTCACCCAGTGAGCGAGCCAGTTGCTGCGCCGCCGCGCCATTGCGGTCGACAATGGCGACCCGTGCGCCTTCGTCAAGGAAACGCCGCACCGCTGCGCTGCCGATCGCGCCCGCGCCGCCGGTGACGAGAACATTCTGTTTGTCGAACCGTTTCATTGTCCGGCCTCCGGCTTCGGATAGGAACGCCACGAATGGCTTGGCTCGAAGCCGATCGTTTCGCGCGCATGGATCGTGTCGAGCACGGCGCCGAAACCGGCGATCGGCCGTGACAGGGGGACATCAGGGTAGACCCGGCGCAAAAGCGCTTCGGTTTCCTCTTCCATGAATGTGTCGGCGGCGCTGAGGAGGACGCGCAGATGGCCGTCGCCTTGCCATTCAAGCGCCCGCAGGAAGCCCTGACCGGCGTCGCGCCCATCAAGATAGGCCCACAGGTCACGGGCACTGTCGGCAGTGGCGCGGCGCGGCGCGACGCCCTCGAAAAAAGAACCCGGCGTCTGGATCCACGGCATGCGGATACTGACCGCCGAAAAGGCGCCGCGGCGCACCGCCGCGTCGACGATTTCCTCGCCCAGCCATTTCGACAGGCCGTACGGGTCCTGCGCGCCGACCGGATGGTTCAGGTCGACCGGCAGATAGGGCGGTCGAACAGGTTTCTCGAAAAAGGGATTGCCGAAAACGCTGAAGGACGAGGCATAGACGAAGCGCCTGGCGCCGGCCATGGCAGCTGCCTCGACCACATTGTAGGCGGTCGCGATGTTGGTCTTGAACACCTCGCCGCCGGCCCGGCCGGTCGGCCGCGGAATGGCCGCGACATGCACAACCGCATCGCAATCGCGCACCAGCTGCAGCGTCGACCCCAGATCGGTCAAATCGGCGGTTGCGTGGCGCCATGCGACCTCACCCGGCACTACGGCATCGACACCAAGCACATCGTGGCCGGCCGCAACCAGAGCCTCGGCCACATGGCGGCCAAGCAGGCCACTGGCTCCGGTGACGATGGTTTTCATATCTCGACCTCGGCTCCGCAATTAAGCGGCTTGAATATCATTGATGGTCATACAAATCGAGCACATGCCTGACAAGCGTTGTCAAGGCCATTTCGCGATGGACAAATAGCGCATACGCTTGTCGGAGCGCGGTGCGCAAGGCCGACCAGCACGCTTTGCGTCGAACGGGATTGACTTGGCATCCACTAGGGTTTTTTGTATGAGCATCAACGATCGGTCAAAGGAGCTCGCCATGTCCGTGGACAGTTTTTCCTCACATCGGCACGATGACGCGGTGCGTCTCGATTCACGCCGTGCAGCCGTTGTCGTCATCGATATGATCAATGAATTCTGCAAGCCCGGCGGGGCCATGGTCCTGCCTGGGTACGAGACGCTGGTCGGGCCGCAACTGGCCGTGATCGAGGCCGCGCGCGCCGCCGGCGTGCCGGTGATCTGGGTCCATGACAGCCACCGGCCGGGCATGCGACGCGAGCGCGAATGGCTGAAGCGCACGCCGCATTGCCTGGACGGAAGCTGGGGGCCGGAGATCATCGAGGATCTCGGCGCCCGCGATGATGAGATCCATGTGATCAAGCGGCGCTACTCGGCCTTCTTCCAAACCGACCTCGACCTGACGCTGAAAGACATGCAGATCGATCAGTTGATCATCTTCGGCGTGGTCACCAATATCTGTGTGCGCTCGACCGTCCACGATGCCTTTTTCGAGGGCTATGAGGTGGTAGTGCCAAGCGATTGCTGCGCGGCAACGGGACCACGCGAGCAGGAAAGCTCGCTGTATGACATAGCGACCCATTTCGGCGTGATCAGCGATTCGGCTGATGTCGTCGCAGCCCTCCGCGACGGGACATCGCTTCAACCAGCGAGGGTTGCGGCTTGAGCTTTTTCCGGCCGGCGACATCCAAGACAGCGGCGATAGGAGTCCGGTGTGACGACTGAAAAGAAACCGCAATCCAAAAAAGGCGAAACGCCGGGAGGCGATGCACCCCTGAGCCGCGAGCAGGTGCTGCAGCAGTACGCCGGGACCGGCTATGAACTGGACCGCCACCCGGCGCACGTCATCCGCCGGGCGCATCAGCGCGCGACGTTGCGCTTCCAGCAGGTCATGGCCGGCGAAGACCTTTCGCCAACGCAATTCGCGGCGCTCGCCACGATCCTCAAGCATGGCGAAGTTTCGCAGAACCATCTCGGCCGGCTGACGGCGATGGACCCATCGACCATCAGCATCGTCATGCGCAAACTGCTCAAACACGGGCTGATCACGCGCAGCGCCTCCGAAACCGACCAACGCCTGACGATGATCGCGCTGACCAGCAAAGGGACCGACTATACGCTGGAGCGGCTCGAACGCAGCGTCGAGGTCGGGCGGCGGTTCCTGTCGCCGCTCTCACCGGCCGAGCAGGCGACGCTGCTTCGCCTGCTCCAGCGCATCAACGACGACGACCCATCGAATGGCGACGGCGGCAAATAAGCTGCGTCCAGTCCTTTTTTCCATAACAGCAAAAGTGAGAACCGATGTCGTCCGACCTCCAGTCGTCTGCCAACACGCTCGTCGTCCGCAATATCGGTCTCATGCTGAGTGGCGATCTAGCACAACCGATCATCGACGCCGACACCATCGTCGTGACCGATGGACGTATCACCGGCATTGGCAAGGCAGGCGACATTGATGGCGGCAGCGCGGCGACGGTCATCGATGCGATGGGCTGCGCGGTCGCGCCGGGTCTTATCGACAACCACGCCCATCCGGTGGCCGGCGACTGGACGCCTCGGCAGAACCAGATCGGCTGGATGGATTCGACCGTGCATGGCGGCGTCACCACCATGATCTCGGCGGGGGAAGTCCACACGCCGGGCCGACCGCGCGACCTGGTCGGGCTGAAGGCGCTGGCGATCGCTGCCCAACGCACCTTCTCCAACTTCCGTCCGAACGGCATGAAGATCCTGGCCGGGGCACCGATCCTGGAACCCGGCCTTACCGAGGAAGACTTCCGCAGTCTCGCCGAGGCCGGCGTGACGCTTGTCGGCGAGGTCGGGCTTGGCGGCGTCAAGGATGGGCCGACCGGCCGGCAGATGATCGCCTGGGCGCGCAAATACGGCATGACCTCGATGACCCACACGGGCGGCCCGTCGCTGCCCGGCTCCGGCCGCATCGGCGCGGATGTCGTGCTGGAGGTCGACGCCGACATTGTCGCCCACGTCAATGGCGGGCCAACCGCCCTGCCCGACGCGGAAATACGGCAGATCTGCGAGAAGGGCTCGAGGGCGCTTGAAATCGTCCATAACGGCAATTTGCGCACCGGACTGTTCGTGCTCGACCTGGCACGGCAGCGCGGCGAACTTTCGCGCGTCATCCTCGGCACCGACAGCCCGGCCGGATCCGGCGTGCAGCCGCTCGGCATCCTGCGGACGCTCACCATGCTGGCTTCGCTGGGCGGCATCGCGCCGGAAGTGGCGTTCTGTCTTGCCAGCGGCAACACGGCGCGCGTGCGCAGACTGGACGATCGCGGTTTGATCGAGGTCGGTCGCGCCGCCGACCTGATCTTCATGGACCAGGCGATCGGCGGCGCCGGCGACGGGCTGCTCGACAGCGTGGCGCTCGGCAATCTTCCAGGCATTGGAATGGTCGTCATCGACGGCGTGGTGCGGACCGGCCGGAGCAGAAATACGCCTCCGGCGCTCCGGGTGCCGGAAATCCTGGCGGCCTGACGGTCAGCCGACGCCGTCAATCCCGACAATCTTGTCCTTGGTCAGCCCGCCGACGCGCGGGTGCGGCCTGCCGGAATCGGTGACGGCGATAGCGACGACGATCTCGTCGGCACGCGGTGCGTCGGGAACACGAACCTCCATGCCGTCGAAATGGCTGCGCACCCGCGCCGCATCCTTGTGACCGAGCGGAATATCGAGCGACACGCCGAGGCCGCCGCGCTTCTTCGATGAAGGAATGAGCGCGGCGCCCTTGCCAAGCACATCGCGGAACGGGGCGCCGAGCTTTGGATGAAGGATGGCGGCGGCATGTTCGAGCTCGCCATCGGCGCCGACGGCGGCGGCCTTGCCGAAGCTCTCGACCCGGTCGCCGGCAATGCCCAGAGCAGCGACCGCGCGCCTGGGCAAGATATCGCCCAGGGCTTCGCCTATGGCGCTCAGTGCCGACAGGTCCTCGACATAGGTACCCGCATAGGGGTTGCGGATCACCGCAATGGCTGCGGCACGCCGCGTCGGCGGATCGACGGGCCGTCCGCCTTCGATCCGGGTTTCCTCGACGATGGTGATGATGCGGCGAATTTCCGGGCTCATCGCAATCCGTCCTCGCCCTTGATGTCGGCGGCAGCAAGGCCGCCGACCCGTGCATGGACGCGTGCGCCGGTGGTCATCGCCAGGATGACCGCCATTTCGTCGCCGCGCGGCGCATCGGCAATGCCTATCTCGATCGCATCGAAATGGCTGCGCACATAGGAGGCGTTTATGTGCGTGATCGGGATGTCGATGCGCGTTCCGGGGCCGCCGACCTTCTTGGTCGAAGGCACGATCGCCTTGGCATTGCCGAGCAGTTCGCGCATCGCATAGCCGCCCGGATTGTGCCAGAGCGCGCCATGTTCAAGCTCGCCGGCGGCGCCGACTATGGCACCCTTGCCATAGCCTTCGATGGCCTGGCCGCCTTCACCAATGGCGTCGATCAGGCGCCGGGCCATATCGAGACCGAGCGGCTTCAGGTCTTCCATGAAGCCGGTGATCTCCTCGACATAGCGTCCGGCAAAAGGGTTGGCGATGACCGCGACGACCGCGCCTCGCTTGAGCGGGCGTGCCGCGTGGGGTCCGCCCTCATGGAATATCTCTTCGACCTGAACCAGAAATTTCCTGACCACCACAGCCGGCATTGTTTCGCTTCCTTCATCCCGTCGTTCATGAAAACTCATTAGAGTATCAACAATTATGCCCGTCGACATTTGTCAAGCGCAGACGTCGAGCACGTGGGCGAAGGGCCAAGAAAACTGCATCGGATGACGATTGACAGCCTGTTAAGCCGCTCCTAAACTCATATGATCATCAACGAACTCGCCGTTATTACGGCGACATGTGGGGGATGGTCAAAGCGTGGCTTCAAAAGCTGAAAAAAGCTGAAGGGGAATGACATGAAAAGGGCGCTCAAGAGTTTATTTCTGGCCGGCACGATGCTTGCCATTTCGTTCGGACCGGCCGCCGCACAGGCCAAGGTTTCCGTGGCCGCCATCTCGGGATATTTTGCACAGGGTTTTGGCGTTTCGATCGTCAACGGCCTCAACAAGGCCAAGACCGATTTCGGCATCGACCTCAAGCTTGTCGACACCGGCAATCGCGCGCTCGACTACCAGCAGCAGTTCGAGAATCTTGCCAAGGGCAAGCAGTACGACCTCATCTTCGTGATGGGCTGGGAGCTGGTGGACTCGCTGCAAAAGGTCAGCGCCGAATATCCCGACCAGCGCTTCGTGTTCATCGATGGCGTCCTCGACAACCCCAAGATGATCTACGCCAATTTCGCCGAGGAGCAGGGATCCTTCGTGGCCGGTGCACTTGCCGGCATGATCGAAGCCAAGGGCACCGCCTTCGACAAGATCGGCGACGGCAAGGCGATCGGCTTTGTCGGCGGCCGCGATATTCCGGTGATCCGCAACTTCCTGGGCGGCTACGAGCAAGGCGCCAAATATGCCGCGCCCGACGTCAAGGTAAACTCCGTCTTCGCCGGAACCTTCGACGACCCGGCCAAGGGAAGCGAACTTGCCCAGGCGCTTTACGGCCAGGGCTCGGACATTGTCTACAACGTCGCCGGCCCGACGGGTGAAGGCGTGATGCAGGCAAGTGCCGCAGTCGACAAATATTCGATCGGCGTCGATATCGACATGTGCGGCTCGGCTCCCGGAAATGTCCTCGCCAGCATGCTGAAGCGCGGCGACATCGCCGTCTACACGCTGATCAAGGACGAGGTCGAGGGCCGCAAGATCACCGCCGGCACCCGCACTTTCGACCTCGCCTCGGGCGGTGTCGAGGTCAAGGTCTGCGATGATATTGCCCCAAAGATCCCCGCTGACGTGACCGCCAAGCTGGACGAGATCAAAAAGGGCATCGTCGACGGCAAGATCGTGATCGCCAAGGCGAAGTAAGCCAACAACAGCGCCTCCCTCCCAAGAAAGCGCTACACTGATCCGCCGCGGCTTGCCGCGGCGGATCAGTGTCCAATCTGCGAGAGCCACGTTGTCGAACACGCCGGGGTCGCCGACCCTCCACAGCAATGCCGCAATGGCCGTCGAGTTGACCGGCATCACCAAGCGTTTTGGCGCATTCGTCGCCAATGACGGCATCGACCTTGCGGTCCGCCGCGGCGAGATCCACGCCATCATCGGCGAGAACGGTGCCGGCAAGACGACGCTGATGAACATCCTGTTCGGCCTCTTGCAACCGGACGAAGGCTCGATCCGGCTGAACGGTGAAGAGATCGTGATCGCCGACCCGTCCGTGGCGATAAAGGCCGGCCTCGGCATGGTTCACCAGCATTTCAAGCTGGTTCCCTCGCTCTCGGTTGCCGACAACGTCTTTCTCGGTATGGAAATCCGTCGCCATGGGCTGATCGACCACGCCGCACAAATTGCGCGCACGCGCGACCTGTCGAAGCGCTTCGGCCTGCAGGTCGATCCGACCGAGCGCGTCGGGCTGCTCTCGGTCGGCATAGAGCAACGCATCGAAATCCTTAAGGTCCTGGTGCGCGGCGCGCGCACCATCATCCTCGATGAACCGACCGCCGTGCTGACGCCGCAGGAAAGCCGTGAATTGTTCCAGACACTGCGCAGCTTCGTGGCCGAGGGCATGACGGTGATCTTCATTTCGCACCACCTGGAAGAGGTGATGGAAGTGTCCGACACGGTGACGGTGCTGCGCAACGGCAGGAAGGTGGCGACCCGACCGACGGCCGAGCTCAGCAAGGACGAGTTGGTGCACATGATGGTCGGCCGCGAGGTGAGCTTCGACCGCCGGCCGCGCGCTTCGCTGCACGGCGACGTGGTGCTCGAAGTCAAGGATCTGTGGGCGCGCGACGATCGCCTGTTGCCGGCTCTTCGCGATGCCAGTTTCACCGTCCGCTCCGGCGAGGTGGTGGGGATCGCGGGTGTGGCCGGCAATGGACAGACGGAGCTGGCGGAAGTGCTTTCGGGCTTGCGACCGGCAAGCCATGGCGGGGCGTGGCTGAAGGGCCGGAATCTCACCGCGCTCTCCCCCGCCGCGATCCGCCAGGCAGGCCTCGCCCATGTTCCAGGCGACCGCATGGTGCGCGGGGTCGATCGCAACGCTTCGATAGCAGCCAACACCCTGATGGGCCGCCAGCACCGCGCCCCATGGAGCCGCGCCGGCATGCTCAACTGGAATGCCATAAATCAAAACGCCGAAACGCTGATCAAGAGCTTCGATATTCGCGCGCGCGGACCGGGCGATGCGGTCAAGCGGCTTTCGGGGGGAAACATCCAGAAGGTCGTTCTGGCGCGCGAATTCACCAACGGCGCCGATTTCCTGCTGATCGACCAGCCGACGCGCGGCGTCGACATCGGCGCCCAGGAGGCCATTCATGACGAGATCATGCGCCAGCGCGCCGCCGGCCGCGCAATCCTGCTGATTTCCGTGCAGCTCGACGAACTGGCCGCCCTTGCCGACCGCATCCTGGTGATGTTCAACGGGCGGATCATGGGCGAGGTCGCCGGCGACGAGGCCGACGAGGAGCGCATCGGCATGATGATGGCAGGCGTGGCCACGCCGGAATTCGCCGCGGAGACCGCATCATGACAGACCATTTGCGTGCCGTTTCCGGCCAGGTGATCGCCATCGGCGTGGCGCTGCTGATGGGCGCGATCATCATCCTCATGGTCGGCGAAAGCCCGGTGCGTGTGTTCATGACGCTGTTGCGCGGCGCCTTCGGCGATCAGGAGAAGATCGCCGGGACCTTGCTGCAGACGACGCCGATCCTGATCTGCGGTGTCGCCGCCTGCATCGGCCTGCGCGGCGGCATGTTCAACGTCGGCATCGAGGGCCAGCTGTTCCTCGGCGGCTTCGCCGCCGCGTGGGTCGGCTTTGCCATGCCCCTGCCCGCGGGCATTCACACGCTGGCCGCGCTGGCGCTCGCGGTCGTGGCAGGCGCGGCCTGGGTCGCCATCCCCGCCTACTTCCGCGCCCGCTACAACACCAACGAAGTCGTCTCGACGATCCTGTCGAACTACGTGGCGGTGCTGCTCACGTCCTATTTCACCATCTTCCTGTTCAAGCGGCCGGGTGGCTGGTCGGAGACGCCGCCGATCCTGGCGACATCCTATCTGCCGGAGATCTTCACCTTTTCGCGGTTGAACTGGGGCCTGGTCATTGGCCTGGTGCTGGCGGTCGGCGCAGCCCTTGTCTTTCGCTACACCAAATGGGGGTACAGCGTCACGATGGTCGGTTCGGCGCCGAAATTCGCCGAATATGGCGGCGTCAACGTGAAACGGCAGGGTTTCCTGGTCCTGCTGCTTTCGGGGGCCGTCGGCGGGCTGGCCGGCGGCGTCGAGACGCTCGGCGTCCATCACCGCTTCATGGAAGGATTTGCTCCCGGTTTCGGCTTCGACGGGCTGATCGCCGCCCTGCTCGCCAATGGCTCGCCGGTCGCCACCATCTTCACCGCACTGTTCTTCGGCGCCCTGCGCAACGGATCGCTGCTGCTCGAGGTCGACACCAGCGCGTCGCGCGAAATCATCACCGTGATCCAGGCGCTGATCATCCTCAGCGTGTCGGCCCAGGTGCTGGTGAGAAAGCGTGGCGACAGCCAGGCAGGGGAGCGGCGATGGAAATTCTAGACAAGCTCATCAACGTCGCGCTGATCGCGGCGACGCTTCGCACCACCGCGCCCATCCTTCTGGTCGCGCTTGGCGGCTCGTTCACCACCAAGGCCGGCATCTTCAACATCGGCCTCGAGGGGCAGATGCTGATCGGCGCCTTCTTCGCCGTCCTCGGGTCGATCTGGACCGGTTCCGCGCTGGCGGGGGTCGCCTGCGGCGTCGCGGCGGCGCTCGTCTTCGCCCTGGTTTTTGCTGTCCTGGTGGTGAGCTTCAAGGCCAATGAAGTGGTCGTCGGGCTGGCGCTCAACATCCTGGCCGGCGGCATGACGATCTCGCTGATGAAAGCGATCTTCGGCACGCGCGGCTCGATCGTCGGTCACGGCATCGTCGGCCTGCCGAAAGTCCAGCTGCCCGGCGCCCGCGACCTTCTCGGCTCGTGGGCGCCGCTGATCTCCGGCTTCACGCCGCTCGTCTATGTCGCCTTCATCGCGGTGCCGCTGCTGGTCGTCTGCTATACCAGGACGCGGCTCGGCCTCTATATCCGCGTCGTCGGCGAAAAACCGGAAGCCGCCGAGGCACTTGGCGTCTCGATCACCCGCGTCCGCTACATCGCGTCGCTGCTTTGCGGATTGCTGGCGGGCCTCGCCGGCGCTCACCTGTCACTCGGCTACATCACCATGTTCACGGAAAACATGTCGTCGGGCCGTGGTTTCATGGCGGTGGCAATCCTGATCTTCTCCAATGGCGATCCGCTGAAAGTGCTGGCCGGCTGCCTGCTGTTCGGCTTCGCCGATGCTTTTTCGCTGCGCCTGCAGACGTTCGGCTATCCGTCCTACCTGGTTCTCACCGTCCCCTATGTCGTCGCGCTGATCGCATTGTTCGCGCTGTCCTACCGGGCGCGTCCGAGGATCATCGCCGAGACGCTGGAATCGATGCGCAAGCTGCTGTCGGTCGACAAGAACACTGAAGCCGGCGGCAAAAATCCCCAGTGAAGGAAGCCTCTATGGAACGCATAATCCTCGACGTGGATTCGGCCGGCGACGATATTCTCGCCGTGCTGTTTGCGGCGGTCAATCCGAAGCTGCGGCTCGAGGGCGTGACCACCGTGACCGGTGCGGCCGGCCCGATCGAACAGGTCACCAACGTCGTCCTCAACACACTGACGCTCGCCGGGCGTGACGATATCCCGGTTCACGCCGGCGCGTGGCGGCCGATCGTCGGCAACGCCAAGGCCGACATGGAGGCGCCGGTGCATTTCGAAAAACGGCTCGTTGCCCGTTTCGGCGATCGCCTGAAGAAGTTCAACCCGCCGGCGCCGACGCCGGTGCGGCAGGCGACGTCGGGACATGCGGTCGATTTCATCATCGGCACGGTCATGGCCAATCCGGGCGAGATCACGCTGGTGACCACCGGCGCCCGCTGACCAACGCGGCGATGGCGCTGTTGCAGGAGCCGCGATTGACCGGTGCACTGAAGCGGCTGATCGTGCTCGGCGGCAATTTCCAGACGCCGGGCAACATCACGCCGCTGTCGGAGTACAACATCTGGGCCGACCCGGAGGCTTCGCGCATCGTGCTCAACGCCGATGTCGAGAAGATCCTCGTGCCGCTCGACATCTGCGAGGACAACCGCGTCGCCGATTCGATGCTGACACGCGACGACATCGCCGACATGCAGGCCGTCGCGAGGGACAATCCCGTCCTGGAGATGATCGCCGACAGCTTCCCGATCTACATCGACATCTGGCGCGAATTCTTCGACCTCGTCGGGTTCCCGATGGACGACGTGATCACCGTGGCGCTGGCTTTCGATCCGGGCCTGGCGACGATGACCGAGCCGCTGTTCGCCGACGTCGTGCTCGACGGCAGGCTGGCGCGCGGCCAGACCGTCGCCTATCGCGGCCGGCAATTGCTGCCCGGCGGCGGGCCCAAGACCACCCGCATCTGCACCGGCCTGGACGGCCGGCGTTTCCTCGAGGGCTTCAAGAAAACCATAGCGCGCTACGAGCGGGCGGCCTGAAAGACGACATGATGACCAAGCCAACTCCTATCCTGTTCGACTGCGACCCCGGCCACGACGACGCCATTGCGCTGGTCATGGCGCATCGCTCGCCGGCCATCGAACTCATCGGCGTCACCACGACCTGCGGCAATGCGGAGGTCGAGAAGACGACCGCCAATGCCTTGCGCATCCTGGAGTATATCGGCGCCGGCGACGTGCCTGTCGCGCAGGGCTGCCACCGTCCGCTGGCGCGCCCGCTGGTGCTCGGCACCGCCGATGGCCCGAGCGGCCTCGAGGGCTCGCCCTACCTGCCGCAGGCGACGATCAAGCCGGTCGACCAGCATGCCGTCGATTTCCTGGCCGACAGACTGCGCGCCGCGCCCGAACCGATCCTGGTCGTCGCCACCGGCCCGCTCAGCAATATCGGCCTGATGATCCTCAAGCATCGCGACGTGCTGCCCAAGATCAAGGAACTGATCTGGATGGGCGGCGTGTTTTACCGCAAGAGCGAGATCATCACGCCGACCGAGTTCAACGCGTTCTGCGACCCCGAAGCGCTGAGGATCGTTCTGGACAGCGGCGTGCCGATCCTGATGGTCGGCCTCGACGTCACCATGCAGGTGCTGGTCGAGGCGCCGCAATATGCCGAACTCGCCACCATCGACACGCCGCTCGGCCGGCTCGTCAACGACTGGCTGCTGTTCTACGAGAAGCTGCACCGAAACTCGATGGGCGTCGGCGGCGCCATGCACGATCCCTTGGCGCTGGCGCTGGCCATCGACCCGACATTGGTGCGGACGCGCCCTGCCCATATCGGCGTCGATCTGTCGGGCACCTACGCCTTCGGCGCGACCATCGCCGATTACTGGGGCGAGCGCGGCGAAAGGGACAATGCCCGCATCGCCCATGAGGTCGACGCGGACCGCTTCTTCAAGCTGATGTTCGATCTGCTGCGGGACTGAACGGAACGCAAGCTGCGCCTGGCAGCGCTTCACGATAGGAATTTTTTCTTGACTCGCTGCACTCAGCTATGGTACATATTTGCCTATGGTGCAGATTTGCGCCGTGACCCGCCGCACAGGCGGGTTTTTCGTTTGATGCTCCGTCAAATCTCCCGCGCGACACAGCCGCGTGAGATGTCAGGGTCAGTTGAGCTGGTTGAGGATTCCAGAGCTGCTCGCGACCGTCAAACTCCTGTAGATCAGGAACGCCAGCGTACAGATCGCGGCCAGCGAGATCGGCACGCCGAACGGCACCACGCCCTTGCGGTCCAGATGCTGGACGATGAGCCGAAAAGCACCCGCGGGCAGCAGGAAGGGGTTTTTCACGATCGCCGCGGTGGCCAAGGCGAAAACCAGAAGCAGCACTGAAAACACCGCGAGGGCGCCGCCGCTGATCAGGAATGGCACGACTGCTATCAGCTTGACGTCGCCGGCGCCGATCTTGCGCAAGACCCAGAAGGGCAAGAACACGACGAACAGCAGAAGCCCTGCACCGGCGCTCAGCCCCATGTCCCACCACGAGCCGGACTGGAGCGACAGCAGCAGCAAGCCCCCAGCCCCCAGGCAGAGCAGCAGCAGCACGTCGCGATTGGAAATCTTCTGCGTCTTGAAGTCGAGCCAGCCAATCCTTGCCAGCAGAGGGATGGCGAGCACCTTCAGCAGCAGCGCTTCGACGAGCAGCATGCTAGCGCTCGACGTTCTGCACGCTTGACGACAAAAGCTTCAGATTGTTGGCGACGGTCGGGTCGTTGGGCGCCAGTTCGTAAGCCTTGAGGAAGTTCGAGCGCGCATCCTGCAGCTTGCCGCGCAGGAGAAAGGAATAGCCGACATTGTTGTAATATTCGGGCGTCGCGCCGACCAGCTTGAAGGCCTTGGCATAGGCCTTGTCGGACAGGTCGAAGCGGTGGATCCGGTCGGTGCAGGCGGCCAGCCCCATCCAGGCGTTGCCATCATTGGGCGCCAGCTGCGTCGCCTTGAAGAACAGCGCGCCGGCATTGCCGTAATTTTCGGCGCGGAACTGGTTCTTGGCTTCGGCAACGGCCTGGTCCGAGGCATAGTATTCGACGTCGCTGACCGTCTTCAGCCCGTCGAAAGCATCGCCAAAAGACGTTACGTCGCCCTTCGACGGCTCGTTGGTGCGGACGACACCGTCGGTTGTGTCCGCCGTCTGGCAACCGGCAAGCACCGCCATGAGCAGACAGGCCGCGGCCGCGATAACCCTCTTCATACGTCCGTCCCCTGGGTCCCCGACTCACATTAGGACCAAATGATATACCAAACTAGAAGAAAATGCCCTTCATGCGAATGATGACCGGCAGCATGATCACCATCATAACGACCGGGAAGATGCAGAGGCCCAACGGAATCATCATCTTCACGGGCAGAGAGTTGGCGCGTTCCTCGGCACTGACAATTCTTTGCCCACGCATTTCGGCACTATAAACACGCAAGGCATCGGTGAGGCTGGTGCCGAGTTCTTCCGATTGACGGAACAGCACGGCAAGTGCCCGCGCCTCGTCCAGCCCAATGCGATCGGCGAGTTCGCGTAGCGCTTCCCGCAACGGCTTGCCGGCGCGTAGTTGCAAATTCATGATCGACAGCTGTATTCCTAGCCATTTGTGGGTGGCGGCCATTTCATGGCTGACGCGTTCGACCGCCCCCTCCAGGCTCATGCCGGCATCGGCGCAAGTGATCATCATGTCCATGAAATCGGGGAATGCCCGGCGATAGATCTTCTTTTGGCCATTCTCGAATCGATCGAGCAGAATGCCGGGAATTACGATGCAGGCGAGGCCGAATAAGGCAGAACCGGCAAAGGTGATGAAGCCTGGCAGATGCGGCGGCAGAACCCGCGACAGGACTGCGTAGATGGCCAAAAAACCAACGCAGACTGCGGCCAGACGAGATAGCGTATAAATCAGCGGCGCGCTTGATTGATAAAAGCCGGCACGAAACAGCTTCGCTTCCAGAGCGTTCGATTCGTCGCGCTCCTTCTCGATCGACTTGAAGTAGGCATCGACCGGCCGTTGCGCCGCAATCTTGGCAAGCTGGTCTTGTCCGAGAATCGATCGGCGATCGGCAACTTCTTCGCCGATCAAGCTCTGCGCGACAAGCTTTCGAGTTTGCAGAGCTGGCAAGAAGATAAGCGCACCGAAAAGAAAAAGGGACACCGCCGCCGCAAAGACGACGATAGACACCAAGTAACCCAGGTCCTGAATGTTCGGAAGCAAGTTTGTTCGTCCCTCCAGTCAAAAATCGAAAGTAACCATCCGGTACATGATGAAGTCGCCAAGCAGCGCCCACAGCCCAAAGATCAGGAACACGGGAAAAATGAGCGGGCTGCCCCAAATGGTGCCGTAGTAGGCCGGGGCAATGAGTTGAAGTATGAGAAACATCACGACAGGAAATAAAGAGATGATCCAAGCGGAGAAGCGACCTTCGGCCGAAAGTGCCCTGATCTTCATTCGCAATTTCTGCCGTTCACGCAGAACCGAGGAAAGATTGGCCAGAATTTCGGTCAAATTACCGCCCGTCTTGGCCTGGATCGACAGCGACACCGACAGCAGCTGAAGGCCCTCGAAGCCGACACGCTGCGAAAGCTTTCGCACGGCCTGCTCGATGCTGAGGCCAAAAGTGATCTCATCGGAGACGATGCCGAACTCGGTGCCGAGCGGATCGGGCATTTCGCGCGCGACCAGACCGATCGCGATCGAAGCCGGGTGTCCGGCGCGCAGCGAACGAACGATCATGTCGAGCGCATCCGGCAGCTGTTTGGCAAATTTCTGGATTCGTTTGTTGCGGGCGCGCCGGAGGACGAGAAGCGGCAAGACAAGCCCAACGACTAAAAAGATGATGAGCGACGCCAAGGCGGAAAAATTGAAAAGGAGCGCCATCAACAATGCTATCGCCAGTCCGACGAGCAGGAATGTCGCGGCGAAGGTCAAAGGATTTCCGGTGATGCCGGACTGGGTATAGAGCCTGTTCAACCAGACCATACCGAAAAGAAAATCGCCAGAGTCCGTGAGGCCACGCTCCCGCAGCAATCCCTGTAACGTTTGTTCGGCCGGGACGTCGCCAGCGAGCCGCTTCAATCGGCGATTGACTGCTAGAGACCGGGAGCGGCGGCCGGCAAAGGAAAGATAAAATGCTTCGCCGGCGAGAATGAGCGAGGCCGCCGCCAACATGTAGATGAAGTAGAGCAGAGCTTGACCGGTCGGCATCAGAGGGCGACCTGCGGGTTGAAGGCGTCCTTGGCAAAATGATGGCCAAGCGTAGCGGCCTCCGGAGCGAAGCGCGGACGGACACCGGTCGCGCGAAAGTCGCCGATCACCTTGCCTTCGGCTGTGACTTCGCGGCGAACGAAATGATAGATTTCCTGCAGCTGCACGACATTGCCCTCCATGCCAGTCAGTTCAGATATGGAGGTGACGCGCCGGCCGCCGTCCGAAAGGCGCTGTGTCTGGACGATAATGTCGATGGCCGACGCAATCTGCGCACGGATTGACTCATGCGTCATCGGCATGCCGGCCATGCCGACCATCTGTTCCAGCCGCGAGATCGCATCGCGCGGCGTGTTGGCATGGATGGTGGTCATCGACCCCTCGTGGCCGGTGTTCATCGCCTGCAGCATGTCGAAGGCTTCCTCGCCGCGAACCTCGCCGACGATGATGCGATCCGGGCGCATGCGCAGTGCGTTCTTGAGCAACTCGCGCTGGCGAACTTCGCCCCGACCTTCGACATTGGGCGGCCGCGTCTCGAGCCGGCCGACATGCGGCTGTTGCAGTTGCAGCTCGGCGGCATCCTCGATGGTGATCAGGCGTTCCTTCGAGGGAATGTAACTCGACAATGCATTGAGCAGGGTGGTCTTGCCGCTGCCGGTGCCGCCTGAAACCAGGATCGATTTGCGCGCCTGCACGGCGATCCGCAGCAGTTCGATCATCGGCGGACGGATCGAATTAAATGCCATCAAACGCTCGAGCGAATAGGGGTTTTTCGAGAATTTGCGTATCGACACCAGCGGGCCGTCGACCGAGATCGGCCGCACCGCGATGTTGACGCGTGATCCATCTTCCAGCCGGGCATCGACCATAGGCGAAGATTCATCGACACGCCTGCCGATGGCCGAAACGATCTTGTTGATGACGCGCAACAGATGCGCCTCGTCGCGGAAACGGATTGCCGTCTCTTCGATCATGCCACGCCGCTCGATGAAGACGCGCTTGTGGGTGTTGATCATGATGTCGGTGATAGAATCGTCCTTGAGCAATGGCTCGATCGGGCCGAGGCCCAGCATCTCGTCGGCGGTGTCGCTGGTCAGTTGATCAAGTTCGCGTGCGTTTAGCGGCACCGCACGAGCGCGCACGAACTCGCGCACGATCGGACGGATCTCATTCAGGATCTCATCTTTGGAGGCACTTTCAAGCGCGGTCAGGTTGAACCGATCAATCAAGTGGCGATGAAGCTCGACTTTGAGCGTCAGAAAATCATTGCCATGCGATTCAATATCAGCGGCTGGCGAAAGAGCCGGAGCAACAGGCTGCACCGCCAGCTGATCGGTCTTTGACGCTACCTGCTGTTCGCTTGTCCCCTTGATGAACCGCCCCAGCATAGTGGCTTATACTCCCCTTGGTCCCTCATTAGCGGAAACTAACTGTTAACCACGGGAGGCACAAGCGCCCAAGTGGTAGGCGTGCCCTCAATACTTTCTACATAGTTAAGATCAGAGGCCTGTAATAACGCGCTTATTTGATACCGCTGCCGGTTCGTGGTCAGGGCGTCGGCCCTGCTTTCCAGGCTCTTCCGATTTTGGGGGGGGCAAACCGCTCGGAAGACGCTGCTAAACCCTTAGATATAAAGGAATATGCATTTCTGCTAATGCTTCCACAATCTTGCCGCATCCGCGGCCAAATTGTGAATGAATGGTTAAAATCCTTGAAAAATGAAAAGAATCAAGCTGTTGTCAAAATTCAGAGCTGTGATTTTCTTGCCGAATCATGTACAGGAAAGTTAAGGAACTCTTAATCTCGTTTGACTCTGCGTTTTCTCGGGACCTAGGATCGAGATGACGGGGGATGCTTGGGTATGGTTTTCATCCTTTGCTCTGTCTCGTCGGGTTCAAACCTCCAAAGGGAGAAATTGACATGAAGAAGCTCATGACGATGACCCGGCAGTTCCGCGACGATGAAAACGGCGCTGCCATGGTCGAATACTCCATCCTTATCGGCATCATCGCAACGGCGTCTATTCTGGTCGTTATCGCCATTGGCCTCTGGGTGACCGGCCGGTTTACCGACCTCTGCGCCGACTTGAATGCAGCCAGCGCGATTACCGGCGATGGTAGTTGCCTCCCTACCGGCGTGGGTTCCTGATCAGCTAGCGGATTTCAGGCCCGGATCATGTCCGGGCCTGAACTCACCCAAGTTACTCTGCCGTTCTGCTGTCTATTTTTGGGGTTTGGACTGATGCGCGCCAACACGCTTATCATGATCGTTCTCGCAGGCGTGTTCGGTGTCCTGGCGGTTGTCCTGGCCAATATCTGGCTTGCCGGCCAGCGAAGCGCCATGGCACAAACGGGCGTCGTACAAGGCAGCACGGTCGTGGTTGCGGCAGTGCCGCTGAAGTTCGGTGACGCTCTGAGCGCAGATAAACTGCGCGAAGTTGCCTGGCCTGCGGGCGCGGTTCCAGCCGGGGCATTCAAGTCAACGAAAGACCTGTTAGCTGGCGACGGTGCCAAGCAGGCATTGCAAGCGATCGGCGTCAATGAGCCGATTCTCGCTACCAAGATCACCGGCCCCGGCCAGCGCGCCACGCTTTCGGCGGTGCTCGGCGAAGGCATGAAGGCCGTGTCCATCCGCGTCAACGACGTGCTCGGTGTCGCGGGCTTCGTCTTCCCGGGCGATCGAGTCGATATTCTACTCACCCGCACGGCGCGCGGCGATGATGGCACGGATAAGAGTTTCGTCGACGTGCTGCTGCAGAGCATGAAGGTGCTGGCCATCGACCAGGTGGCCGACGAAAGCAAGGACAGCCCGACGGTGGTGAAGTCCGTGACGCTGGAGGCCAGCACCAGGGACGCGCAAAAGCTGACGCTGGCGGCAGGCGCCGGCCAATTGTCGCTGGCGCTGCGCCAGGCCGCAGCCAGCAAGGGCGAGACGACAGAACGGGTGACGCTTTCCGACCTGACCGGCGAAACGCCGGCCGATGTCGCCGCCAGGCAGGCGGAGCTCGACAAGAGGGCAGCAGCGGAAGCGGCAGCAGCAGCCGAGCGCAAGCGCGCCGAGGACAAGATTGCCGGGTTGACCCAGGCCGTGGAAAAAGTGGGAAGCCGTCTCGACGAACTTGGCCGGGCCAAACCGGTTCCTGTCGCGGCACCGGCGACCAAGGAAGTGGTCAAATATGTGCAGCCCGAGCCGCCCGCACGGGCAACGGTCGGCGTTTTCCGGGGTGTGAAGCTCGAGACATACGACGTGCCGCGACAACAATAAAGCGCGGCAAAACGGATGCTGCCACCGGCAGCGAGTGGGGAGACGGGGATGCGGGGTTCTTGGTTAGGGATAGCGACGGCCGCGTTGTCGTGCCTGGCGGCGCTGTTGCTGTCGAGCCTGGCGGCCGGTGCGGCCGACCGCTTCATCGATGTGTCAACCCCTGCCGTGCACCGGATTTTCCTGCCGATGTCACAATCGGTAACGATCCAGGTGAGTGCCAATCTGGGCGATATCGTCGTCGGTGACGAGAAGATCGCCGATGCGCAGCCGATGACCGACCGCACGCTCTATGTCATCGGCAAGGGCGCCGGCACCACCACGGTCAACCTGTTCTCCACCGACAAGCGCTCGCTCGGCGCCCTCCAGATCGAAGTCGGCGTCGACGTCAGCGACATGGCGCAGGCGATCCGGCAGGTGGCGCCAAAGTCGCGCATCGAAGTGGGCTCGGTCAACGGCAGGGTCAGGCTCGGCGGTCATGTCAAGGACGGCGCCACGCTGGCGGCTATCCTGGCGGTTGCGCAGCAATATGGCCCCGACGCCGTCATCAACTCCGTCATCGTCGACGACAGCCAGCAGGTCAATCTGGAAGTGCGCGTGCTGGAAGCCAAGCGCAACACCGGCCGCGACCTCGGCGTGTCGATCAAGAGCACGAACGGCAGTGGCACGACCCGTACCGGTACCGGTGTTGCTGCCGTCGACGAGGACGGAGTGGTGCTCGGGCCAGGCGGTCTGCTCAGCGGCCTCCTGTCGACCTCCAGTCCCTTCGGAGCCCTGATCACCCGCGTCATCGACAGCAACATCAAGGTCGATCTGATCATTGAGGCGCTCGAGTCCAAAGGCGCGGTGCGCATGCTCGCGAACCCCAACCTCACCACTCTTTCCGGCGAGCAGGCCAGCTTCAACGCCGGCGGCGAAGTGCCTATCCGCACGCTCAACAAAGACGGCGAGATAAGCATCGAGTACAAGCAATTCGGCGTTAACCTGCTGTTCACGCCGGTCGTACTCGACGACGGCAAGATCCATATGAGGCTGGCGCCGGAAGTCAGCGACCTGACCGGCTTCACCACCGCCGGCGACCCGATCTTCACCAACCGAAAGCTGGCAACCGTCGTCGAACTGCGCGACGGCCAGAGTTTCGCCGTCGGCGGGCTTCTGTCGAGCAAGACCACCAAGCTCCAGGACCAGGTGCCGTGGCTCGGCCAGGTGCCTGTCATCGGAACGCTGTTTCGCAATTCGAGCAACCAGAAGGAAGAGACCGAACTGGTCGTCATCGTCACGCCGCACATCGTGCGGCCGGTGAAGCCCGGCGAGCAGTTGGCGACGCCGTTCGACAAGACACGGCCCGCGAACGATCCCGAATTCTTCGTGCTCGGCCAGCTTGAAGTGACCAAGGACATGGTCCGCAAATATGAACTGGGCGAAGGCGTCACCGGCCCCTATGGCCACATGCTCGACTTCAAATCGAAGGACAAGATGCTCTATGTCAAGAAATAGCGGCTTGATCCTCATTCTGTGCGCCGGCGCGCTGACAGGCTGCGCCGCGGACTATCTGAACCACTATGATTCAGTGACGCTGGCCGCCGGCGACACGCAGAAATTCAATTCGATGCTGCAGACGGTCGATCCGCTCAATCCGGCGTCCAACAACACCAGGATCGAAGGCGACGGCGCGCGCGCGGCCGCTGTAGCCAACAGCTACAAATTTCCACCGCCACCGCCACCGCCGCCGGCCATCACGGTCAATGTCGGCAACACGAACTGAATAGAAGGATGCGGTTTCAGTGCGCCAGGCAAGACGACTGGCGTCAGGGGAGCAAAGAGTAAGGCCATGCTGCGGACCATTCGCGCGTTCTGGCACGACCAGAGAGGAATAGCGCTGATCCTCGTCAGCATCACGCTGCCGGCGATCATCGGCTTTTCGCTGCTGGCGATAGACATGAGCCGCGTCAACAACCTCCACAACGATCTCCAGAAGGGCGCGGATGCATTTGCTCTTGCGGCGGCGGCGGAGCTGGACGGGTCGAGCGGTTCCTGGGCGCGGGCAGAGCGTGCCATGGCCATGCTGGTCGACAACGAGAGCAACTTCTCGACGGCAGGCCGGATTGGCCTGACTGCCGGTCAACCGGGCGGCACGCAGGTGTGCAATAGCGCCGGGAGCATCTCCTGGTGCTTCTTGAAAGCTATTCCCGCGAATGACGGAACCAGGATAACAACCGCCAATCAGGCCAATTATCTAGCCAATGCTAGTCCTGCGGCTGGAGAGCTTGAGACGCGGTTCATCCAAGTGACGGTCGTTCCCACTGGCTTTGCCGCGATCTTCCCAGCCTCTTTTGTCACAGCCGGTGCAAGCGGCAGCTTCAATGTCGATGCAGTCGCCGTCGCAGGTTTCACCTCCGGTGTATGCAACTACACCCCAGTCTTCATGTGTAACCCATACGAGATGGTGAACGGGACGAACTCAGCAGGCGGCGTTACGCTCGAGCAGGCTGCGGCGGATCCGGCAGTCCGTCGCCGGCTTATCGAATTGCGTACGGTAGGAAACAACGCTGCGTACGGCCCGGGTAATTTCGGTTTCCTGGAGCCGCCAGCGGGTGTAGGTAACGGGGCGCAAGCGCTCGCGCAGACGATCGCCACATCGACGCCCATTGGATGCTATTCGGCGCAGGGCGTAAGCACCAAGACCGGCCAGAATACAGGACCGGTCCAGGATGCGTTCAATGTCCGCTTTGGCATCAGATCGAGCGGCAACCAATTCAACAGCCCTGAATATGGGCCTGCGGCCAACGTCCGGAAGGGCGCATCGTCCGGAGGGGGTGGGAATGGGAATGGAGGCGGCAATCAGTGCCCTCAATATAACCAGCTGACGTTCGGCACTCCCAATATGGGCCTGCCCAGGGATTCCACCACGCCTTACATGGGCGGGCGGATGGGCGATGGAAACTGGAACTTTTCCACCTATTGGAGCACCAACTTCGGTTCTGCTTCTTATCCCTCTTCATGGGCCACGAACAAGCCGACTCGCTACGACGTTTATAAATATGAAACGTCGGCGGGGCTGGTCGGAACGGCTTCGGCAGGTGGCGAGGTAGGGACGCCACCGAGTTCTTGCCAGCCACCGGTTACAACTGTCGATCGCCGCCTTCTGTATGGCGCGCTCCTAGACTGTAGTGCACTACAAGCGGCTGGAAATAATCTGAACGGCAACAGCACGAATCTTCCTGTCAAAGCATTTGCCAGTTTCTTCATTACCGAGCCAGTCGGAGGCGCCTCAACCGGAGCGTCGGTCATGGTGGAGCTTGTCGACATAACGGGACGCGGCGGCCAGGGCACGCTCGACAATTTCCTTCGCGACGAAGCCCAGCTCTATCGGTGACGGCTATGATCGCAAAGCTCTACCACCATCTGCATAGATTTAGACACGATCGGAGTGGGACGGCGCTTGTCGAGATGGCGCTGATCGCCCCACTGATGCTGGTCCTGTCGGCGGGTGTCTTTGAATTCGGCAATCTGATCCACGAAAAGCTGCTGATGGAGGCAGGACTTTCAGACGGTGCCCGCTTTGCGGCGCGCTGCAACAGTCAGTTGTATACCAATGCTGGATTGACCATCGACTGCGCCAACGTCGCTACTAATATCGCGGTGTTCGGCAATGCCGCCGGTACCGGCAACGCCCGCGT
This sequence comes from Mesorhizobium sp. WSM4808, assembly GCF_055811675.1. Taxonomy (NCBI): domain Bacteria; kingdom Pseudomonadati; phylum Pseudomonadota; class Alphaproteobacteria; order Hyphomicrobiales; family Phyllobacteriaceae; genus Mesorhizobium; species Mesorhizobium sp. WSM4808. Next base: position 85,873 of record NZ_JBVVQX010000008.1, read on the forward strand.
CAGCGGCTGGCAGAAGGCGGATGTTACAGTGACCATCGCCGCCTCCGGTTCCTGTCATGACGCCGTTGTCGCCGGCGTCACACAGTATCGCTCGACCACCGCACAGGTCTGCATTGTCAGGGCCGCTGGCACCCTGGACTACAGCGACGTCGGAATGCTGTCGCTTCTCAGCATCGGTCCGATCACGCTCAACGGCTTTCACGAGGAGCGGTTGATCCGGTTCTGATCATGATCAAGCGTTTCACAAAATCAGACGCCGGCGCGGCGATGGTAGAGATGGCCATCGTAACGCCTCTGCTGTTCACGCTTGTGCTGGGCTTCGTCGATTTCGGTTATGCGCTGTATCAATGGAACGCGGCGACAAAAGCCGTTCAGCTCGGCGCCCGTCTGGCGTCGATTTCCGACCCGGTTGCAACCGCGCTTGCGACAGCCGCGCCAATCTCGGCACCGGGCGCGCCGGTGGTGGCGGCCGCCTATGGCCCGTTCGAATGTACATATACCGCCGGCACGGGAGGTTGCAGCAATGGCGGCGCCTTCGATGCCGTCAAATTCAGCCGCATCTTCCGCGGCGACACGGCCTACACCAATGACGATACCTGTCCGGCAATTACTGCGGCCCAGCGACCGACCACGCGGCCCGGCATGTGTCATTTCTTTCCGCGCCTGCACCGCGACAACATAGTGGTCACCTACAGCGCCACGGGCCTTGGCTATCAGACCCGGCTGGGAGGGCCGGTGCCGACAATCACCGTCAGCCTGAAGACCATCACCTTCGAATTCTTCTTCCTGGGTGGTCTGCTTGGATTCGACAACCTTACCATGCCCTCCATGCTAAGCACGGTCACGGGCGAAGATCTGAAGAGCACCGCGTCATGAATGCCATCAACACCAAGGTTACGCCGACCAAGCGCAAGCAGGTGGCGCTGTTTTCGTCGGATCCGAATTTCAAGCGCGATGTGGCGACGCGGCTCGATGCGCTGGCGATCTATGACGTCCGGGTTTCCGAGACGAGCGACTTCCTCAAGGGGCCGCCGGCCGATACGCGCCCGGGCATCGTCATCCTCGATCTCGGCAATGGCGAGCTGCTCGGCAGGGCCGGCATCGTCGAGGCGCGCGCGCTGTGGGCCAGCGTGCCGCTGATCGCGGTTTCCGACGAGCTGAGCTCGGAGCAGACGCGTGTGCTGGTGCGCATGAACGCCTCGGACTGGCTGCACAAGCCGCTCGACGGCAAGGAGCTGCTCAATGCGGTGACTTTCCACGACACCGGCAACCAGGGAACGAAGAGCCGGATCATCACCTTCATCGGCGCCAGCGGCGGCGCCGGCGCCACGACGCTGGCGCTGTCGGCGGCCGAATTCCTGGCGTCGAAATCGGCTGAGCGCGCGGCGTCCACCTGTCTCGTCGACCTGGATTTCCAGAGCGCCAATTGCGGCGCCTATCTCAATCTGTTCAACCAGTTCGACCTTGCCGGCATCATCGGCCAGCCGGAGCGGCTCGATGTCGAGCTGATGGACGTCATCAAGCTGTCGCGCCCGTCCGGCCTCACCCTCTACGCATTCGAGCGGCCGCAACTGCCGTTCGAGCCGCATGGCAGCGATTTCGTCTTCCGGCTGCTCGACCTCGTTGCCTACCGCTTCGACGACATCGTCATCGACCTGCCCAATCTGGAAACGCCCTGGCACAATTCCGTGCTGTCGACGAGCGACGAGATTTTCATCGTCTTCGAACTCAATGTCGCTTCGCTGCGGCAAGGCAAGCGGCTCTACAAGAAAATCCGCGAGCTGCGCGGCAATGCGGTCAGCATCACGCTGGTCGCCAACAAGCACAAGCGCAAATGGTTCGGGAACCATTTTTCGCGCAGCGAGCTCGAAAAGATCTTCAAGGCGCCGCACATCAAGTCGGTCGCGCTCGACAACGCGCTTCTGACCGATGCGCTGAACCGGGCCATCCCGCCTTCCGAAGTGGATGGGCGGGCGCGCTTCAACAAGGATCTGAAGCGGATGTTCAAAGAGCGGCTCGATGACGCTGCCCGATAGAAATCGGATCGCCCCGAAGCTCGCCGGCGCCTGCGTGCTCGGCATGGCGCTGGCGCTGTCCGTCCACGACTTCGCCGAAGCGCGATCGGCGCTTTCGGAGCGGCCGCCGCTGCCGGCGATGGGACCCAGCCTGCGCAAGGCCGTTGCCTTCGCAACCGCCGAGCAGCCGGGCACGATCGTCATCCGCAAGGACGAGAAGGCGCTTTACCTGGTGACCCGCCAGGGCCAGGCGCTGCGCTACCAGATCAGCGTCGGACGCGACGGGTTCGGCTGGACCGGGACCGTCAAGGTCGGGGCGAAGACCGAATGGCCGGAGTGGCGCCCGCCGCAGGAAATGCGCGCCCGCCAGCCCGAGCTGCCGAAAATGGTGCCCGCCGGCCCCTACAATCCGCTCGGCGCAAGGGCGCTCTACCTGTCGCGGGACGGGCGCGACACGCTCTACCGCATACACGGCACCAACGACCCGTCGGGTGTCGGCTTCGACGGGACATCGGGCTGTTTTCGTCTCACCAACACGGATGTGATCGATCTTTTCAAACGCGTCGCGGTCGGCGCAAAGGTGGTGGTCCAATGACGATGATCAGCGAACCGGACATGCCGGCGATCGATATCGGAAACCAGGAACAGCGCGAACCGGTTGCCACCGAGAAATTCAGCAAGGCAAAGACGATCGGCGTCATCGTCGCCGGTGGCGCGCTTCTGATCACCGCGGTCAACATGGCGGCCGCGGTCTATCTCTATCGGGGCATGAGCGACCTGCGCTTCGTCGAGGCGCGGCTGGAGCAGCTCGGCGCGTTCGAGCAGCGGATCGCGGCCCGGCTCGACACGGTCAACAACGGTTTTCAGAGCCGGTTCGAGAAACTGGACAGCCAGTTGCAAGGCAGCTTCAACGAGATCGATGCCGGCATTGCCCGGCTGGGGCAGACTATGCCGGTCGCCGGCGGCGAGGCCATGCCAGGTGCGGAAGAACCGTCCGAGATCGCCACCAGCACGCTGGCGCAAGCACCCGAAGCGCTCGACGGCGAGAGCGAACCCGGCGTCATCGAAGCGCCCGCACCCAGGAGGAGAATCGCGTCGGCCTCGCCCCCTGCCCCAAGCTCCAACTACCAGCGCATCCAGCAGCCCGACGGCAAGGTCTATTACCGCCGGATCAACTAGACGCCATTGCTCTAGAGATCGCGCTGCAGCGCCAGGATGCGGATGGCCCGGACGGACCGCTCCCGCGCCTCAGTGAGGAAGGCGATGTGGCAGTAGGCACAGGCCACGATGCCCAAAAGCAGCACCAGGCTGTTCTTCAAGGTGAAATCGACCGCAAGCGAAAACTGAAGGCCGCGGGGCGAGGTGAATGCGGCGATCGTGCTCGCCGTTTCCGAATGGCTGCCGACGGCGATCATCAGGCCAGCGAAAATCAAGGCGACGTGGTTGGCGAGGAAGAAGAAAGCCGACCGTTTGGCGTGACACGCTATCCAGCAGACGATCGATGCCGCGGCAAGGATGGCGGCGTCGAGAGCCATGGAGCTGCCCAGATAGACATCCACCTGCTGCCAGAACATCGCCGACAAAGGGCGCAGTTCAAGCCATAGCCACCATGCGGTGGGGCTGGCCGGATAGGTGCCCAGCAACAAGGTCGCCATGCGCTCCCCTGCCAGGACCGCCAGAATGAGAAACGGAAAGGCGAAAAGCAGAAGCGGCTTGCGTTTCATGTTCCCTCGACAATCTGCAAGCCAGGATAGGCCGTATAGATTGCTCAAGGCTTAACGGCCCTACTTCCGGCCCTCTCCCGATTGCGAGCGTTCGAGGACGGCAAAGAAGATCACGGTGAGCAGAAGGACGATCAGCAGCAGCACGAAGGCGGCTGCCGCGCCTTCGTTGAGCGAAAGGCCGAGAAAGGCACGGCGGTAGGCAAAGAAGCTCAGCACTTCGGTCGCATTGCCCGGCCCGCCCTTGGTCAGGACATAGGGCAGATCGTAGGTCCGGAACTCGTTGATCAGCTGGATGATGATGGTGATCGCCGCGACCGGCCGAAGCATCGGCAGGGTGATGTAGACGAATTGCTGCCAGCCGCGCGCGCCATCCACTTCAGCCGCCTCATAGGGATCTCGCGGCAAAGCGGCGAGCCCCGCGGCGAGGATCAGCACGACGAAGGACATTTGCTGCCAGATGTCGATCGCCGCCATCGTCCAGAGCGCCATGCCTGGCGTGCCGAGCCAGTCGAGGCGCGGCAGGCCAAACGTTTCCATCAGATGATTGGCGATGCCGAGATTGGGCTGGAGCAGCATGCGCCAGATCAGGGCGACGCTGATCGGCGACATCGCCATGGGAATGGTCAGAACCGCGAAATAGACCGGCTTCATCCGGACCGTCCGGTTGAGCATCAGGGCGATGCCGAGCCCGATCACGAATTCGCCGACCACCGTCACCGCCGAATAGCGCACGGTGAGCCAGAGCGCGTTCCAGAACAGCTCATCGCCGATCATCGAGGCGAAATTCTTGAACCCGACAAGCGGCAGAAGCTGCGGCTTGATCAAGGTCATCGAGGAGATCGACAGGATGCAGGCATAGGCCAGCGGAAAGCCCATCACGATCGCCAGCAGCAGCAGGCCGGGCAAGGCAAAGGCCCAGCCGGTCCGCCACTCGCGGCCACGGGCAGCCCATCCTTTTTTGATCGCATTGTGCATCGTAGCCGAGCCTTGGTCGGGGTGGCGTTGCTGATCTCGTCAAGATCCGGGGTCTGGACAAGATCCGGCGCGGCTGACACCGCCGCGCCGGATCTCCTTGCCGAGCCGGACCGCTATTTGTCGAGGAGCCCCTGCAGGCCGTCGGAAGCCGCCTTCAGCGCCGCGTCCGATGTCGCCTGGCCGCCAGCCGCCAGCGAGAGCTGGGTACCGAGCAGATCCTCGTATTGCGCCGAATAGGTGAAGATCGGAAACGACTTGCCGGTCGCCACCACATCCTCGGCGGTCTTATAGAAGGGATATTTCGCCAGCACCGCCGCATCGGCATAGACATCGCTGCGCACCGGCGCGTGTCCCTCGAGCGCGCGCTTCACCGAAACATCCTTGCTCTGCACCCACTGGATGAAGGTCCATGCGGCTTCCTGCTCTTCCGGCGACGTGTTCTTGGGAATGCCCCAGCCCCAACCGCCGCTTTCGCCATGGCCACCCGGCATCACCGACAGGCCGACCTTGCCGGCGACCGTCGGACACTTCACGGCATCGTCCATCTGCGGCAGCATCCACCAATAGGTGACCATGCTGAAGGCGGAACCGCTGCACATCAGGCGCATGGTGTCATCGAGTGTCGCCGATATGGCACCCTGCTGGGCGCCATGCTGGATGTTGTCGACATAGAGATCGAGCGCCTTCTTGGCCTCTGCCGTGTCGAGGCTCGCCTTGCCGTCGGCATTGAGATAGCTGCCGCCGGCGGAGAACAGGTAATTGGAGAATTCCATGCTGTTGGGATCGCCGCGCTGGCCCTGCATCGCGGCTCCGGCGACGCCGGCATTGGCCTTCATGAATTTGGAAATCGCCACATAATCTTCGAGGGTCGTCGGCAAAGCGAGTTCCTTGCCGGTTGCCGTCTTGTAGGCGGCCTTGAGCTTCTCGTCGCCGATCAGGTCCGTGCGGTAGAGGAGGCCCATCGAGTAGTTGTACATGGGCACCAGGAACAGCTGGTCCTTGGTCCGGCCGAGCAGGTCAAGCGTCGAGGGAATGAAGGGGCCTAGATCGTATTTGGATTTCTCGACGAAGGGTTTCAGATCGACGAGCCAGCCGGCGGCCGGAAATTCGCCGGCCCACAGGAAGTCGACCTCGAGCACATTGTAGTAGCTCTGCGGCGCGGTCAGCTGGGACACCAGCTTGTCGTGCATGTCGGGATAGCCGATCTTCTCGAACTCGACCTTGATGCCGGTCTGCTTCTCGAATTCGGGCAACAGCGCTTCGATGATCTTGGTTTCCGGCACGTCCTCCATCAAGGCGTGCAAGGTGATGGGCTCAGCCGCCCTGGCCGGAAGCGATGCGCTGACAACAGCTGCCCCGCTCACGGCCGTCATCAGCATTTTGATCAAGGTCTGCTTGTTCCAAGTCATAACTCTCTACTCCTCTTTCCCTCTGGACGCGGCGGTGATCCCGCCACGATTTCATAACCGGCTAGCGAGCCATGTCGGCTCTCGGAGCGGCCGGCCTATTTCACGCTGCCGAACGTCAAGCCCTGGACGATGAAACGCTGGATGAAGCGGGAAGCCACGACCAGCGGCAGGATGGCAAGGACGACGCCGGCAGAGACCTTGGCGATCTGGACGCCGTTCGAGGTCTGCAACGCGGCGAGCGCAACCGGTATGGTCGCCGTCTTCGGCCCGCTCAAAACCAGGGCAAACAGAAACTCATTCCACGCCAGGATGAAGCCGAGGACGCCGGCGGCCGCGATACCGGGCATCGACACCGGCAGCACAATGCGCCAGAAGGCGCCCCAGGCGGTCGCGCCGTCGGTCATCGCCGCCCACTCCAGATCGACTGGAATGCCTTCGAAGAAGCCCATCAGGATCCAGGTCAGGAAAGGCAGGTTGAGCGCGGCATAGACGATGATCAGCCCGGTCAGCGAATTGCTGAGCTCCAGGCTTCGGAACAGCGTGAAGGTCGGCAGCACCAGCGCCACGGGCGGCAGCATTTGCGTCGCCAGAACGGCAAAACGCGCCCACCGACCGCCCGTACGGAAACGGGCGAAGGCATAACCGGTGGTGGCGGCAAAAGGCAATGCGAGCAGAACCGAGCCGAGCGCGACGATCAGGCTGTTGAGGTAGGACTGACCGAAGCGGCTCGACAGGAGCGCCGAATAATTGTCCGTCGTAAAGGCCGGCATCAGCTCGTTGCTGTAGGATAGCTGCTCGGGCACGAAGCTCGTCCGCAGCACCCAGAGCGGCGGCAGCAGCACGATGGCGCAAACGACAATCAGCCCGAAATGCAGGCCGAAGCGGCGACGAAAGGCCGGCCGCTCGTTTCTGTCCATGCTGGTCATCGAGTGGCCCCCATGAGGCTCGGCCGCGCGATCACCAGTTCGGTTTCGGGATCAAACAGGTGCATCGGCAGCGGGTCGATGTAGAGTTCGACGATCGAGCCGACGGGCGCCGTGAAATAACGGCTCAGGCGGGCGGCGATCTCCAACGGCTTGCCGCCTCCGGCGGGGTGGGCATCGTCCGTGCCGGTGGCCTGACCGGCAATCTGGCCGATCAGGACGTTCTCGGCGCCGAGAGCTTCGACGGCCACGACCCGTACGGAAATCTTTTGCCAGTCCGGCTTGTCGGGGCTTTCGTGGAAATCCTCGGCCCGCACGCCCAGAATGACGCGGCGCCCGACACGCTCGCCATAAGCGTTGCGGTGGCGGGCGGGGACGGCAAGCACGGCACCACTATCGGTCAGGACGGAGAGCCCTTCGCCAGGTGCGGCCTGAAGCGTGGCCGGAATGAGGTTCATCGGCGGCGTCGCCAGGAAGCGCGCGACGAAGGTGTTGACCGGGTCGGCATAGACTTCAAGCGGCCGGCCGGCCTGGACCAGGCGACCATCGCGCATGATGCATATGCGATCGCCCATGGTCATGGCCTCGACCTGGTCGTGCGTGACATGGACGATGGTGCGGCCGAGGCGTCGGTGCAGCTTGACGAGTTCGAGCCGCATCTCGGCACGCAGCTGCGCATCGAGGTTGGACAGCGGTTCATCAAGCAGGAAGGCCGCCGGTTCGCGAACGATCGCCCGGCCGAGCGCGACACGCTGACGCTGGCCGCCCGAAAGCGCTGCCGGCTTGCGGCCGAGAAGATTCTGCAAACCGAGCAGGTTCGCGGCGTCGGCAATCTTGGCATCGATCACTGCTGCGTCGGTGCCGCGCATCTTCAGCCCGAAAGCCATGTTCTGCCACACCGACATATGCGGATAGAGCGCGTAGCTCTGGAAAACCACCGCGACGTTTCGGTCGCGCGGCGCGACATTGGCGACGCTCTTGCCACCGATGCGAAGATCGCCGGAGGAGATACTCTCCAGGCCGGCAATCATCCGCAGCGTCGTCGACTTGCCGCATCCCGACGGGCCGAGAAAGATCACGAATTCGCCATCGGGAATGGTGAGATCGACCTCATGCACCCCGTAATTGCCATTGCCGTAGAGCTTGGAAACGCGATCGAGCTCGATAGACGCCATAGACATTCCTCATGAACCCGTCTGACCCGGCTGTACGCCGAAGGCCGAAGTCGAGCGAACGGTCATCTTAGAGAACAAAATGTAACATTGAAAGCCTGCCTTCTGATCATATGTGTTCACTTTTTTGGATGGCGCGTGCCAGCATCAGGATCCGGTTACAGCCGCCAAAAGCCGTCAGGTCATGTAGACGCCGCCGGTCACGTTGACGCCCTGGCCAGTCATGAAGCGGGCTTGATCCGAGCAGAGGAACACGACGACGTCGGCGACATCCTCCGGCAGTTCGAGCCGGCCGAGCGGCGTCTGCGCGATATAGTCGGCGACCACCCGTTCGGGCGTGACCTGCCGCAGATGCGCCTCCCATTCGACTTCGCGCGATTGCATGCCGGTCTTGACGAACCCCGGGCAGACGGCATTGACGCGGATTCCCTTTGGCGCGAGCTCGCGGGCAAAGGCCTGCGTCCAGCCGAGCACGGCGAACTTGGATGCCGAATAATGCGCCAGGAGCGGCGCACCGACCTTCGCGGCAAGCGAGGCGGTGTTGACGATGCAGCCCGTGCCTTGCTTGACAAAATGCCGTCCAGCGATCTGATTTGCGAGGAATACCCCGCGCGCATTGACCGAGAAGTTGAAGTCCCACTCCTCGTCGGTCAGATCGAGCGCGTGCTGCATGGTGGACACGCCGGCATTGGCAATCAGGATATCGCAGCCGCCTAGCGCTTCCAGCACAGTGGCAAAGGCCGCCTCGACGGAATCGCGACGGCGAACATCGACCGTGACGGCGGCGGCACCGCCGCCAATCTCCTCGGCCGCCTTGCGCGCCGCGTCGGGATCCAGATCGCCGATCGCCACGGCGACACCCTGCCGCGTCAGGGCGGTCGCGATCGCGCGACCGATCCCCGCGCCGCCACCCGTCACAAAGGCACGCTTGCCCGCGAGTTCGGCAAGCACTGGAGGAATGACGGAGGCAGCCGGCATGGTCGTATTCTCTCTGCTTGGTGGCGGAACGCGTTCTGTTAATATCGAGATGCATACCAATAAATTCGAACACTGCAAACATATTTTTGTTTGAAAATGTTTGATCATGCGGTAGAGTTGAAGTTGCAGACCGCTTCGTCAGCGGCTTACCCACCGGATACATCGATGGCCGACGACACCGCCTCTCCTCTATCGTCCACGCATGGCGCACCGCGTGATGCCGACCGTCAGCGCCTTCTCGCGCACGATCGACAGGCACGCATCCTGGCTTTCCTGCGCCGCACGGGGTCGCTCACCGTCGCTGCGGCAGCGGCCGAACTCGCCGTTTCCGACATGACGATCCGCCGCGATCTCGTCGAACTGGAACGCGAGGGCAGGCTGGTGCGAATCCATGGCGGCGCGATCGAGGCCGAGAACCCGCCGCTGGTCGCCATGGACAGTGAGGAGCCGAGTTTCGATTCGCGCTTGCGCCAGCGCCGTGACCCGAAGGCCGCGATTGCCGCCGCCGCGGCCGCCTTGGTTTCGGGATACCGCACGATCGCATTGGATGTCGGCACCACCACCTATCTGATGGCCGAGCACCTCAAGGACCTTCCGCACGCCAAGGTGTTCACCAACAGCCTCAGGATCGCGGCGGCGCTGAACGGCGGTGTGCCCGAAGTCTATGTTGCCGGCGGCCGCGTACGAGCCGACGAGATGTCGACCGGCGGACCCGCGGCCATCGCCCAGTTCGAGGCGCTGTGGTTCGATGTCGCCGTGATCGGCGTCTCCGGCATCACGGCGGACGGCCTCTTCGACTATTCCTTCGATGATACCGATATGAAGCGCGCCTATCTCAGACGCTCAGGCACCAAGATCGTGCTCTGCGATTCCGCCAAATTCCTGCGCATGTCGCTGGTGCGGATAGCGCCACTGTCGGACGTCGACATCCTCATCACCGATGCCGAGCCGCCGGCCAAGATCGCCGCAGCGCTCGCCGCGGCCAAGGTCGACCTGCGCATCGCGCCGCCGCTGACGCGCGACTGAGGCGCAACATTTTCACTTTATCCCCAAGGAGACGACTCGATGGTATTTGAATTTTTCGGCGACAAGAAGAAGGCTGTCATCTCGATGGCACATATCGGTGCCCTGCCGGGAACGCCCCTCTATGATGCCGATGGCGGCCTCGACAAGCTGATCGATGGCGTGCTCTCCGACATCCGCAAGCTGCAGAGCGGCGGCGTCGATGCCATCATGTTCGGCAACGAGAACGACCGCCCCTATGTCTTCAAGGCGCCGCCCGAAGGCATTGCCGCCATGACCGCGATCGTCCAGGCGGTGAAACCCGAGCTGAAGGTGCCGTTTGGCGTCAATTATCTCTGGGACCCGACTGCCAGCGTCGCGATCGGGGCGGCCACCGGAGCCCGTTTCGTGCGCGAGATCTTCACCGGCCTGTTTGCTTCCGACATGGGCCTGTGGGAGCCCGATTGCGCCGCCGCCTCGCGCCTGCGGCACAATCTTGGCCGCGACGACATGAAGCTTCTCTTCAACATCAATGCAGAGTTCGCACACTCGCTCGACCAGCGTCCTATTGAATTGCGCGCCAAGAGCGCGGTGTTCTCGTCGATGGCCGACGCCATCCTCGTTTCCGGTCCGATCACTGGCCAGCCGGCCGACCAGTCCCACCTGCGCAGCGTCTGCGAGACGATCAAGGACGTGCCGGTCTTCGCCAACACCGGCGTGAACATCGACAATGTCCGCGATGTCCTTTCGCTGGCGAGCGGCGTCGTGATCGGGACCCATTTCAAGATCGATGGCAATACCTGGAACGCCGTCGACGGCGATCGGGTCAAGCGCTTCATGGACGTTGTCGCCACTTTGCGCTGAGGACGGCTTCCACGGCGATGCCGGCCATCGCGCCGGCTCGCGGTGATCATATCGATCGTTGCGGGCCGGCGTCCGGAATGATCGACTGGTATCGAGCAGCGGGACACGACGAGGCAGACAGGTTCGCCCGCCTGCCCTTCCCGGCATTTCAATGGATTCGACATGGCGTTCGTTCTCGGTCTCGATATAGGCACCACCTCGACGATCGGCATTCTGATCCGGCTTCCCGATCAGGTGCTGGGCCTCGCCTCGCGCCCCGTCACGCTGCATTCCGAGCATGCGGGCTGGGCCGAGGAAGATCCCGCGCAATGGTGGACCAATGTCCGCGACATCGTGCAGGAGTTGCTGAGGACCAGCGGCATCAAGGCCGAAGAGATCGTGGCGATCGGCACCACCGGCATGCTGCCGGCGGTCGTTCTTCTGGACGAGCAGGGCGAGGTGCTGCGACCGAGCATTCAGCAGAGCGACGGCCGCTGTGGCGCCGAAGTGGCCGAACTGCGGACCGAATGCGATGAGGCGGCTTTCATCGCCAAGGCCGGCAACGGCATCAACCAACAGCTGGTCACCGCAAAGCTGCGCTGGATAGAGCGTCACGAGCCGGAGGTGTTCAGCCGCATCGCCACCGTTTTCGGCTCCTATGACTATATCAACTGGCGCCTCACCGGCGAACGTGCGGTCGAGCAGAACTGGGCGCTGGAGGCCGGCTTCGTCGATGTTTCGACGCACCGGATCGACGACGATCTGGTGGCGCTCGCTCACATACCGCGCTCGGCCGTGCCACGAAAGATCGCCTCGCATGAGATCCTCGGCTCCGTCTCGGCGAAGGCCGCGGATGAGACCGGCCTGATGGCGGGAACATCTGTCGTCGGTGGTGCGGCCGACATGATCGCTTCCGCGCTCGGCGCCGGAGTTGCCAAAGCAGGCGATGTCCTCCTGAAATTCGGCGGCTCGGTCGATATCCTGATCGCCACCGATCAGATCAAGCCAGATCCCCGCATGTATCTTGATTACCACCTGGTGCCGGGCCTGTTCATGCCCAATGGCTGTATGTCGACCGGCGGCTCGGGCCTCAACTGGTTCGTACGCAATTTCGCCGGCGGCGAGATGGCCACGGCACAGGCCGATGGTATTTCGATACACCAGCGGCTCGATGCGCTGGCGGCAGAGCGTCCCGCCGGTGCCGACGGCCTCACCGTCCTGCCCTACTTCCTCGGCGAGAAGACGCCGATTCATGATCCAGCGGCTCGTGGCGCGATCGATGGGCTGACGCTGTCGCACGATATCGGCCATGTCTGGCGCGCTTTGCTCGAGGCCTATGCCTTCGCCATCGCGCATCATATCGAGGTGCTCAACGACATGGGCCACCGGACCGAGCGCTATCTCGCCTCCGACGGCGGCTCAAGCAGCAAGGTCTGGATGCAGATTGTCGCGGATGTCCTGCAAAAGCCGGTCCAACGCCTGACCGGGCACCCCGGTTCTTGCATCGGCGCTGCCTGGACGGCGGCGATCGGCGTCGGCCTGACCGACGACTGGTCGGGCGTTTCCGGTTTCGTCAGCTTCGCCGACCGGCTCGATCCCGACCTGCGCAAGGCTGACATCTACCGCGACGGCTATCGCCGCTATCGCGATCTTTATGCGCGCCTGTCGGCTCATGGCGCGACCAGAGCGGGATCGTCATCGTGATGTATCGCGCCGTCGCCTGGGACATCGACGGAACGCTGATCGACAGCGAGCCGTTGCATCATCAATCTCTCCTCGCCGGCTGCAGCAACTGGAACGTCGATCTTGACGACCTGCCCGACCAAGCCTTTCGCGGCATCCATATGGGCGACGTCTGGACAATGCTGCGTCCGCGTCTCCCGGGCGGGCTCGACCAGGCGGAGTGGCTCGCCGCTATCAATGCCCACTACGTCGCTAACCGGGCGAACGCCGTCCCGATCCCCGAGGCGGTCGAGACGATTCGGACCCTGGCTGACCGCGGCGTCCCGCAGGTCTGCGTCTCGAATTCCGGCCGGCAAGTCGTCAATGCCAATCTCGATGCGCTCGGCGTGCTCGACCATATGAGTCTCACAATCAGCCTCGACGACGTGTCGGCCGGCAAGCCCGACCCCACGCCCTATCGCGAGGCCTGCCGGCAGCTCGCCATAGCTCCAGGGTCGGTGGTGGCCGTGGAAGACAGCCGCACCGGCACCAAGGCAGCACGGGCCGCCGGTCTGTTCGTGGTCGGCTATCTCCCCAGCGGCGTCCTGCTCGGCGACGTCGATCTCAGCACCAACCGCCTGTCGTCGATCCTGGACCTGTTTCCCGGCTGAGGGTTTGCGCGTCGTTCCAAGTGTGCGCTTGACCATGCATGCAGGTTTGTAGCGTGATGGCAGCTGATCGATTCACATCGATCCGGTAGGAACTCCTCTTGCGCCTCGGCGTCGTGAAACCGCGAACGACACCACACCCAGGATTGGACGCTTGATGAACGACCTCCCCCAAACACTTGCAGCGGACTCGCTCGGGCCAACCGTGACGATTGGAGAAATCCTGGTAGAGATCGTCGCGAGGCAGACGGGCACCGGCTTCCGGGAACCTATCGACCTCATTGGTCCCTTTCCGAGCGGCGCGCCCGCCATCTTCATCGATCAATGCGCACGTATGGGCGGAGCGGCCGCAATGGTGGGCGTGGTCGGCGACGACGATTTCGGCGTCGTCAACATGGAGCGCCTGAAGCGGGACGGCGTAGACACTTCAGCCATCGCTGTTTCCCCGGATTATCCGACGGGCAGCGCCTTTGTTCGCTACCGCACGGACGGAAGCCGCGATTTCGTCTACAACATCGCCAAATCCGCCGCCGCCCGACTGGAATGGAGCCCGCAGGTCGAGGCGCTGATCGCGCGTTGCGGGCATATCCATGTCATGGGAACGGTGTTCGCAAGTCCCGCAGCCTGGGCGATCACCGAACGCGCGATCCCGCTGATCAAGGCACGCGGCGGCACGATGTCGCTCGATCCGAACCTGCGCAAGGAACTGCTGGCGCACGGCCAGACCGAGGAGAAATTCGCCGGTCTGGTGGACGAAGCGGACCTGCTGCTGCCGTCGGGCAATGAATTGTTCCTGGCCGCCGGCACGGACGGGGAGGAACGCGCGATCGAGGCGCTGTTCAGACGAGGGGTCAAGGAGATCGCCGTGAAGCGCGGCGAACATGGCGCGTCAGCCCGTCAAAGCACCGGAGCCCGCGCCGATTGCCCCGGCCTCATCGTCGAGGAAACGGACCCCACCGGCGCCGGCGACTGTTTCGGCGGAGCCTATGTCGCATGCCGGCGGCTGGGGATGGCGCTGCAGACGGCGCTCGAATTCGCCAACGCGGCAGGGGCGCGCAACGTCACACGCCTCGGTCCCATGGAGGGAGCCGGCACGCCGGCCGAGCTGGAGGATTTCATGGCAAGAACGGCGAGAAGAAATTGATGCGTGTGGCGATCGAAGATTTGCCGGCCCTGCACAGGGACGGGAAGAAAATCGGGGTGACCTCTGTGTGCTCGGCGCACCCGCTGGTGCTGAAAGCCGCACTGCGCCACGGGCGGGAAACCGGCACCACCGTCCTGATCGAGGCGACGTGCAATCAGGTCAATCATCTGGGTGGTTATACGGGCATGACGCCGGCCGATTTCGCGGCGATGGTGGAAGCGCTCGCGGCAGCCGAGCAGTGCCCGCAAGAGCTGATCGTGCTTGGCGGGGATCATCTCGGCCCCAATCCCTGGAAAGACCGGCCCGCCGAGGAGGCGATGGCGCAGGCCGGGACGATGATCGATGCCTATGTCCGCGCCGGCTTCCGCAAGATCCACCTTGATGCCTCGATGGGCTGCGCGGGTGAACCGGCGGCGCTAGACGACCACACAGTGGCCGGGCGCGCGGCCAGGCTGGCAGGCGTCGCGGAGCAGGCGGCAGCGCAGAGCAGCGGGGCAAGCCCGGTTTACATCATCGGCACGGAAGTGCCGCCGCCCGGCGGCGCCGATCACACATTGGATGCGATCACCCCGACCAGTCCGGAGGCGGCTCGCCAGACACATGCCGTTCATGCCCAGGCATTCCACACCGCCGGGCTTGAAAGCGCATTTTCCCGCGTCATCGGGCTTGTGGTGCAGCCGGGCGTGGAGTTCGGCAACCAGAATGTGATTTTCTACGATCGGGCAAAGGCCCGCGACCTGGCGGCAACCCTCGACAGATTGCCGTCGCTCATTTTCGAAGCCCATTCGACGGACTATCAGGGTGAGAGGCCGTTGCGTGAACTCGTCGAGGACGGCTTCGCCGTCCTCAAGGTCGGACCCGAGCTGACCTTCAAGCTGCGCGAGGCGCTGTACGCGCTCGACCTGATCGCTTCCGACCTGGTGCCTGGCTATGGCGAGCGGCCGCTTTACCACGCAATGGAAGAGCTGATGCAAGGCGCCCCCAAGAATTGGGCAAGCCACTATCATGGCAGCGATGCCGACAAGCGGACGCTGCGCCACTACTCCTATTCCGATCGCGTCCGATATTATTGGGCGATCCCGCAAGCCCGTGCCGCCTGCAACCGTCTCTTCGATACCTTGTACGGCCGCAAGGTGCCGGTGACGCTGTTTCTCCAGCACCTGCCTTCTGCAGTCACATGGGCTGACCGCGCCTGCGACGTCGAGGAGATCGCGATCGGTCACGTCCGGCGGAGCATCGAGGCCTACGCCGGGGCATGCGGCACCTGAGATCCTCGTCCGGCACTTCAAGGCCAGAGCGGATGGCCTGGCGGGCGGCAGGAACGCTTACAGCGATGGCCCCAATCGGATCGGACTGCCGTCGCTGAAACGGGATTGACGGAACCTGTAGAGATTGTGCCCGGTCTCGTTGCCTTGGACGAGGTCGGACAGCACACGGCCGATGCCGGGTCCGATGCCGAAGCCGTGACCACTCATCCCGGTCGCTATGACGAGACCTGGGATCGCAGCGGCGCGATCGACGATGGGCACGACATCGGGCATCGCATCGATCATGCCCGCCCAGCTCGCCTTGATCGGCACAGTCGTGAACTGAGGGAAAAGCTCCCTGAACCCGCGGTCGATGGCGCGAAGCGCCGACGTCTCGGGAGCGGGATTGAGGACCCGCATCCGTTCGAAAGGGCTTTCTTCATCCGCGTTCCATCTGCGCGGCGTCGACCAGCCATCCGGGTATCCTCGCGGCGCGGCCGGCACGTAGCGCGTGCCGAAGGGATTGGCCATCAGGGCGCTGAAATATTTGCCCGCGTGGCGAAATGCGTCCGGCCCTATGTAGAGTTGGCTGCTGCCTCCCGATGCGAGCGTATACCCGCCATCCTGCCTGCGCCGGAAAGCGATGCGTTCATCCGCGGCGGCACCGGTGTGGATTTCCGGCATCGGTGCTGTCGCGGCGACGGTCGCCCTGACGCTGAGCTGTGGAATCGAGATGCCGTGGGCGCGCAGAAAGAGCGACGTCCACGCGCCGCTGGCGACGACGACGCTCGAGGTCGCGATGTGCCCTTTCTCGGTCCAGACGCCACTGATGCGTCCCGCGGAGATGTCAAGCATACGTGCCGCGCAATTTTCGATGATCGTCACACCTTCGCGGGCCGCCAGGCGAGCAAGCGCGGGCACCGCGACCCAAGGTTCCGCCCGCATGTCCGATGGGGTGATCATTGCGCCTTTGAACGGTCGCGACATGGCAGGGATCAGGCTTGCCAACTCACCTTGATCGAGGAGACGCGTGTCGACGCCATGAGCCTGGGCAATCTCGAGAAACTTCGCGAAACCGGCCATCTCCTTGTCTGTCCGCGCAAGATAGGTAACGCCCGTCTGCTTCAGTCCTATGTCCTCGCCACATTCCTGCGCCAGTTGCCGCCAGAGGCGCTGCGCTTCGATGACGATCGGCAGTTCGTCGGCATCGCGGCCCTGCTGCCGGATCCAGCCCCAATTGCGCGAGGATTGCTCGGCGGCGATGCGGCCCTTTTCCAGCAGCGTCACCGAGACGTTCCGTCGCGCCAGGAACAGTGCCGTGCTCACGCCAATGACCCCGCCGCCGATGATCACGACGTCCGAAGTCTTCGGCAGGGGATGCTGGAACTGGATCGAGGTGGCTTCGGTGAAGGGGAAGATTGTCAAAGAGCACCGTCCTTCTTGGTATGCTGCGGCGACATCCGGTCCACGCTGGCAGCGATATCTGGGCAGCGATATCTGGCCGCCGTGAAATGTCGATACCACGCGAGGAGATTGATCGTCAGCTAGTGCTTGCCGACAAGGACGGCGGCAGATCGCGGGTTTGGAAGAGCCCTGGACAATGAGTCCTGAAACCGCCGGCCTGGCGAGTGTTGCAAGCAGTTCCCGAGAAATCGTTGGCGAGCATGCTTATTCGCAGGCCGGCCCAACTGGTCTGAACCTTGAGCGCGAAGGCCGGAATGCAATAGGTATCACAAAACCGCCAAAATGGCTCAAGGGCCAGAGCAATTCCGTAAAATCGTCCAACCAATCAATTACTTACAGGAAAAACCCGATGGTACCGTTGGCTGGGATCTATCCCCGCATCAAGCTATTGTTTTTATTATTTTTTTTCTGCTCCAACGTCCGATTTGTATCACAATAGGTATCACAATCTGTAGCACCTTCTCCGCGACCCTTGGATGCCTTCGCCCACAGCGGCCGCAGCGCGTTTGACGCCCACTCGCAAATCCGGTGTCGTGGCAGGTAAAAGAATACCGTCATTCTTCTAACCGATTGCGTCATACGAGTTCACCGCCACCGGCCGCTCCCCGGCTAGTCGCTCAGCTTGCCTATGCACGAAGAAGCCGAAGCAAACCGTCATCAACATTCCTTACTCGAAGGAATAGGTGAAGCCCTCCTTGGAGGCGCCGACGGTTACCCTTGTCATCCTTTCGCCCTCGAGCGAGCGGTTCAGCACGCCGCGGCTCAATTCCGGCAGCAGCGTGTTTGTCAGGATGGCATCGATCATCCGCCCGCCGGATTCGATCTCGGTGCAGCGGGCCTTGACTAGGTCCATGACGCCATCGCCGATCACCAATTCTGCGTCGTTGGTCGCACGCAGCCGGCGAGCGATCTTGGCAAACTGGTGACGGGTGATCGCTTCGATCATCGAATCCGAGAGCGGATAGTAAGGAATGGTCACCACCCGGCCAAGAAAGGCCGCAGGGAAGACCTTCAGCAACGGGCTGCGCAGCGCGGTGTCCAGATCGTCGAGCCCTGCCCGCAGCGTGCCATTCCTGGTCCGATCCATGATGACTTCGGAGCCGACATTCGAGGTGAGCAGGATCAGCGTGTTCTTGAAATCGATGCGCCGGCCCTCGCTGTCGTCCATCATCCCCTTGTCGAAGACCTGGAAGAAGATTTCGTGCACGTCAGGATGCGCCTTCTCAACCTCGTCGAGCAGGATCACCGAATAGGGTTTGCGGCGGACCGCCTCGGTCAGGATGCCGCCCTTGCCGTAGCCGACATATCCGGGCGGCGCCCCCTTCAAGGTAGAGATCGTGTGCGCCTCCTGGAACTCGGACATGTTGATCGAGATCAGGTTCTGCTCGCCGCCGTAGAGCGTCTCGGCCAAGGCCAATGCGGTTTCGGTCTTGCCAACGCCCGAGGGGCCACAGAGCAGGAACACGCCCACCGGCTTTTCCGGCGCGCCGAGCCCGGCGCGGCTGGTCTGCACACGCTTGGCAATCATCTCCATGGCGTGATCCTGGCCGACCACGCGTTCGGACAGAGTGCTGGCCAGCCGCAGCGCTTTTTCGGTCTGGCTCGACAGCATCCGCCCCGTCGGGATGCCGGTCCAGTCCTGAACGACCGCCGCCACGGCGTTGCGGTCGACCGACGGCAGGATCAGCGGCGTCTCGCCTTGCGCCTCGGCCAGTTCGACCATCAGTTCGCGCAACCGGGTGAGATCGGCGGCCGGATCGGGTGGAGGGGCATTGGCAGCCGCCGGTGCCTCCATATTGATTTTGGCCGTTTTGGTCTTGGGCGTTTCGACCTTGGGCAGCGGAGTCTCAACCGAGTCCGCGCCTGCTGTTTCGCTATTGGTCTCCGGCGTCTCCACCGCATCGAGCGGCACACCTTCGCCGCGCAGCCTGGCGCGCAGTTCAAGTATTTCGGCAACGAGTGCCTTTTCCCGGTCCCAACGCTCCTGTGCGGCGGCGAGCATGACTTCGGTTTCGGCTAACCCGGTGTCGACCCGTGCCTGCCGGTCGCTCACCTCGATGCCGATCGCGGCCTCGCGACCGATGATGCCGCGCTCGACCTCCAGCGCTTGGCGTCGGCGCATGATGTCCTCGACCTCCGCCGGCGTGGCGTGCTGCGATATGGCGACACGGGCGCAAGCGGTGTCGAGAAGGCTCACCGCCTTGTCAGGCAATTGCCGCGCCGGGATATAGCGATGCGAGAGACCAACCGCCGCCTCGATCGCCTCATCCAATATCTGCACCTTGTGGTGCTGTTCCAGAACGCCGGCGACACCGCGCAACATGAGAACGGCCACCGCCTCGGACGGCTCGTCGATCTTGACCACCTGGAAACGGCGGGTCAGCGCCGGATCCCTCTCGATGTGCTGCTTGTACTCGGCCCAGGTCGTTGCCGCGATCGTGCGCAGTTCGCCGCGCGCCAGCGCCGGCTTCAGCAGATTGGCCGCGTCGCCTGTTCCAGCCGCGCCGCCAGCGCCAATCAAGGTGTGAGCCTCATCGATGAACAGGATGACCGGCGTTTCGGAAGACTGCACCTCATCGATGACTGCCTTCAGCCGCTTTTCGAACTCCCCCTTTACGCTTGCACCCGCCTGCATCAATCCGACATCGAGCATGCGCACACTGACCCCTTGCAGTGTCGGCGGCACGTCGTCCGCAGCGATACGCAAGGCAAAGCCCTCGACGACCGCGGTCTTGCCGACCCCGGCCTCACCGGTCAGGATCGGGTTGTTTTGCCGGCGTCGCATCAGGATATCGACGATCTGCCTGATCTCTGGATCGCGGCCGACAACCGGATCTATCTTACCGTCGCGGGCGCGCTGGGTCAGGTCGGTGGCGTATTTCGCCAGCGCCGAATCCCCACCCGGAGGCCGCCGCGGCGCCTCTGCGGTGGAGACCGTGGTCGAGGCGCCGGCTTCCAGCGAGCCCTCCATGGCATCGGCGAATCGTGCGATGACCGCGGCGGCGTCGATCTTGTCAAACTCGCCGCTGATCTTCGACAGCAGGCCTTCCAGGACCGGCGTCTTCAGGCAGGCAAGGAGAATGTGGGCGCTACGGACTTCCTCGACGCTGAACTCCAGCGTGGCCAGGTTCCAGGCTTCCTGGATGGCATGGAAGATATGGTCGGAAAATTCCTCGATCGACGTTGCGCCGTAAGGCAGCTTGTCGACGGCGCGGGTCATATCGGCCGTGAGCCGGCTCGCATCAAGGCCCGCATCGGCGATTATCATTTGCACATCCGAACGGTCGGAAAGTACCAGTTGCTCGATGAAGTGGACGAGCTCGACGTAAGGATTGCCGCGCAGTTTGGCGGTGTCGGCCGCAGCCTTGAAGGCGCGCACACCGACAGGATTGAGCTTGCCGACCAGTTCCTTGCGTTTGAAGGTCTGCGATGACCGGCGCTGTTCCATCGAACGTGCTCCTGCAATCTGCCAGCCGATAACCTGCCACATAAGCCGTCACTTGACAAAGCGCGATGAACAGCGCCCCTTCCACTTGTGGAGAGTGCCGCACCATCAGATGCAAACAACCACGCAATTGTCCGCCTCGGTGTAATGCATTTCACATACAGGGTCAGCACTCTGGCCAAGGGTTCCAGCACCCAAGACGCGGCTTGGTCAGCTTTCGTTAATTTTTTGAGCAGTGCTTGAATTGTGGTAAAGTGCAACCGTGTGATACCGTAGGGTCACGTACGGTTTGAGGGCCGATCGCTGGGGGTTGGTGTGATTGATGTCGCACTCTGGCTTGCTCCGCTCGACGGTGAAAATCCGTCAGGGGAGGATTTGCGCAACGACCCGGCTTTTCATGAGCTGGAGCGCCTGACGGAACCCGAGATCAAGGTCGTCCACGACGGCCAGAACAAACCCGCCTCGCAAAGCACCATTCCGGTCGACTGGCCCGCGGTGCTCGCCAAGGCGGAGGAATTGCGTGCGCATGGCCGGGACCTGCGCCTGCTCGTCGTCGTCACGCGCGCGCTGGCCAATGAAGAAGGACTGGCCGGGCTCGCGCAGGGGCTGGCCCTTATTGCGCAGACCTTCGATCAGCATTGGGAAACAATGCATCCGGCACTGCGGCCCAACGCTTTGCCACGCGATGCCGCCTTGCGCCGTATCAACGCGCTGCTCGACCTCCAGAATGGTCAGGAGGGGTTGTTGGCGAACCTGCGGCAAATGACGTTCTTTGCGCCACGTGCGATCGGCCCGATCCGGGGCAAGGATCTGGAAAGGTGTGCGCTCGACGACCGTGTCATGCTCCAGGAAGCCGCCTCGGGATTGAACGCGGCAGAAAAGGCCGCACTGGTCAGTGCGCACGGACAATTGTTGAACCGGGTGCGTGCCGGATGTGCGGCACAGATGGATCAAGCCAACGCAGAAATGGTCTTGCTCGTCGCCGACGCCCGGGCAGCGATCGCAGCCCTTGATGCGGTCGAGACCGCTCTCAACGCCCGTCTCGAGGGCGGCGGCGCTCCTGTTCCGGAATTGAAGCGGTTTCTGCAGCGCCTGCTGACGACTCTCGAACGGAATTCGGCAGCCGGCGCCTTGGCGAATGGCGCGGCCAAGCCGCCCACGCCGGCAGAACCGGCAACGCCTGCTCGAAACGGTCATGGAGCCGATACTATGGCAAGTGCGGCAAGCTACGCGGACTCGAGCACGGGGCTTCCCGACCGGATTTCCTCGCGCGACGACGTGGTGAAATGCCTCGACCTCGTCGTCGCCTTTTATGACCGCACTGAACCGTCGAGCCCGATTCCGCACCTAGCGCGGCGCGTGCGCCGGATGGTGCACATGGATTTCGTTGAACTGATGGAAGATCTCGCCCCGTCGGGGCTGAAGGAATTCCGGCTCCTTGCCGGCGTTCCCGATGTCAAGAAGACGGCTCAGAAGGATGAAAGGTAACAGCACATGCCAGCCGAAAGCAAAGCGAAGGTCATCGAACGAAATCGCGCACCGCGGGTGCAGATCGCCTACGACGTGGAAACCTACGGTAGCCCGACGACGATCGAATTGCCGTTTGTCATGGGCGTGATGGCCGACCTTTCCGGTGCTTCGCAGACCAAGGAAGCGTCAAAGTCAGTGCTGGACCGTTCCTTTGTCGAGACCGACGCGAACCGCTTCCCCAAATTCATGGAGGCGCTCGGACCACGAGTGAAAGCCCGCGTGAAGAATACGCTGCCTCAGGCTGAGGGCGCCGAGCGGGACGAGGAACTGGCGCTCGACCTTACATTTTCCAGAATGGGCGATTTCGCCCCGGACAAGATCGCCGAGCAAGTTCCGCAACTGGCCGAGATCCTCAATATGCGGCGCCAGCTCGAGGAGCTGCTTGGCTTCATGGATGGCCGCGTCGACGCCGAAAAACGCATCGCGCAACTTCTGAACAACGAACCACTTCTTGGCAAGATCGCCAGCCAGGCGCTGGCCGACGACGACAAGGTTGGGGAGTAAATCATGGCCGAACAGCAAAAGACCGCCGCCGTCGCCGCCGAGGCGGAAGCCATAGATCTTGGAGAATTCAGCGGGCTTCTCGAGAAGGATTTCAAGGTCAAGAAGGACGACAGCGAGAAACTGCAGCAACTCGTGCGCAATCTCGCACTCGCGGCGCAGTCCCGTTCCGAGACCACCACCATCTCCTCCAATGCGATCAAGTCGATCAAGTCGCTGATCGCGGGCATCGACAAGATGCTGACGACACAGGTCAACGAGATCCTGCACGCGCCCGAGGTGCGTGAGATGGAAGGCACATGGCGCGGCCTCTGGTATCTCATCAACAACACCGAGACGGATCAGAAGCTGAAGATCCGGGTGATGAACATCTCCAAGGAGCAACTGGCCGACACGCTCGAAGACTATGAAGGCCAGATGTGGGATCAGAGCCCGATCTTCAAGAAAGTCTATACGGACGAGTATTCGATGCTTGGCGGCGAGCCGATCGGCTGTGTGATTGGCGCCTACGAATTCTCGAACCACCCGCGCGACGTCGGTTTGTTGCGTAACATCTCCGGCATCTGTGCTTCAGCACACACGCCGTTTATCGCAGCCGCCTCGCCGCGCCTGTTCCGCATGGACAGCTGGCAGGAATTGCCGAACCCGCAAGATCTCCAGCAGATCGTCTCCAACCCGGCCTATGCCTCGTGGCAGTCGCTGCGCGAGAGCGAGGACGCTCGCTATATCGGCCTGACCATGCCGCGTGTTCTGGCGCGGCTGCCATACGGCACGGATACCGTTCCGGTGAAGGGCTTCACCTTCGAGGAAGAGGTGCAGGGCGATCACAACAAATATGTCTGGATGAACGCCGCCTTCCCTATGGGCGTGAACATAAACCGCAGCCACAAGCTCTATGGCTGGGGCACGCAGATCCGCGGCGTCGAGAATGGCGGCACGGTGCTTAACCTGCCGGTGCACAGCTTCCCGACCGATGACGGGTCGATCGCGATGAAATGTCCGACCGAAGTCGCCATCGACGACCGGCGCGAAGCGGAACTGGCCAAGCTGGGCCTGATGCCGATCCTGCATCGAAAGAACACCGATCTCGCGGCCTTCATCGGCGCACACTCACTGCAGGACGACGAGACGCGGGCGGGGCGGCTGGTCGACCCCGACGCGCAGTCCAATGAGCGGCTGAGTGCCAACCTGCCCTATCTCTTCCCGGTCTCGCGCTTTGCGCATTACCTCAAGGCCATTGCGCGCGACAAGGTCGGCTCGTTCAAAGAGCGCTCCGACATGCAGATCTGGCTGACCGAATGGATCAACCGATATGTGCTGGCCAACCCGGCCTTCGCCGACGACAAGGCGCGCGCCAAGCGCCCGCTTGCCGCGGCCGAGGTTCAGGTTGACAGCGTTGAGGGGCGGCCGGGCTATTACAACGCCCGCTTCTATTTGCGTCCGCATTACCAGCTCGAGGGCATCAATGCCTCGCTCCGACTGGTCTCGGAACTACCGTCCGTGAAGACTTGAATTGCAGCAACACCATCTTGGTTTTTTGAAAGCGGTGGAGAAAGACAATGCCCACAGGTACGAAGATTGATGGCTTTCTAAAAGTTCCGGATATCAAAGGCCCAAGCGTTCGTGATGGCCACGAGGACGAAATCGAAATCCATGGGGTCGATTACAAGATAGTCGCGCCATACGATCCGAATTCGCTCTCGCGCCGCGGCCGTGTCTCCTTGGGAATGATCAAGTTCACCAAGCACTACGACAAGTCCTCGCCCTATCTGAAGAAGGCACTGTTCGAGAACAAGGCGCTGGACGAAGTGGTGTTCTCGGCTCGCCGGACCATCGATGGCGAGACGAATGATTACCTGGTCGTCACCCTCACCGACGCCTCGATCATGGAATACGACCTGTCGCAGGCGGAGGATGAGGAAGACCTGATCGAGGAAGAGGTCAGCTTCGCCTACAAGAAGATCAAGTTCGTCTATGATGGCAATGACGAAATCGAAATGGATGTCTATGTCGGCAAGTGAGGGCCGGCGGCCCGACGCGGACAAGCTGCAGGTTACCGCTGGTTCGCGAGCAAAACGCGAAGCGGTCCAGCCCTCTCTCTGGGACCGCCTCGTAAACGACCTGCCGGGCATGACCTCCGAGATAGACGGGCTGCGCCAGGCCTTGCAGGACGAACTCGGCGCGGACCAGCTGGAGGGTCTGGTTGCGGGCAGCGCGCGGCTCATCGATGCCGATGCGGAGCTGACGGCCGATCAGAAGCGGCGCCTGCACCGCCTGGCCTTTCAGATCCAGCATCGCGTGGAGATGGAAAGCCGCGGCGTGGTCGTGTCGGCCCGCGTGCTCCGGGAGGCCGTGCGGCGCGATATCGAGGCCCTGTTCAACACCGAACGTTTCGAGGCTGTTCCGCTTCTTTCCGATCTCGAAAGCGAGCAGGCAGCGGACAACCCGCCGTCGCTCGCCGATTTCCCGGAGGTGCGCCGAAGCGTGATCAACTACGGCGTGCCCTCCTTTTCGGGCCGTTCCTCCCGCGATTTTGATCGCGAGGCGCTCGCCCGCGAGATCCGCTCGGTGCTTGCTACCTTCGAGCCACGCCTCAAGGAAAGTACGACGAAGGTCACGGTGACGCTTGGCGACAAGAGCGTGGGTTTGAAGATCGAGATTGACGCGGTGCTGATCATGACGCCGACGCCGGAACGCATGCGCCTGCGCACCACGATCAATCTCGACAACGGCTTGGCGCGGACCGAATTTAGGGAGGCCTGAGATGGATCGGGTCTTCGTAGAATATTACGAGGAGGAACTGACCCATATCCGTGCGCTGGCGGCGGAATTTGCCGACCTGCATCCGGCGGTGGCGCGCAATCTCTCGCTCGACACGGTGCCGTGTCCGGATCCGTATGTCGAGCGGTTGCTTGACGGCGTCGCTTTTCTCGCGGCGCGCACCCGGCTGAAAGTCGATGCCGAGCGCTCGCGGTTTTCACGCAGCGTGCTGGATGTCCTCTATCCCGATCTGGTCACGCCGGCGCCGGCAACGGCTATGGTGGTGCTGAAACCCGGCCAGCAGGTCCAGACGATGGTTGCCGGCCATGTCGTCAAGCGCAACACCCGGCTGGTCTCCGGCCTGCAGCCCGGCCTTTCGACGCGCTGCACCTTCACCACCGCCCAGGACGTCACGCTGTGGCCGATAGCGGTGACTTCGGTAAGCTATTTTCAAGATCGCAGCGCGCTGGCGGCGGCCGGCATAGGGCCGATCGGCGGTGTGGCCGGCGAGGCGGCGCTCCGCATCGTGCTGGCCCGAACCGGAAAAGGCAGGCTCGACGAATTGTCGCTCGACAAGCTTGATCTCTATTTTTCCGGGCGCACCAAGGCACCGTTAATTTTCGACGCGATTTTCGGCGCTTGTTCGGCCGTTGGCGCACGCGCGGAAGGCAAGACCAACCTCGCATCGCCCTTGCCGGAACCCGAAATGATCGGCATCAGCGACGACGAAGCCCTGATGCCTCGGACCCGTCCGACATTCGAGGGGTACCGTCTGCTGCGCGAATATTTCATGATGCCCGAGCGCTTTCACTATGCGCGGGTTTCCGGACTGCAGCCCGTCGTGCGCCGATGCGCCGCCGGGCTCGAGATCATCTTCATGTTCAGGCGTCCAGTGCCCGAGCTTGCCGACTTGACCCCGGCCGATTTCGAACTTTTCGCAACGCCGATCATCAATCTCTTCGAGCGTGAGTGCAACGTCATCGAGCTTGATCCGCGCAGGACGCGCCAGGTGCTGCATGCCGACCGAACGCGGGCGCGTGACTTCGAAATCTATCGGGTCATCCGCGTGGAGGACGCCGACACCGGGGGCAGCGATGCCGAAATTCCGGAGCTCTTCAGCCTGGGTCAGAATCGTGGCAGTGGCTGGGTCTACTCGACCGAGCGGCGTCCCCGTCGCGCGACGGAAGACGAGCGGCGCGACGGGCTGACCCGCACCTCCTACGCAGGGGACGATGTTTTCCTGGCAATTTCACGCCCGGTGGAAAGCCAGGCGAACCGGTCGCTGAGGCGTGTCGACATCGTGGCGCTTTGCACCAACCGCGATCTGCCGATCCTCGATGACAATCCCACTTTGACGCTGGAGGCCGGCGACCCGGTCGAAACGGTGCGGCTTCTCGGCGCGTTGCGTCCGCCTCGCCCGGCCATCCCCGCGGCGCTGCCTTCGGGCGCGGCGGGCGAATCGCGCGACGACAATCTCGCCTGGCGGCTGGTGGCGCAACTGGCGCTCAATTTTCTCAGCCTTGCCAAGGAAGGCCGCGGCGTCGATCCGCTGCATGCGCTGCTTGATCTTTACGCCGACCGGGGAGATCCGAGCCTTGCCCGCAACGTGCATTCGATCGTTCGCATCGACTCGCGGTCGGTCATCGAACGGCTGCAGATCGACGGCCCGATGTGCTTTGGACGTGGCACGGAAGTAACATTGCATGTCGACCAGTCGGTCCTGGCAGGGCAAAGCACATTGCTGCTTTCGGCCCTGCTGGCACGGCTGTTTGCCCGGCACGCCGGAATAAACGGCTTCGTGCGAACCCGTACGCGGCTGCTGCAGAAGCAGGAGGATGTGCCATGGCCGATGACGCCCGGCAATCGCTACCTGATCTAGACACAGTCGACCCGAACCATGCCGAGGCGCTGTCCGGGACCTTCGACTTCTTCGAACTGTTGCGCCGACTCGAACGGAGGGGCGGGCTGTTCGGCTATTCCGGCTCGCCAGAGCGCGAGCCTGCAAGGCTCGGACAGCATGTGCGTCTTAGCTTTTCGGCCAGGGACGTGGTTGAATTCCACGACGCGAAGGACAAGGCTCCGGCCAGGGTCACCGTCGCAAATCTCGGCCTGATGGGACCCGAAGGTCCGCTGCCGCTGCATCTGACACGCTGGGTGCTCGATCGTCTGTCGCAGCGCTGGTTCACCGGCGCCGATGCCCAGCAAACCAGCGACACGACATTCGTGGACTTCGTCAACATTCTTCAGCACCGCATGATCGCCCTGTATTATCGGGCATGGGCGGATGCGCATCCGGCCGTACAGGTCGAACGCGCGGTCGGCGGGCGCGTTCGCGCCATGCTCGAAGCCATGGCGGGAATAGGACTTCCGGGCACCCAGAACACCGATCTCGATACGGTGAAGCTTCGCCAGGCGGCTTCGCTCGCCAGCCAGGTCGACGGCCCGGAACGGCTGACGCTGTTCCTAGCGGAAGCGTTCAAGGTGCCGGTTCAGATTAAGGAGTTCATCGCCGCCTGGATAACCATCCCAACCGGGCTCCAGACCCGTCTTGCAAAAGCCTATGCAGGGCTTGGCCGAGGAGCAACGATCGGCCCGCGCGTTTTCAACCGCCAAAGCCGAATCGAGCTCCGTGTCGGCCCGCTGGGGTACGAGGACTTCAAGGCGTTCCTGCCCGGTGGCCAGCGGTTCAAACTGTTCAAGCAAGCCGTTCGCGACATGGTCGGGGAATCGCTCGACGTCGATCTGCGCATCGTGCTTGCGCGGGAAGCCGTGCCGCCGCCCCGTCTCGGAGCGGTACAGCTCGGCCGAACTGCCTGGCTTGCGCGGCCTGTTGAAAGGGGCGATGCTGACGATCTGCGGCTGCGCACAATCGTCGGATGGCAGCCGGAAATGGCGGGGGTCGCGGCATGAGCCTGCTGCTGACGCTGGAGCAAGGGCCACGCACCCAGGCCGTACGGCACACCCGGCTGGACGAAGGCGAGCTGGTGATCGGCCGCAGCGCGGACGCAGGCTGGCAGATCGACGATCCCGACATGTTCGTTTCGCGAGCTCATTGCAGGATCTCGGGTGGGCGAGATGGATATTTCGTCACCGACACGTCAAGCAGCGGATTGTTCATAAACGATTCTGACAGCCCGCTCGGCGCCGGCAAGTCGACGCGTCTTCAAAGCGGTATGCGGCTAAGACTGGGCGACTACGTCGTCTATGTCGATCTGCAGACGCCAACCGCCCAAGCACCCACAGCCGGCCAGCCGGCTCCGGAACGCCTGCCGCCGGCATCCCGGGCGCCGGTGAGCATCGGCCACGACGACTTCTTTTCCGCCACGGTCGAAGAAGAGCCGCGACGGCCACGTCCGGCGGATTTGCCGGACCCGTTCGAACGGCCGGTTCCAAGCGCGTTCGAGCGTGCCACCTCCGGCCAGCGCAGTTCGCCTGGTTTCGATGACCCGTTCAGCCTCGATCCGGTTTCAACGCCTGTGTCGAAAAATGCCGCCTCTTACCGCGAACCGGGCGGCGCGGCGAACCAGGCGGACCCCTTCGGCCCCGACCCCGTGCCGTCTCCCAGCCGGGGAGCCGAACCCGCTCATGGAAAGCCGTCCGATTTCAAGGATGATTTTGGTTTCGGATCGGCCGCGGCGCCCGGTTCGGCAAACGGCACCGGCTCGGCCGGACAGCGCGAGCGCATCGCCCAACGACCACAATCCGCCAATCCCTGGGATTTGCCCGCGCAAGCGGCTGACGTCCCGCCTCCGGCGCGGGCAGGTGCTGCTGCCAAACCCGCCCGCCTGCCGGCAGCGCCGCAACTGGGGAACATGGCGCTCCGCTCCGCATTCCTGCATGGCATGGGTGTCGAGGAAGCCGATTTCCCCGAGCGCGACAGCATTGCGGAAATGGAGAAGTTTGGCCGCGAATATCGGTTGATGATGGAAGGCCTGATGCAGCTTCTGCGCAAACGGGCCGAGGAAAAGGGAAACGCTCGGGTCGCCCAGACCATGGTTGGGGCTTCCGAAGTCAATCCGCTCAAGTTTCTGCCGACGGTCGACGACGCCATCGTCACGCTTCTCGCCGAGCGCAGCCCCGGATTTCTCGCCGGCGAAGCGGCAATCGCCGACGCGGTTCGCGACCTCGCCCAACATCACGTGCGCGCCTGGCGCGGCGTACAGGGCGCCTTGCGGCGGATGATTGACCGTTTTGACCCGACAGCGATCGAGGAAGAGCTGAAATCGAATTCCGCGATCGGCACGCTGCTTTCGGGCGGGCGTAGCGCCAAGCTGTGGGAGCTTTACCAGAAACGCCACCGTGAAATCGCCGAGAGCGCGGAAAAAAGCTTTCTGGGCGAAATCGGCGCTGATTTTCGGGATGCATATGAGGAGGAGTGAGACATGATCGATCGACGCGAATTCATTGTCGCCTTGGGCGCAACCGGGCTGCTTACGGCTTGCCAGAGCGGGCCGCCGAAACCATCGGTGATCACCGTCAAACTGACCGGCGGGGCCGGTATGAACCCGGGACCGGGCGGCGGCGACCGGCCGGTGACGGTCCTCGTCATGCGGCTGCGCAGCACCGGCAAATTCAATTCCGCCGACTACTTTGCCTTGCAGGGGGATGCCGGTTCGGCACTCGCAGGCGACCTCATCGGATCCGACCAGATAGCCGTCGGGCCGGGAAAGACCGCGTCCAAGACCATCACGGTCGAGCCGGACGCGACGGCGCTGGGCTTCGTTGCACTGATCCGCGAGCCCGGCGGCCGGAACTGGCGGACGACCAAGTCAGTGTCGGCGGGATCACAATTTACGGTCAACGTCTCGCTTGGCAGCGGCGGCATTTCCGCCTAACGGCCAGGGCAAGGGGAGCTCGATGCAGAGAGTAGCGGCATGAGCGATGCAAACAGGGTGCTGTGGTCCGAAGGTCTGTTTCTCCGGACCCAGCATTTCCAGCAGCAGGATCGCTTTTTCGAGGCGACGGTGCGCGGCGCGTTGCAGGCCGGGCAGTTGCATACGTTCGGCTTCCAGCAGCTGACGCTGGATCAGGCATTGCTGGAGGCCGGCCAAATCTCGATCCTGTCCGCACGGGGCATCTTTCCGGACGGAACACCTTTCTCCATTCCAGACATGATGGACGCGCCGCGACCATTGCCGGTCACCCCGGACACGAGCGCCGGGCCGGTGCTGGTGGCCTTGCCTCTGGAGCCTCCGGGAGGTGTCGGCTTCGATCCGGCACACGCAGCCGCCTCGGGAGCACGCTATCACGGGCGGGTTGTTTCGGTGCGTGACGCCGTCCAGGGCGGTTCAGATCCTGAAGAAATCGAGATCGCCCGTCCGCAGGCGCTGCTGCTTGCACCCGGCAAGTCGGTCGGTGGCTACACAGCCTTGCCGATAGCCGACCTCAAGGGGGTTCGAGCCGATGGTGGCGTCTCTCTGGACGAGACCTTCCTGCCGCCGACACTGATTACCGGCGCGGTGGCCTGGTATCGGCAATTGCTTCTGGAAGTTGTCACAGGCCTCGAGCAGATCGCCGAGGCGCATGGCAAGATGGTCATGGGCGGGCCTGGGCGCAGCGTCGAAGATCTGCTGATGCTCAATCTCGCCAATGCGGCGCGTCCGCGGCTCGCCCACATGCTGGCGCAGGATGTCTTCCATCCGGCCGAGCTTTACCTGGAACTTGCCGGGCTCGCTGGTTCGATGGCGACCTACGGATCGAGCGCGCGGCGCCTGGGCGAATTACCCGCTTACGATCACATGGCGCCAGGCCCCGCCTATTCGGCGCTGGCGGATGCGCTGCGCTCGCTCATCCTCAGCCTGCGTTACATCGAGCCTAAATCGCGTGCGCTGCCTGTCATGCGGCATTCGACCAATGTCTGGAAAATCCGCATCGACAACCCCAAGCTGCTGGTGGCCAGCCGGATCGTCATCCGGGTCGGCTCGGAGCTGTCGGAGGACGCGCTGCGCAAGATCTTCGTCAATCAGGCGACTGTCGGCTCGGCCGACCAGTTCGAGGGCCTGTGGAAATCGCGTTTGCCCGGCATTCCGCTGAAACCGCTTCATTCCCAGCCGCGCGAGATCCCCTACGATGGCGATCGGCTGTGCCTCGAGCTGGACCAGAAAAGCGAGCATTGGGCCTCGCTGCTCGATGCTCCCGGCTTTGTCATCGGCGTTTCGGGCGTGTTGCCAAGCGAGCCGCAGGTGGACTGCTATTCGGTGAACAGGTGAGATCATGAGCCGCGATGATCCGTTCGGACTGTCGGATGATCGCGAACGCACCCGCATACGACTGACCGGCGCGCCAACGCCACGACCGATGGCGCCGCTCTTGCCGGGCGCAGTGGTAAAGCGGTCTCGCACCCACCCGAACGCGCTTGTCAACGCATTCGCGCCCTTGCTCGAGTTCGCTCCCGAGCTTGAAAGCGCGCTGCCGCCGGAGAATCCGGAAACGTTGCGCACCCGATTGCTCGAAGAACTGGTTCGGGCACGCGACATGGCAATGTCGACGGGATCCTCGATGGAGAGGGCCGACCAGGCAGCCTGGAGCGTGGCGGCGTTGCTCGACGATCTGGCTTTGAATACGCCATGGGGCGGGGCCAGCGCCTGGCCGCGGCAGCCGCTCGTGGTCATGCTGCACGGCGACGTCGATGCCGGCACGCAGTTCTTCACGCGTCTCGACGAACTGGAACGCCATCCCAACCGTGATCGCGAATTGCTGGAACTGCAATATGACTGCATGGCGCTCGGCTTCCGCGGCAAATATCGCGTGCCTGGGCGGTCAGGCGACCGATCACTCAATGCCGTACGAGTGGCGGCGGCACGCTTCCTGCGCGATGCCGACGCTGAAGGCGCGCCACTGTCACCAAACTGGCAGGGCGTGATCGCATCCGACGAACCGCAGCGCTTCATCGTTCCGATCTGGGTTATGGCGCTCGGTGCGGCGGTTGTTGCCACTGCCATCCATATCGGACTCTCGATGGGACTGAGCAGCCAGGCGGTCGAGCTTTCCGCACTTGTGCGCACGTTGCCGCCGCCTGCACGCGGCGACATCAGCCGTACGTCGCCCAAGGTCGATGCCCCGCCGCCGGAGAAGGTGGATTTTGCGCTGTTGCCGGAATTTCAGGCCGGAGCGCCGGCCGACCTCAGTTCCGCCCTCAGCGGCACCGAGAGCGTTTCGCTGGCCAAGCTGATCATCCAGGCCTCCAACCCCGAACTGTTCCAGTCGTCGCGGCCACAACTGACCGAAGGTTTCGAGCCCCTGATCGGTTCGATCGCCAAGGTGATCCTCGCCAATCAGGAGCTGATCGGAAACATCACGGTGATCGGTCATACGGACGGCGTTCCTCTGCAAAAGACCAATCCGCTGTCGACCAACCAGCGGCTGTCCGAGGCTCGCGCCCAGACGATTGCCGACATGCTGGTCCAGAACGGAGTGCCACGGGACCGCGTCCATTCCGAGGGCCGCGCGGCCACCGATCCAGTGGCCAGCGACAACACGCGCCAGGGGCGAGCCTTGAACCGCCGCGCCGAGGTGCTTGTCGAAAAGAGGCTGTGAGATGTTCATCCTGCGCTTCCTCTGGGCGGTTCTGACATCGCGCTGGCTGTGGACGCTGATCGGCATCACGCTGCTTTCCCTGGTCATCTGGGTGTTCGGTCCGATCGTCAGGGTCGGTGCCTACGAACCGTTTGTCTCTGAAAATGTGCGCATCGTCATCATCGCGCTGCTGGTCATCTTCTGGCTGATCTGGCTGATCGTCGCCCAGCGCCGGGCGATCCGCGCCAACCGCCTGTTCGTCGCTGAGATTGCCGCCCCTGCGGTGGAAAAGCCGCTGAGCCCCGGCGAAGAGAACGTCGCCGCCGTGGGTGCCAAGTTCACCGAGGTGATGGCCGAACTGAAGCGCCGCAAGCTGGGCGGCCGCAAGTTTCTGCGCGACATGCCGTGGTATGTGATCGTCGGGCCGCCGGCCACCGGCAAGACCACGGCTCTGCGGCAGTCCGGACTGAATTTTCCGATCGACCTCACCGACGACCTGCAAGGGGTCGGCGGCACCCGCAACTGCGACTGGTTCTTTTCCGAAAACGCGGTTCTGATCGATACCGCCGGCCGCTATGTGCAGCAGGAGAGCCAGCCCGATGTGGACGCGGCGGAATGGCTGGGCTTCCTCGACCTTTTGAAGAAGCATCGCGGCCGCCGCGCGCTCAACGGCGTCATCGTGGCGCTTTCGATCGACGTGCTTTCGGAGGGCGACGAAGCCATCAAGGCGCACGGCCGCAAGATCCGCCGCCGGTTGGCCGAGCTCAACGACCGGCTCGAAATCCGCCTTCCGGTCTATCTGATGCTGACAAAGGCCGATCTGATCAAGGGTTTCGAAGCCTTCTTCGGCGGTCTGTCCACCGCCTCGCGCGAGCAGGTGTGGGGAACGACCTTCGCGCTGGATGCGCGCGTGGATGCCAAGACCATCGAACGCGAAATTTCGACGCTGGCGACGGAACTCGAGCGGCGGCTGGTGCCGCGCCTGGAGGATGAGGAAAAACTCGCCGCCCGTGCAGAGATCTTCCGGTTTCCTGCCCAACTCGCAAGCCTGTCCGAACCGATCCAGGTGCTGGTCGAGGCGATGTTCGGCGAAAGCCGGTATGAAGAGGCTGCATGGCTGCGCGGCCTCTACCTGACATCGGCGACTCAGGAGGGGGCGCCTATCGACCGACTGACCGCGGCGCTGTCGTCGTCTTTCGGTCTTCCGCCACGGCGGGTCCTGCCCGCACCAAGGGTCGAGAAACGCAGCTTCTTCCTGAAGAACCTGCTCACCGAAGTCATCTTCAAGGAAGCAGGCCTGGGTACGTTCGACCCGCTGGCGCAACGCCGCCGCGCCTGGATCTGGCGGGGCGCGGCGGCTGCCTGTGCCACAGCGGGCTTGCTGGCCAGTGCGGTGTTTGCCTGGTCCTACTACGACAACCGCAATGCGATCTCGGCCCAGGCAAGCCAGTTCGAAGCGCTGCAGACGCCGTTGACCTCGGCTGCCGCAAACCCGGCATCGGTGCAGCAGCCTGCCATCGACGGCGCGCTCGAGGCAATGGACGCGGTCTCAAATGCCCGGACAGCACCGCCGGCCGCTGTCCAGGATCTGCTGGGGCCATCGGCCTCGGCGGAACTGGTGCGGGCTCAGGCCGACACCTACGATCACGCCTTGCGCAACGTGCTTGAGCCGCACATGGTGGCCCTTCTCGAGGCCACCATGTGGCGGCAGATCCGCGATCCGGATTTCATGCTCGGCGCTCTCAAGACCTATCGTATGATGACGGGTCTGTCGCAGATGGATCCCGACTACACCCAGGACTGGTGGGTCAACAGCCTTCCCGAATTCGCGGCCGCAGCACCATTTCCAACCGCCGATGCCGAAGAGCATCAGCTTGCGGCCATCCGCCGGATGACGGTCGACGAAAGCTATATCGAGCCCGACCAGGCGCTGGTTGCCGAAGCGCTGAAAACGGTATGCACGATTTCATTGCCGGCGCGTGCCTACAAGCAATTGCTGGCCGATCCGGTAGTAGCCGGGCTCAAAGAATGGATTCCGGCGAATTTCGCCGGTCCCAACGGCGCCAAAGTTTTTGCGCGTCGCTCCGGCAAGACGCTTCGCGTCGGCATTTCGGGAGCATTCACCTATGCAGGCTTCCATGACGCCGTTCTCGACCGGATCGAGGATGTGGCAGCACAAGCGGCGCTGGATCGGGCGGTCTTCGCCGGGGGCTGCTCCGAGAACTCCGAAACGTCCGTGTCGGCGCTGTCCGAGGACATCCTGAAGCTCTACTACGACGACTATATCGCACAGTGGGACAGCTTCCTGCGCGATATGAGGCTGGCGCCGTTGAGCGACCTCAATATCGCCAGTGAGAATCTGAAGGATCTTTCCAGCGCCGATTCAGCGCTGAAACGCCTGCTCACGGCGGTCGTTCAGGAGACCGAGCTTACCCGGTCCGATGAAGCGCCGGCCGACGACAAGGCGGCGGCCAAGGGCGGCTCGAAACTGCTCGGCAAACTCGGCAAGCTCGGCAAGATCGTCAAAACGGGGGCAAAGCTGCTTCCACGCGCGGGCTCAGCTGACGAGGTGGATCTTACCGGCAACCTGGTGGCCGAACACTTCAAGCCGCTCAAAGGTGCTATTGCCGAGGTCGACGGCCAGCCGCCAGCACTCGACGCCGCGGTGGTGGCTCTGACGGCGCTGTCCAACGTTTTGCAGACGGTCACGGCCAATCCCGATCCCCAGGATGCCATCAAGAAGCAAGGCGGCCTCGCCGAACTGACGGGGGCGGTCGCCAGGCAAGCGCAAATCCTGCCCGACCCGGTCGACGACTGGCTCGGCGGTGTCGCCGGCGACACCAGCGGGTTGACGCAAAAGGCGGTCACCTCGGAGCTCAACGCCATCTGGCGCGCCGACATCCTGCCCTTCTGCCAGGCGGCGCTCAACGACCGCTATCCGTTCAGTCCCGAAAGCGCGGTGGACGTCAATGTCCGCGACTTCGCCCGCCTGTTCGGACCGGCGGGCCTGATCGACGCGTTCACCAACGACCATTTGATCAGCTATGTCGACACCGCCAGCCAGCCGTGGAAATGGCGTGCCGATTTCGGCCTCGACCCTTCGGCGCTGGCGGCTTTCGAGCAGGCCAGGCGGATACGCGACGATCTCTTTCCCGGCGGTACAGGACCGGTGATGAGCTTCACGCTGGAACCCAAGGACCTGTCTCCGAACGTCACGCGCGTAACGCTCAATCTCGATGGCCAGACCCTCGTCTACTTCAACAACGCGACGCGGCCGCAACCGATGACCTGGCCCGGCAAGGACGGCACCGGGGTCATCTCGCTCGCCTTCCAGCCCATCGATGGTTCGCCCGAAATCATGCTCAACGAGACCGGCAGCTGGGCGTGGCTGAGGATGCTGCGCAGCGGCCGATTCACCGGCACTTCGCTGTCGGATGTCTACAGCCTGCGCCTGGGGACGAAAGGCATGTACGCCGATTTCGAGCTCAAGGCCGCCAGCGTCGAAAATCCCTACAACCTGCAAATGTTCAAGAAATTCTCATGTCCGCCGCAGATATGAGCACCGGCTTCTTCGGCAAGATTCCGGCGACCGGAGATTTTGTCGCCGCGAACTTGCCGCGAGCGTTCATCGACCGCTGGGACCGGTGGATGTCGATGGAACTGCGCGAGAGGCCAGACGAGGGGGAATTGGATTCGCGTGTCTG
Organism: Mesorhizobium sp. WSM4808; assembly: GCF_055811675.1. Taxonomy (NCBI): domain Bacteria; kingdom Pseudomonadati; phylum Pseudomonadota; class Alphaproteobacteria; order Hyphomicrobiales; family Phyllobacteriaceae; genus Mesorhizobium; species Mesorhizobium sp. WSM4808. The sequence goes on from NZ_JBVVQX010000008.1 coordinate 122,554, forward strand.
GCGCTTCATCGTCAAGGGCGGCATTTTCGGCGACCAGCCCTGTGCCGGCGTCTGGCGCATGAGCGAGGATCGCGTCGGCCGCCGTTATCCGTTCGCCATTGTGCGGCTGGGCCCGCCGCCAGATCTCAGCGATCCGTGGTTCGATGCGGTGGTCAATCTCATCGACGGTTGCGTGGAAAAGCACTGGCTTCAAGCGCGGCTGCTTGAGCGTCTTGCCGAAGTGCCGCAGCCGGGCACCGGGTCCGCTCCGTGCGAAACCGTCTTCTGGTGCGAGGATTGGGAAGTCAACGAATTCAGGTTCACCGATATTCACGATCTGGCGGCGAGCGGGTTGCTCGCGATGCGCGCCCCAAGACGCGAGACAGAGGCGCGCTAGGCCATGGGCAACAGCGTCTACGCGGAAGGCATGGGATTTTTCCACAAGGGAAGCGGCGGTCAAGGCGTCGCGCCCGGCGACGTTTGTCTCAGTCCGCCACCGCCGCCAACCGGTCCAGTGCCTGTGCCTTATGTCAACATGCTTTCCGCCAGCGACCTGACCAAAGGCAGCAAGAGCGTCAAGATACAAGGCAATCCGACAGCGCTCGAGAATGCGTCCGAAGTCGCTACCAGCACCGGCGACGAAGCCGGCACTCAAGGTGGTGGCGTTATCACCCACAAGACCAAAGGAAAGGGTACGTTCAAGCTTTGGTCGTTTGTCGTAAAGGTCGAAGGCAAGGGTGTCGCGCGCCATGGCGATACCATGGGTCAGAACGAGATGAGCGACCCGCCCAACTGCGTCGATGCGCAGGCAATCGTGGATTTCAACAAGGTTCTGGGAGACAAGGCCGGAGTACCTTGTACGGTACCCTACGATCAAGAAAAACACCGGGCGCCGCTGAACAAACCGCACTATGATAAGACGATGGGCGGGCCTTGCTGGGAGTGCGCGAAGCTTCCGACCAATCCCGGTGTCTGGGACACGTTGATCTCAAAGGTGAATGGCGCGAACCAGTACTCCAATGGCACTTTGATTGTCGTCGACCGCAAACGCGGCAGGGTGCACCAGGAATCGAAATTCGCCGAAGATGGCAGCGTGGAGCAAGAAGCCTTCACACCTGATCACCAGCCTCCATTGTCCGTCGCCTGGGCAATGGGCGGATGCCATATGGAAAAGTCGCCGGATGCGTTTCTCAAACACATGGGCGAGACGGATCGCGTTAAACCGCATTGTCGCAAGCATGCGCAAAGCCAGGGCAGCCAAGCCGACGCATATGCCCGGTCAAAATATCCTGGAGCATAGCCAAGCCTGTTGAGAGGGAGATGTGATGCGTTCGTTTGAGGAGATCCAGCAGGCTTACATCGATGAGCTCAGGCTTCTGCAACCGGAACTGATGGAATGGTGGAAGAAGCTGGCAGGCATCAAGAAATTGGGCGATCCGGTTCCGGCCGAGATCTCCAACCGGTGGCCAACCGGCTATTCGGGCCATCCGCGCGTCCTGGCCGTCTTTCGAAACTACTATCTGGAAATCGACGATCTTAACCACGACGCTCTTCAAGTCGCCGGAGAGCCGCCGCCCGAAAAGCATCCGGAAGAGCTTTGGGGAACCAATGACAATGGCGAGCCGGTCGACTATCGCCGCCCGGTCGATCTGCTGATCCTGGACATTAAGACGAAGGCCCCCGACCTGCATAAATTGGTCTCCGGCATCGTCTATATCCCTGTTGGCCTCAATCAGTTCGAGGAGGCGGTGTAGATGGCTCTCCTCACGCTTCATGATACCCAGGCCGGCATCAAGCGCCTGCTCACCGCGATGTTCGATGTGGACGGTCATTCTGGCTGGCACACAACGGACAAGTCGCATGACGAAGCCGCAGCAGACTATCAGCAGTTGTTCGACGCTTATCGCCAGCTCATTCAGCAGGCATACAACGAAGCCGCCCCGTGGTGGGAGGGGACAGTCGAGGCCGAGCGCAACAAGGGTCTCTCGGAGGAGGATGCGCTGGAAGCGGCCTTCAACAATCGGATGGCCGGCCCCGCATCCGACCCGCGCGTTGTGTGGATCGTTCGCGTCATCTGGCTGGAATGTGCCAACCGCAATGCGATGATGCCCGACACGGAGAAAATTCGGCCAGAATATCTCCTGCTTCAATGGCTGATCGATGCCGGCGAGACCGAACTTGTCCGTTTGATCGCGTGCATGCCTTATTGGCCTGTCGGGCTCGACGAGAACGGCAATTGGTGCTGAGCGATGGCATTCAACGTCTGGGTCGAAAACCGTACTCCTTTCGCTGCTGCCACGCATGTGCAGCCGGACGCGGAGGGGCAGGAGGTGCTCGTCGCAATGTTTTCGGCGAGCTTCGAGGCGCCGAAACAGAGCGCCGAGTTGTGTCCTGCCGATGAACAGCTGCCGGTAACCTTTGGCGACGTGCCTTTCGGCGATCCGGCTTTGTCGTCGAACCGCTACGAAGCCGACATCGTTGCTGAGAAACCAGTCGCCGAAGTGATCGTCAACGGCACCGCCTATGCGCCAAACGGCAAGCCGGTCCGCGAAATGCAGGTGGGGCTGAGCATCGGCGGCATTCGCAAAGTGCTCAACGTCGCCGGCGACCGTATCTATGACGCCGGCAGCTACAGCGCGCCGCATCCTTTCAGGACCATGCCGATCGTCTACGAGCGCGCCTATGGCGGAACTGCAGCGGACGGCAAGATGGATCAGCGAAACCCGGTCGGCGTCGGGTTCCACCATGCCCGTTCGGCCGATCCGACTGTCAAGACGCAGGCACCCAACATCACCTATCCGGGAGAACCTTTCCTGAGTCCCTCCGACCGACCGAAGCCTGCCGGGTTTGGCGTGCTCGGTCGCGGCTGGCAGCCGCGCATCGGCTTTGCCGGCACCTACGATCAAGCGTGGATTGACACGCAGTGGCCGTTGCCACCAAAGGATTTCGATCCGCGATATCGTCTTTGTACCCCGGCAGACCAACAATTGGCACAGTTCAGCGGTCGTGAAGACGTATCCCTGGTCGGCCTCACTCCGACCGGACGTTGGGATTTTCGGCTGCCACATGTCGTTGCGCCGTTGCGGCTGATCTACGAGGATCGCATTGAGGATCGCGCGTTTCGGGCAGATACCGTGATCATCGAGCCCGATATCTGGCGCATCACGCTCAAGGCGCGCCTTTCCTTCGTGACCAGGCGCAATGCGCCGGCTCTGCGCGAGATCGTTTTCGGCCATGTTTCGCCGGCCCTTCTGGTCGCAAGGCGCAAACGCAAGGACTATTTCAGTCAAAGAGGCGGCGACGGCACCTTGCAGGACCTGCCCGTGTGGCAGCCGTGAGGCGGCCGCTCTATGTCGCCGGCGCCGGCGCGGTGACACCTGCCGGGCTCAACGCGCCGCAAACCATCGCGGCGATCAGGGCGGGTCTTTCGGCTTTCGAGGAGAAGATCCTGACCGAGCCCTTTGGTGCCGTTCAGATTGTCGCGCGCATTCCTACGCACTACCAGTTGCGCCGCAACGACGGCGAATGGCTGATCAACATGGCGGCGCGTGCCATCGGCGAGGCGCTCCGGACAGGAACGGTCTCTGCCGAGGCCAGCGCGATACTGCTCACCCCGCCCGAAAGCTTTCGCAATCACCCGGCCTATCGCGACATCGCGCCACCGGACTTCCTCGCCGCGGTGATCAAGGCGACCGGCCAGAAATTCCATGCCACATCGCGAGCGATCGACGGCGGCGCGGCTGCAAGTATTTCCATGCTGGAGCGCGCGCTGGAGCTGATGGAACAGGAGGGCGTCGAACAGGTTCTGCTCGGAGGGGTCGACAGTCTCGTCAATGACACGGACTTCGCTCGACTGGGGCAGGCGGGGCGCCTCAAGGGAGCAGACAACGCGCAAGGACTTGTTCCGGGCGAGGCGGCAGCCTTTGTCCGGCTGACCCGCGGCCCGGAAGGGAAAGCACATGTCCATGCGGCCATCCATGGTGTGGGATTGGCCCAGGAAAAGGACAGCGTGCTGTCGGACCGCTACAGCCAAGGCCGCGCCCTGCTCGGCGCCCTGCGCGATGCAGTGAACGGATCGGGTCCGTCCGAACCCGATATCGATTTCGTCGTCAGCAACGGCAATGGCGAACGCTACAGCGGCTGGGAGCAGCTGATCGCACGGCCGCGCTTCTATCGCACGCGCCGGGAAATCCTGCCCACCGCCTATCCCGCCATGACGATCGGCGATGTCGGAGCGGCCGGTGGGGCACTTGCGCTGATGCTGGCAACCGACAGTTTTCTCAAGGGCTATGCACCTGGCCCGACCGCCATATGTGAACTCGCCTCCGAAAACGGCCTACGCGCGGCTGCCGTGATGGCCCGCATGACCCGGCGATAGAGTGTCAAGCCCTCCAGTTGAACCGGTCGCCGCTTTTGGATCCGATGCTTCCGAATTTAAATCCAAGCCGGAAAGCGGCGCGTGACACGCCAGTCGGCGAGTGGCGCGTCGGCCGTCGTGAATGCCGCGCGCACTGCGTCGAGCCGCAATCGGCGCATCGACCGGAAAGGACGGTGACTGCGCCCGCCCCGCCCCGCGTCCCACCATGCCTCGACGCGTTCGGCCACTGGCAGCGAACTGTCGTCCAGATGCGCGAAGTCCTTGCCGATAACAGCCGGGTCGACGACAAAAAGGTCGGTGTCACCGAAATCGACCTCGAACAGATCGCGAAGTGCCGCACCGGCAGCGCCGGCAAGTTCCGGTTCACGCATTTTCTCGATCAGCCAGGGCATCACCGCGCGGTCGCTGAACAGACCGACCGAAGCTGTTGCCAGACCGCGAAGCGCCGGCTGTTCCAAATGCTTCTGCAGCCAGCCCTTGCCGGCCTTCGTCGCAGTCGTCAGCAAGCGTATCTCGATCGCTGCCTCGGCAAGCCCCGGTTCCGTCAGTACGATCTTGTCGACCACGGGGTGGGCGGACCGCGTCTCGCCAAGCAGGCAACATGCCAGGGCCGCCGTCAAACGCTCCTTGGGCGTCTCGCCATCCAGGCCGGCCAGCACCGCGGGAAGAAGGTCGCGTCGCTTGAGCGCGCCGGCGAGCCTGACGGCTCGACTGCGCACTCTTGCATCGGAATGGTTCGCTAAATCATGAAGACGCGGCCCCGGATCGACGCGATGGTGCCAGAGCGCAGAGAGCCCAAGGCAACGCCGTGGCGCATCGTGGGTGTCCAGCCATTTCGCCACAAACGGCCGCAGTTTTTCACGCGGTGTGCGCGCGACTGCGGCGGACAGGCTCGACAGGCCGGCCTCACCGAGGCTCGCCGCGGCGTCGATCGCGATCGCTACCAGATCAGCATCGCCCCAATGCAATGCCAGCGTGCCAAGCGCGAAAAGCTCCCCCGGCTCGGCATAGTCTGTGAAACGGGCCTGGGCCGCATCCCAGCCGGCCTTGCCGGCAGCCATGAGCCCTTCGATGTTCGCGTCGAGACGCTGGTCAATGCGGCCGATGTCCGTCTCATCGAGAATTGAACCATCGATTTCCCGGCGGCGGCGAAGCCAGAGGAAAGCGGCATCTTCGGCATGCTGATCCACGATCGCCGCAATGGTCGCGATGCTGTGCATCGGCAATGCCTCAATTGAGATGCACGGCCCCGCCGCGAATACGGTTGGTCCCGCTGGCCTGGCTCGTCAACTGGCTGCCGCGAATGGTCACGCGGCCATTCTTTTCCAGAATGATCGACGCAAGGCCGCAGCGCAGTTCTATGCGCTCGTCTCCGGTGATGACGACACGGTCGCCTTCGCGAGCGACTTTCAGCTCCTTGTTCTTGTGCGCCGGATCGACGATGCGTCCAACGACCAACGGTCGCGTGGGATCACCCTCCTCGAACAGAAGGGCCAGTTCTGACCCGATCGCCGAAATGTCCAGTTCGGTCAGGCTGCGCGCCGCAATCGCCGTCTCGTGCGGATTGCCTACGAAGACAACAAGCGGCGCCCCGCCCTCGAAACCGATCAGCAGGCCGATCACGACGCCGTCGATACGATCCAGCACTTCCATGATGACGCCCTCAGTTGTTGTTGATGGTGCTTCCCTTGACGATCACGTCGCCGTCGGCCTTGACGGTAATCTTGCCGCTGCCCTTGAGCGTTATGTCCTTGCCGTCGGCAACAATGGTGCCGTCCTTTTTCATCGTGATCGACGCCGAGCCGCATTTGAGTGTGATCGAGTCACCCGCCTCGATCACCAGGTTCTTGCCGACCTTGATCGAGCTGTCGTCCGCAATCTGGATTCCGCTGCCCTTGCCGACCTTGAGCGCGTGCCCGCCTCCGACATCGGTTGCGTCGTCAGCGCCGATTTTTGCCGACCTGCCTTTGCCGATTTGCGACGACTGCGCGCCGCCGATGGCGAAACTCTGGTCCGCCCCGACTTTCACGCTCTGCGCGGCGGCGATTGTCCAATTGTCCGCCGCTCCGATGGTGTGAGTCTGTCCGGCCCCCACTGTCACCGAGCGCGATGCGCCGATCTGATTCGTCTGAACGGCGCCAACGCTTCGGGTTTCCGCCGCGCCCACTGAATCCACTCGCGCCGCGCCCACGGTGATCGTCTGGATCAACCCGACGGTCTGCGTGTGATTGGACCCGATCGTCTCCGTCGAGTTCGCCCCGATGCCGATCGTTTCGTTCGAGCCGACCGTCAGCGAGCGGTTGACGCCCACCGTCTCGGTATCGTTCTTGCCGATGTCGGTGGTCTGGTCGACGCCGACCTTGACCGTCTTGTTGTTGCCGACGTCCTCGTCGAGGTTGTGGCCGACGGAATGCTTGGCGTCGTGGTCGATGCGGTCCGACTGATCGTGCTGCACCAGCTTGGTGCGGTCATGCTTGATCAGAAGGTTGTGATCCTTCTGCGCCTGGAAATTGACCAGTTCGGAGCCGGCCTTGTCCTCGAACATCAGCTCGTTGTAGCCACCGCCGCCGAGCGAGGAGTTCGACTTCCAGCCGGATTGCGTGGCATTCGCCGGCAACCCGTATGGCGGCATCTGCGAGGCATTGTAGACCCGGCCGGTGATGATCGGCAGGTCAGGGTCGCCTTCGATGAAGTCGACGATCACCTCCTGGCCAATGCGCGGTATCTGGATGAAGCCCCAGCCGCTGCCGGCCCAGGTCTGTGAGACCCGCACGAAACAGGAGCTGTTCTCGTCCTTCTTGCCCAGGCGATCCCAGTGGAATTGCACCTTCACCCGGGCGTATTTGTCGGTGAATATTTCCTGGCCTGACGGACCGACCACCGTTGCCGTCTGCGGCCCACGCATGATCGGCCGTGGCGTGATCCGCGGCGGACGATAGGGCAAGGCGGTCGGGGCCACGCCGAGAATCACCTTGAAGTTCTCGCTGTCGACGTCGGCATGGCTTCTGTATCCCGGATCGAACAGCCTGTATTCGGCACTGACCACCAGATACTCCTGGTTCTGGTCCTCGCGCGGAAAGCCATCCAGCTTGAACGTACAGCCCGAAAACAGGCCGCGCACGGTGCCGACCGCGGCGATGCGCTGGTGGACGGCCTGGATTTCCTCGCGCCGGATCGCGGCCAGGTTGTCGCCCCGGCCGACTTCGAGATGCGCGCCGGGCTGGCGATAGTTTTCGCCGGCGGCCAGTTTGTGGCTGAACGGCTGGGCCGATTTGGCCATAAGGTCGGCGCCCGGCTTCTTGAAGTCATAGTCGGTGTGGGCATAGGCGCCCGGGCGCACCGAACTGCCCGGGATCCATTCGGTGATGTATTCGACATCGCGCCGGGAGCCCTGCCCTTCAAAATGATAGGGTACTTTCTCGTAGCCCGGCGCGGGCTTCAGCTTGCTTATCGCATCGGTCAGCACAAGCGTGTGTTTGCCCTCGTCATGCTCGAAAAAATACAGGATGCCTTCATGCTCAAGCAGCCGTTGGACGAAATCCAGATCGGTCTCGTCATATTGCACACAGTATTCGCGCGGAGGGTAGGATCCCTGCAGACGCAGATCGAATTCCGCCGTGCTGTATTTCTTGAAAACGTCCTTGACGATGTCGACGACGCTCTTGTTCTGGAAAATACGGCAATCGGTGGTGTTGCCGAGAAACCAGAGCCATGGCCTGACGACCGCTTCGTAGTAGGCCAGCCGATCCTCGATGCGGGTCAGGCGAAACTCGGACACGAGGCCGCTGAACCAACGTTTCGGATCGGATTCACCTTCGACCGAAACGACGCCCCCCAGCATCTTCAACGGATCGACATCGGGGCTGGGGCTGACGAACCCGACCGTATAAGCCAAACAACGGCTGATCTCATCGCGACCGACAAGATGCGTGAAGGTCAACAGATCGGCGCCAACCGGTGTCTGCACAAGCGTGGCACGTTCGTTCGGCATGGGTCGTGCCCCTCCTGGACGCGGCCGCCGGCGCGGTGGATTTGAAGTTCCCACATCCGTCCAGGAACTTTCTAGGCCCGCCGCACCAGACTATGTTGAGCCTACCACATGTTGTCCGGCCGACCAAAGAGGATGCACAGCGGAAAACCTTGCCCTATCGATGCATCGGCTCGAAACGCCGCTGTCCTGTGGGATGTGCAAACTGCTAGAATGTGGAGTATCGATCAGCGTTCGACGGCGATCCTCGATGTATATCAGTCTGCAAATCAACAATGTCGACGCCCTGCCTGCGGGCATCTCGACCGGTTACGCGGCGCGCGATCGCAGCTTCGAAATCGGTCGTGAGGCTTGTGATTGGACCTTGCCGGACCCCGACAAGTTCATCTCCGGCCGGCATTGCGAGGTTCGCTACGAGGCAGGCGCTTTCTGGCTGCACGATGTCTCGCGCAACGGAACCTACATCAACGGATCGAGCCAGCGCATGACCGGCCCGCATCGGCTGAGCCATGGCGACCGGGTGCTGATCGGCCGCTATGTCATCTTTGTATCGATCGACGATGAGCGCGCCACGACAGGCCATATCAGTTCGACACAACGAGAAATGCCGGCCGCGACAGGCCGGCCGCTCGAATTCGCCGCCGAGCCGTTCTTCACTCCTTCGGAGCAACAGTCCGGGCAGCGGGTTCCGGCTCCGGCGTTCTCGTCGCAACCGCCTCTCCCCTCGACCAGAGACGAAGTGCTGCGGGAAATCGCGATCGCGGCCGGCATCTCGCCGGAATTGCTTCAATCGCGCGATCCGCATGAAGTTGCCGCCGAAATCGGCACGGTCCTGCGGACTGTGGTCGAGGAACTGACCATGCTTTTGAAAGCGCGCGCGGCCGCGAAAATACTGGCCAAGAGCACACAACGGACGATGATCAGCGCCGCCGACAACAACCCCCTGAAGTTCGTCCCGGGAACCGACGACATCCTCGAAATCATGTTCGCCCGCCGCAGGGCCGGCTATCTGGATGCCAGGCGCAGCATCGAAGATGCATTCCGCGATCTCAAAACGCACGAATTCGCCACCTATGCCGCCATGCAAGCTGCGCTGTCGCGGCTGCTCGACGATCTGTCGCCCGAGGCGATCGGAAAGAAACTCCCCCCCACATCGTTCTCGTCGAAGAAAAGCCAGGCCTGGGACGCTTTTGTCGCGACCTGGCGAACCATGGAGGAAGCCCACGAGAACGGCATGCTGGACATATTCCTGGCCTATTTCAGCGAGGCCTATGCCAAGGCCGACAAGCAGAAATAGACAGGCCCAAAGGGGGATGCGAGGCTGAAGTCGACGAAGAAAACCTCTTTGGTGCGCGGCATCCGGTTCCAATCGCGAGTTTGTGAGATTACGATCGCATACGACAATTCGCTAAGCGGCTAAGGCTGATCGACCTGGGGGTCTGCGGCAAATGTCATCTTTCGGCGGGATAGTAAGATATGGCCTACCTTCCTCCGGACACGGTCAGGGTCGGCAGGGGTTGCGTTTCCTTCACCTGACGAGAAACCGTTTTGCGCCTGTCTCACCCAGTCGCGGGCACACCGCCTGCACGGACGATCGTCCATGAGTTCGAAGGACGATCCTTTCGGCCCGGCGGGCAAGACCGTCATTCGCGCCCCTCCACGGCGTGAGCGAAAACCGGCGCCGGTCCCTCAAGTGCCCGTCGCGGATGACGGGCAAACCTCGCTGATTAAGAATTCGACCGTATTCGATCCCGGCGTCGGCCGGCACACACCGCCGGGCTGGACATCCGGGACCGTGATCTATCCGGGAGTTCCTTCCGCACCCGCGGCGGCACCGGCGTCAGCTCTGCGGCAGGAGACCCTGCTCAATGTCATGGACCGTGTCAGATATTCCACGACAAACCCGATCCTTGCCGCGGCCGCACCGTTGCTGATGCTGTTCGGCCAGTTCAGGCTTATTGCCATCGAGAGACAAGCCGAGCCGTTGGCCGAACATGTCACCGAGGCGATTGATAGATGCGACAGGGCACTGGAGAAATCAGGCGTTGCCGAAGAGGATGCGCGGATTGCGAAATTCGTCCTCTGCGAAGCCACCGACGATCTCATCGGCAACCTGCCTTGGCCACAGAAAGACGCTTGGGCGCAGCACAGCATGCTGTCGCAGTTCTTTCACGTCGAGCCCCGCGGCACGGGCTTTTTCGAAGCGCTGAACAAGATCCTGGCCAGTCCCGAGGCACACTACGATCTGCTCGAACTGATGCATGCCTGCCTGTCGCTGGGCTTCGAGGGCCAGTACCGGGGCCTGACACGCGAAGACAGCAATCTCGAACGCGTCCGGCGCGACGTCTACGAAACGCTTCGCTACTTCAAGGCACGTGCGGACGCGGACATCTCGCCCCGCTGGCAGGGCCTGGCGTCGACCATGACGCAATCGTCGACACGCGTGCCGCTCTGGGTCGTCGCGGCAGCTGCGTCGGCGCTGGTGACTGCTGCATTCTTCGCACTGCGGGTCTTCATTACCAACGAAGGCGACGCCACCGCTGGTGAATTGCTGGCGCTCACCCCATCGACGCCGATCGCCATCGAACGGGCCAGCGTGGCGCCGTTGGCGGAGCCGGCGAAAGTCGTCCCACCCGTCGCCACAACCACGCAGATCGATCGCATCCGTTCGGCACTGGCCAAGGAAGTCGAAGGCGGCGGGCTGACAATCGGCACGAAGGGCGAATTCATTGTTGTGGAAATCAACAATCTCCTGCTGTTCCAGTCCGGCAGGGCCGAGGCGAAGCCAGAGTTCCAGCCCATTGCCGCCGATATCGCCGCGGCCCTGGAGCCCGAGCGCGGACCAATCAGGATCGTCGGCCATACGGACAATGTGAAGCCGCGAAAATCGAGCCCGTTCAAGTCCAACTTCGATCTTTCCGTCGCCAGGGCGAAGGCCGTCGAAACATTGATGGCACCGAAGTTCAGCGATCCTTCGCGACTAACGGTGGACGGCAAGGGCGAGGACGAGCCAATCGCCGACAATGCGACGCCGGAAGGCCGCACCAAAAACCGCCGTGTCGATGTGATGATCGCCAAGGAGGAAACATTGTGAGCACGGCCAGTCGGGAGCGGCCATGACGCGTTGGCTGCTGCGGATATTCAGCATGATCGCGCTGGCCGGCTTTGCGGCGGCAGTGTGGTTTGCCGGACCCTTGATCCGCTTCGCCGATACCCGTCCTCTCGGGCCAGCCTGGCTGCGCGCGACTATCATCGGGGTGATCGTGGCAGCGCTCGCGCTTTTCTACGGCCTGCGTTTCTGGCAAGCGAGAAAAGCGCAAAAAGAGCTGGAAACCGTGGTCGCGCGCAATGACGACCGCGATGACGACTCGCGTGTGCTCGAAGCCCGCATGAATGAGGCCGTGGCGGCGCTCAAGCGGTCGAGCGGCAAACGCAATTTCCTTTATGAGATCCCCTGGTACATCGTCATCGGCCCGCCCGGCGCCGGCAAGACAACGGCGCTGGTCAATTCGGGTCTGAATTTTCCGCTGGCCGGTTCGGGTGATGCCCAGCCAGTTGCGGGCGTTGGCGGAACACGCTCCTGCGACTGGTGGTTTACCGACCAGGCCGTCCTGATCGACACAGCAGGACGCTACACGACGCAGGATTCCAATGCCGAGACCGACAAAAAGAGCTGGCTTGCCTTCTTGTCACTGCTCAAGAGAGCCCGCACGCGGCAACCGATAAACGGCGTCATCCTGGCCATCAGCCTCGCCGACCTCGTCAGCCTCGACGATCAGCAGCTTGACGCTCACGTCGTCGAGATACGCAGTCGTCTGCGGGAAATCCACGAGACGCTGAAAATCCAGTTTCCGGTGTACCTGCTGTTCACCAAGGCCGACCTGGTTTCAGGGTTCATGGATTACTTCGGCGGCTTCGACGAGCCCCGCCGACGCAAGGTCTGGGGTGCGACATTCCAGACCACGGATCGCAACAAGAATATGGCCGCCGAGGCTCCGGCCGAATTCGATACACTGGCAAGACGCCTGGCAGAGGAGATACCTGACCGCCTTCAGGAAGAGGCTGATCCGGTCGCGCGCATATCCGTCTTTGGCTTTCCGGCGCAGTTTGGCGCACTGAAGGAGCGAATTACGAATTTCATCGCCAGCCTGTTCGATCCGACCCGCAGCCAGGTGAATGTCAGCCTGCGTGGACTCTATTTTTCTTCAGGCACGCAAGAGGGAACGCCAATCGATCAGGTGTTGGGCGCGATCGGCCGCAATTTTGGCAGCAATCCCCGCGCCCATCTTTCCGGAACCGGCAAGAGCTTCTTTTTGCACGATCTGCTGACGGACGTCATTTTTGCCGAATCCGGAGGGGTTTCGTATGACAAATCAGCCGTAAGACGTGCAACGATCGCCAGGTTCGCTGGCCTTGGCGCCATCGCGTTGATCGCTGCGGCGGCCCTCGGTACCCTGGCCCTGAGCTTCACAGCCAACAGGTCGCTGATCGCCTCCACCACGCAGGCCGTGAGCCAGTATCGCCAGACGGCGGACGCGCTGCTCAAAAGCACCGAGGTCACCGATGTCGACCTCGAAAACGTTATTGGCCCGCTCGACCAGTTGCGCAATCTGCCGGCTGGGTTCGAAACCGGCGACGCGCCGACAACGATCGAGGAGACGTTCGGCCTCAGCCAGCGGGAGAGACTTCTTTCGGCATCCAAGACGGCTTACCGGGAAGCGCTGGAACGAATGTTCCGATCGCGCCTGCTGATCCAGGCCGAGCGGACGATCCAGGCCAGGATGGCTGATCCCGCCGCGCTCTACGAACCGTTGAAAATCTATCTGATGCTTGGCGGCAAGGCGCCGAAGGTCGACGACGCGTTGATCATCTCCTGGATGAAGCAGGATTGGGAGCAGAACCGGTATCCAGGTGAAAACAACCGCGAAGGACGCGAGCAGCTCGAAAAGCACCTGCGCGCCATGCTTGCCTTGGACGATGCCTACGATCCGGTTTTCGAACTCAACCAGCCGCTCGTCGAAGCCGCCCAACGGTCGCTCGGGCGCATGAGCCTTGCCGACCGTGCCTCCGCTTTGGTCAAGTCCGCAGTATACGCGGCAGCGCTGGATGATTTTTCTGTTTCCCTGAAAAGCGGCCCGGAAGCGCAGCTGCTGTTCGAGCGTGTCGATGGCGGCGATCTGTCGAGCCTTCGTGTTCCCGGCCTCTATACCTATGCCGGCTTCAATACCTTCTATCTCGGGCAACTCTCCCGCATTGCCCAGACGCTCGTCGACGACCAGTGGGTCCTCGGTGGCGGCGGCGAGCAAGGCGGCATCGATCAGGAGTTGCCCAAGCTCGGTCCCGAACTTCTCGATCGCTATGGCAAGGAGTTCGCAACGGCGTGGAACAGCGTTCTCGACGGGTTGAAATTCAAGGCGATGCTGAAGGACAAGCCGCACTATATCGCGCTTTCCGCCGTCGCCTCGCCAACCTCGCCGATCGAACAGCTGTTTACGGCGATCGCCGACGAAACAGCTCTGACGCGGGACGCTGTTCAAGGCCAGTCACAAGACGCCGCAAACATGGCCAAGGGTCTGGCTCGCATCGGCATTCAAATCGCCACCGGAAAATCGCAAAGCCGTGCCGGCGCAGGATCCGCAAACGCGGAAAACCAGAATCCCGGGGCCAACATCGAAGCACAATTCAGGTCATTCCAGGCCTTGGTGAGCGGTCCTGCCGGACACCGCCCGATCGATGCCTTGACCCAGAATTTCCGCGATATCTACCAGAGCCTGCAACTGGCGACCGACGTTCCCTCCCAGACGGAACGCGTCAACGCAAACCTGCAGCTCCAGATAGCCACCCTTCGCGCCAATGTCTCGCGACTACCCAAGCAGCTCGGTCGGATGGTCAATGCGACGGCGGACGAGTTTGAAGGCAACGTCACCGAGACCTCGGTGGCAAATTTGAACCAGATGCTCGACCAGACGGTCACACAGCCCTGCGAGGCGGCGGTCAACGGCCGTTATCCTTTCGCCGGCAATGGCACCGAGGACATCGCGATGGCGGATTTTGCCAAACTGTTCGCTCCGGGCGGGCTGATGGACCGGTTCTTCGCACAGAACCTCGCATCGTTGATCGATATGACCGGTCAGGACTGGAGCTGGAAACAGGATGCGCGCTTCGGCCGCGACCTGTCGAAGTCGACGCTGAAAAACTTCCAGCTGGCGGCCGAAATCCGCAGCGCCTTTTTTCCCAAGGGCGGTTCGGTGCCCTCGGTCAGCGTGACCTTCACGCCGTTCTCGCTGCATGGCGATGCCGATGCGGCGGTGCTCGATGTCGACGGTCAGACCGTCCAGAGCAACCAGGCGGGCAACGCGCCAAGCACCGTGACCTGGCCGAGCGGCTCGGCCTCCGGCTCCGCCAGCCTGAGCCTGACGCCGGAAATGCCAGGCCGCGAATCCACCATCAAGTTCGAAGGGCCATGGGCGCTGAAGCGGCTCATGGACAAGGCGACCATCACCGGCACCGACACCAATGTCGAAGCGCGCTTCGTGATCGGCGGGCGCGACGTCACCTATACGATCCAGAGTGGCTCAGGCCCCTTCTTCCTTTCCGCACTTTCCGGATTCAGCTGTCCGAAGGCATTTTGAGATGGGCTTCGAGTTTTTCAATGCGGTGACACCCTGCATGAGCCACAGGCGCCCGGACCTTAATTTCGATACTCTAATGTTCGTGCCTGTGGCAAAGTGGCTCGAGCGGGCACCCGGCGGTGCGCCGTGGAGGGCGCTTGAGAAGCGCTTGGTGGCAAATTGAACGATGTCGCCCTTCTCTTCGAGAGCTTCGGCGTGAGCCACAAAGGCTGTGTCCGCGAGCTCAATGAGGACAGCTATCTGCTCGAGCCACGAACCGGCCTTTGGGCGGTGGCCGACGGAATGGGCGGGCATGAGGCCGGAGAGGTCGCCTCAGCCAGCATTGTCGACCATCTGGCCACGATCGGCATCGCAAGCTCCGCTCCGGATCTGAGGGCGCGCTTCGAGGACCGGCTGAGCCGCGCCAATGCAGAGATCCGCGGCATATCGGAATCTCGCGGCATAACCATCGGTTCCACGGTCGCCGCCCTGTTGGCGATGGACGGACGGTTTGCCTGCCTGTGGGCGGGCGACAGCCGGATCTATCTGATCCGCAACGCCTCGATCTCGCAGATTTCGAAAGACCACACCGAAGTGCAGGAACTCCTCGATCGAGGCATGATCAGTGCAGCCGAGGCGCTCACCTGGCCACGCCGCAATGTCATCACGCATGCTGTCGGCGTCAGCGAGGAATTCGTCATCGATTTCCAACAAGGCGAACTGATGCCAGGGGACATTTTTGTGTTGAGCACCGATGGGCTGACGGCGCATGTCACCGACGCTGAAATCGAGGCCGCGGTCGTATCGGCGCCCCCTCAGGCGGCGTGCGAAAATCTGCTCGAAACGGTGCTGACGCGGGGCGGAACAGACAATGTCACCATCGTGCTGGTGAAGATCAAAAAAGGGCGCAACGGACAATCGCTCCACCCTGATTTGTCCGGAGCGGAGGGCCGAGGCCGATGAGCGCCGACGACAAGACGCGAATATCGCCGCAGGTGGCCAATACCGCCGTAGGCACGCAGCTCAGCGGCATCTATGAACTTGACGAGCGGATCGCATTCGGCGGCATGGGCGAGGTCTACCGTGGCCACAACATCCAGACCGGAGACCACGTCGCGATCAAGATCGTCCTGCCCGAGTTTGCCCGTGACCAGACGATCTTGTCCTTGTTCCGCAAGGAGGCCTCGATCCTCAACCACCTGTCGCATGACGCAGTCGTGCGATACCACGTCTTCACCATCGATCCCGGGATCGGCCGTCCCTACCTTGCCATGGAATTCGTCGACGGCGCGTCGCTGTACGACATCATGCGACGTGGCCCGATGCCGACGGAAGAGGTGCGCAAGCTCTGCCATCGCCTCGCATCCGGCCTGAGCGCCGTGCATCAAGCGGGAGCAATCCATCGCGACCTCTCGCCGGACAATATCATCCTGCCAGGGGGCCGGGTCGACCGCGCAAAGATCATCGATTTTGGCATAGCGCGATCAGCGACCGTAGGCGGGGAGACGCTGATCGGCGGGAAGTTCGCGGGAAAGTACAACTACGTTTCACCCGAACAGCTCGGGCTGTACAGCGGCGACGTCAGTGAACAGTCCGACATCTACAGCCTTGGACTGGTGCTGGCTGCCGCTCTGCGCGGGAAGCCGATCGACATGAGCGGATCGCAGCTCGAGATCATCGAAAAGCGCCGGGCCGTGCCTGACCTCTCCGACATCGACGACGATTTTCGTGACATTGTCGAAGCCATGCTGCAACCGGATCCGCGAGACCGGCCGGTCAGCATGGCTGATATCGCCAGGATGACGCGTGGCGAAGACGAAGAAACAAAGCCGCCGACGTCCATCACACCCCGCAACCGGCCGGCTTTGCCGCCAGCCGGGCAAACCCTTGCTACTGATCCCAAGGGCCAGCCCCAGCCATCCAATGTCGCGGGACATAACGCGCCGACGGCAACGAGCCCGGGCGAGCAGCGCTTCGTCCCGCATGTCCGGCCCGCGCATTTGTCCGAACCGCAGCCTTCGCCGGTCGCCGGCCCGCCACGCGCGGTCACGGCGGATATGCCCAAGAAATCCACAAAGACCCGAACCATCGCGATCGCTGCCTTGGCGACGCTGGCTGTCGCCTCAGGCGCGGGCCTGTATCTGAGCGGGTTCATGACGCCGGCGACGCCGACTGCCGGCGAGACATCGCTTTCCGCGCCCGAACCATCAAAGCCTGCACCGGAAACGTCAAAGCCGACCTCCGCCGACAAAGTCGCGAACGCCCCTGAGCCGGCAAAGCCAGTTCCGCCCGTGCAGCCGGAGGTCGGCGTACCGCCGGCTGAAAACCAGCCAGATGCCGCGGCGGCTCAAAAGCCGCAACCGGCCAAGCCGGCCGAACTCCCTTCGCAGACCGAGGAACCCGCGAAGCCACCGGCAATGGAAGCGCAACCGCAAACAGAGGCGAGCCTGCCGCCGGCTGGAAGCCAGGCTGATGCCAGGGCAGTGCAAACGCCGGAGCCGGCGAAGCCCACTGTCCCCTCGCAGGTCGAGGCCCCCCCGAAGTCATCGGCAACGGACGCGCAGCAGCCGTCCGAAAAGGCGCCGCCGGCCCAGCCGGAGGTTGTGGAGAGCCAAAAGCCCGAGCCAAAGATCAGCCAGCCGGCAGCGCCCCAGGTGGCCGCGCCGGCCCCCAAACCCACTGCAAGCCAGACGGATATCGCGGACGCCGAGAGCCAAAAGACCGTGCCACCGGCGGCCAAACAGCCGGACCAACCTGTCGTCGTGTTGAACGTGCCCAAACCGACGGTTCCCCCGGCCGTCGACGACATCGCGCAACGAATCTCCTGGGTTCGCGACTTCGGCGGCGGCGACTGTTTCTATGCGAGCATGAATTCGGCAACCGACACGGCCGCCGCGATCGAAGGCTTTGGAACGGCGGTCCAGCCATTCGAACGCATGCTGGGCGATTTCCAGGCAAAATTCCATGTCGAGCCGGACATCAGCGTCCGCCTCATTGAGCCGAGCCAATGCGAAGTCACCAATTTTCTGCGCTTTCTGGGGCAGACCGCGGCCGACAAGCCGCAGCTTGTTCTCGACCGGACATCGGTGCCGAACGGTACGCCGATCAGCGGCACGCTGGTGACGCGTGGCGGGCTCATTTCCAGCGTGTTGCTGATCGATCACAAAGGCATGGTGTTCAATCTCGACGACCGCATCGTCGCACAATCGGACAAGGCTACCTTCAGCATCCCGATCGGCCTCGGCGCCGCCGACAAGGCCGCCGGAAAGGCTGTGCCGCAGATCATAATGGTGATCACGGGGCCCCAGGATATTCAGGCGGCTGCGTTCTCCACGCCGACGTCGGCCTCAGTGCTGCTGCCCAAGATTCTCGAGGAAATCGAGACCGACGGATCTCAGTTCTCAGCCACTGCCAAGTATTTCCGGCTCGGCGGATAGCATGGGCGCCCGATGGAACGCTGCTCGTGTTTGCCCCACTCGTCCGCCGACCTGCCCATAAAGCAGTGTGATCCGGTTCGAGCCCTGCTTGCGCTCACGGGCCGCATGAAGCTTGCGGTCATCGCGGGCGCCGCGCTGCTGGCCGTGCTGTCATCGGGCGAAGCGCGAGCCGAATTCACGGTCTGCAATCAGACACTCGACGTCGTCAATCTCGCAGTCGGCCAGAAGATCGACAATGCGGACCAGACCGACGGCTGGTGGACCATCGGCGCAAATCAATGCGTGAACGTCATCCGCGAGGAACTGACGAACCGCTACATCTACATCTATGCCACGGACGTGTTTGGCCATGCGATCCTCACCGGATCGACCGAAATGTGCATCGAGCGGCGGCGTTTCTCGGTCCGCGGCATCGACGAATGCTGGCAGCGCGGCCATATCGCGGCGCAATTTCTCGAAGTCGATACGCTCGAACAGGTGCGGTGGACGTTCTTCCTGACCGGAAGCAGCCCGTGACGCACAGTATCGACATGAGCTTCAGACAGAAGAAGCAGGAGCGCCTTGCGCTTCGCAGACGCAAGCTCTGGCGCCGGCTGCTTGCCGGTCTTGCCGCGATCATCATGCTGTCGATCGCCGTGGGCTTCTACCTCACCGCCGATTATTGGTCGTTCGGCGACGAAGACGAAGAGCTTCACGCGGTCGAAGGGGTGGACGACGTGCCGGCCGATGCATCGGTCTATGTGCCTGCCATTATCGACCTTGCCGGGGACCCGATGTGGATCACCCCTGCCCCCGACGCCGACGCCACGTCGAGGGGCCGTTCGATCGCGAAGCCGGCGGATCTCGATCAGGCCGGGATTTCTCCGCAGATCGAAATCCTGTCGGATGTGATGCTCAGCGCCAGCGAAAAATTCATGACGACGATACCGTCGACGCAGGAAGACTTCGCATTCTTCCAGGCGCAACGGCAGACCGCCCCGCCGCCGTCCAACGATCTGCAGGACGATCTTCAGCCGCCGGCGGGGGATCTGCAGAACGATCTTCAGCCCTCGCCTGCCCCCAACGAGGCTCCGGCTGCTTCGGGGCAGCAGATGGGCACCGACGATCCCGAAGCCGGCTGGGGTGAAACAATCGATGCAGGCGAAGCAGCCCTGCCCGCATTCCAGAAGACACAGATCGAAAACAACACGAGTGTCGCAACCGTCACGAATGAGTATCAGCGGTTCGAGGCGACCGAAGACACGTTCGTGAAAATCCTCAACGACCGCAGCCTGGACAGCGTTGCGCTCGATGCGCATTTCTCCGTCGAGGACGCCAGGCGGGCGGGCGAAGCGCTGAAGGCGCTTTTCAACCGCGAAGGCCTGGAACCGGGTTATGTCGTCGCCATGCGTGGTTTCAGGCCGACGCGCGAGACGACAACAATGTCGCTCATGCAGGTGTCGATCTACGCCAAGAACGTCTTTGTCGGCACGCTGACGCGCAACGCCGCGGGTGCATTCGTATCGGGTGTCGATCCCTGGGTCCGCGAAGATCTGTTCAACTATTCGGGTGCACCGGAAGAAGGCACGCACAAGCGGCAATATCGCCTGCTCGACGCAATCTATTCGACGGCTGCGCGCAACAAAGTTCCGACCGGCGTGATCGGCGAAGCGATCATGTACCTGTCGAGAGGACAGGATCTGGACGCCTTCGCCAGCGAGGACCAGCGCCTTGTCCTGCTCTATTCGCAAACGCCCCGCGGCAAGGGCGAGACCGACGGACGCGTGCTGTATGTCGGTGTGCAGGGTACTGAAAAGAGCCTCGAATGCTTCGTCTTCCAGCAGAGCGACAGTCAGTTTGCGTGCGTTACCGGCGACGATCAGGTTCGCTCGCTGACGGTCACCAACGGCATGGTCACGCCGGTCAACGGGGTCATGACGTCCACCTTCGGTCCGCGCAAGCACCCAATTCTGGGCGTGGTTCGCATCCACAAGGGCGTCGATTGGGCAGCCCCCTCGGGTACGCCGATCGCAGCCGCCTTCGACGGCGAGATCGCCTTCCAGGGCGACGGCGGTGGTTACGGCAACCTGGTGAAGATTGCGCATGCCACCGGACGCGAGACGCGCTACGCGCATATGCAGAAATTCGCAATCGCAAGCGGTGTCGGCACAAAGGTGAAGGCCGGCGACATCATTGGCTATATCGGCACCACCGGCCTGTCGACCGGGCCGCATCTGCATTTCGAGCTCTATCAGAATGGCGGGGCGATCGACCCGCTGGGCACGGTGACCGCCGCGGTCGCAACGAGCGATCCTGCTGTCGAAACACTGACCGACCGTATCGTTCATGTCGAAAGTGGTGGCAGCGCCCGCGCCAAGAACCCGCTTTCTTCAGCAACCGGTGCCGGCCAATTCATATCGAAGACCTGGATCAGGATGATGAACACCTACCGTCCCGAACTGGCGCGCACACTTTCAAATGCGGATCTCCTTGCTCTGCGCTACGACTACACGATCTCGCGCGAGATGGTGCGCAATCTTGCGCGCGAGGGTGAGGCCTATCTTCGGGCGCGAGGCCACCAGATCACAGCCGGCCGGCTCTATCTCTGCCATTTCCTGGGCATGGAAGGCGCGCATCAGGTGCTGTCGGCGTCGGGTTCGGCGCAATTGAGCGCCGTGCTCGGGTCGGCCGTCATTCAGGCCAACCCGTTCCTCACCGGCAAGACCGCCGGCTATGTCGTGGACTGGGCCGAAAGGAAAATGGGCCGAAAGCTCAGCCCCGCGGGGACCGGCGCAGGCCAACCGGTATCGACCACGACGGAAGTCCGCCAGACATCGCCGGAGTTCGAAAAATACAAGCAGGCGATTACGACTCTAATAGGCTCGATTTGACCCGCCCCGCGCGGCGCGCGTTTCGCTCCAGACCATTGGTGTTCCTGCTGCCAAGTGTTACAATAGCAAACTTTTTCGGGTCCTTTGTGAACCAAGACTGTGGTCAGGATCACAAAAGCCCAAGAGCCATTTTGGCATAAGCGACCTTGTCGCTGACGAAATTTAGCATGCGCAGACATCAACAGTGCGCCCTGGTGGGCGGAGGGCTGGTCCATGAAAGCGTTGACCGTATTTCTGAGGGGATTTTTCCTTTTTGTCCTTGCCGCGTTCAGCGCCGAGGCAGCCACGCCCGACGCCAAGCGCGTTGCGCTGGTCATCGGCAACAGCAAATACATTCATGCTGTCGCTTTGCCCAACCCCGCCAACGACGCGCACCTCATCGCCTCCACGCTGCGCAATGCCGGCTTCGAGGTGATCGAGGGGATGGATCAGGACAATGCCGGCATGCACAGCCTCATCAGCCGGTTCACAGAGCAGTCTTACGATGCCGACCTCGCCGTCATCTTTTATGCCGGGCACGGCATGCAGGTCGACGGCAAGAATTTCGTGATACCGGTCGACGCCGAGTTGACGTCGCCGGCCTATCTCAAGACCCGCACCATTCAGGTCGACGACTTCTTGGCGGCGCTGCCGCCCGATCCGGCGGTCGGCGTGATCATACTCGATGCCTGCCGCGACAATCCGCTCGCCAGGACGCTGGCCGCCTCGCTGCCGAAGTCGCGTTCGTTGGGGTCCGGTCTGGCACCGATCGAAGCAAGATCGGACGGCGTAGGCACGGGCGGCATCCTGATCGCCTATGCAACCGATCCGGGCGCCATCGCTTTCGACGGCAACGGCGTCAACAGCCCTTACTCCACGGCGCTCGCCAGGCACCTGACCGAACCCGGCATTGAGATCCAGAGCGCGCTGACGCGCGTGCGCGGCGAAGTGACCGAGACGACGCAAGGTCGCCAGAGGCCTTGGCACAACGCGTCGCTGGGGCGCGAGGTCTTCATTGGAAAACCCGTTGTCGTGGCGGCGCCTGAAGCACAGCCTGCCAATGCCGGGGCGGCAACCGCCCCCACGCTGGTGGTTGGTGACCCGCCTTCCTGGGAAGTCGAGCAGCGGCTCTGGGATGAAGCCTCCAAGCGCAACTCGGTGCCGTTCTACGAGGCCTATCTCGAGCAGTTCCCAAACGGCCGCTTCGCCACGGTGGCGCGGCTGAACATCGACGAATTGAACGACCCGGAAGCCCAGAACCGGCAGGTCGCGGCACTCGATACGGACCAGGCGAACGCCAGTTCCGGCTCCGCAGTGCGCACCTCGGTCGGCGTCCCCGACGAGGTGAAGCAAACACCGGGCACCGAGTTGACGGAAAATGCCATTGGCCTCGACCGCCAGGGTCGCATCGACTTGCAATTGCGCATCGAAGCGTTGGGCAACGAGCTTGGCCGCGTCGACGGAAACATAGGCCCACAGACCCGCCAGGCGATCGGTATTTGGCAGGTGGAGAACGGCCTGCCGCAGACCAGCTATCTGACACGCGAGCAACTTGCATTCCTGGTGATCCAGACTGATCCGATGATGGAAACCGTGCGCGCCAGATATGCTGCCGATCAGGCCCGTGCGACGCAGCCGAAAAAACAGGTGGTAAAGAAGGTCCGCACGCAGAGACCGGTGGCACAGAAACCCCGCAAACAACAGCAGGTCGTTCAGAAGCGGCGCAACCGGGACACAGTGGTGCGGCAGGATGATGATCTTCCGCCGCCCCGGGATAACAACGACTTCCTCACCAAGGCGCTGATCTTCGGCACCGGTGTGGCTGTGGGCGGCGTGCTCAAGAACTGACCGCCGGCGTTCCTGGAACAGTGGCACGCGGTAGGTGCTATTGCGTCTTTATCCGCATTTCCACGCGGCGGTTAGCCGGATCGTACGGGTTGGGGCTGCGCGGATTCTTTTCGCCCATGCCGATCGGGTTGATGCGGGGGGCCTCGACACCATTGGCCGTCAGGAAGGCTGCCACCGATTGCGCTCGCCGTTGCGACAGGCCTTCGTTGTAGTGGACCGTGCCGGTGGCATCGGTGTAGCCTTCGACAACGAAGTTGAATGTGCTCAGCCGCCTGTCCTTCAAGGCCTTGGCGAACTCGTCGAGTTCACTGCGCGCTGTCGCGTCGAGTTCGGCCGAATCCAACCCGAAATTGATCAGCATATCGAGGCTGGATTTTTCGGCCGGCGCGTCTTTTGCCTTGGTCTTGCTCTTGCACTCTTCCTCGGTTCCTACACAAATTCCTCGCGACTTACCGAGGTCGGCGGCGCCGGCAAAAAACTTCACGATGTCTTCTGATTTCTGAACAGGGTCGGCGGAAGCGTGAGTCGAGAAAAACACGACTGCCAACACCAAGGCTGAACTGCCCCACTGCATAGCGGTTACTCCTGCTTGAGCATCCGATTTCGATGGTGGTGATCATACCAAATTCCGGGGCAATTGTCTGTCGATAAACGCCAGGGGATGCGGCGGTGCCGGCAGTTGTTGCAGCGTCACCGGTTGAGACTTGACCCGCGCCGCGCCTGGGGCTTGAGTGGTTGGAGCTTCTCGATGAAGGCGTGGCGGTCATGGCCAATGAGCTCCGATTCAAAACGGCACAGGATCTCTTCATGGCTTGTCCCGCTATTGCCCGGGACATGAGAGCCCTTCCAACCGAACAGCAATCGATCGAATTTTGCCGCGACCTGCTCGCCGGGCGCGTTCCCGAAGAGGCGATCACGTTCTGTGCCTACCTGCTTCCCGATCGGGCTGCGGTCTGGTGGGCGCATGAATGCCTGAGCCATCTGAGCGAGTTGCTCGATGGGACTGATCACGAGTTGCTCGCCTATGTTCGCGACTGGGTTGGTGAACCGGACAGCCCCCACCATCGCGCCGCAGTGAGCCAGGCAGAGGCAACGCCGCCAACAACCCCGGGAGCCTGGATTGCCCGGGCGGCGGGATGGCGTGACAACGGTTCCTTTATTGTCGGATCTGTTGTCGGCGCAGAAGCACCATCGGCCTTAACGTTTCCTGCCGCCCATGCAGTCAATGCCGGTGTTCTGGCCGGGCTGGCGCGTGTCGCACTGGTGGACCGCTTTGCCGTTCTTTCCGCGTTTGTCGAAATGGGCATCCAGATGGCCGAGATCGAGGCGCTGCGCCAATCGGCGGATGCTTACTTGCAGCCACCTTGAGCCCATTTGGCAAGCGCCACCTTGAAGCGCGTTCCAAGTGGATGTTGCAGGCGCAAAACGGAAGCATCGTTGGTGGCGAAATTTTTCGCCTGTTCGCATAGCCGTGCCTCGTCCCATTCATGGCAGCCGTCGCAGCGTTTGTCCTCCCATACCGACTTGTCCAATCCCTCCACCGGGCTGAACAGGGGTTTGCCCTTGATTAGCTGGGCGATGCTCTTGCCGTCGATTGCCGGATCGCCGAAATCGATCGGATGGTCGAAAAAGATCGGGGCGTCCGACCCCAGCCTAGGGATCTTCTGACGCAGCACATCGAGCGCAAGCTGGTCGTCGCTTTGGCCTGATGCGCTTGCAGCGCCGGTGTTGCGCGCGTCGGATCCGCCTTCGGCCTGAGGCGCGCTCGCCTCGCCCACGATCAATGGCGCATTGAGATCGACCTTGTGCAGAACGACCTCCGTGGTCAGCGAGACGCTGATCCAGGGATGTTGCTTGCCGGTGGTTGCCTTCAAGACGTCGCTGGTGACCCCGTTCATGGCCTCGGTGATGGGGACGTTCGGTGCGCCGATATGCTTGAGCAGCGCCGAGGTGAAAGGCGAATGTTCGCCCGACCCGTCGTAGGCGAGTTGATTGGGACTGGCGGCGAAAGCGACGAGCGTGCCGGCGCCGCCCTTCTCTATCGGGATTTCGGCAAGGCCGCTGCTTGCGCCTTTGCCGCCAGCGGTCTTGGCCAGCATCTCCGCGAGGGAATTGTCGCGGCAAGCGTCGAGAAATACCAGCCTGATGCTGGTCTCTCGCGACATCTGGTGCAAAATGAGGTCAACCGACACGGCCTCGAAGTCGAGGGAGGTTTCGTCCTCAAGCGTGGCGTCGACTGGAAGTAGGTAGTTCTTGCCCGAAACCTGCAAGCCGTGGCCGGCGTAAAAGAACAGGGCGATGTCGGCACCGCGCCCCTGCTTTGCGAACTGGGCGATCGTTGCCTGTGTTTGCAGCTTGGGCAGGTCGAAGCCGGAAAAGACCTCGAAGTCGAGTTTCTTCAAGCGTTCGGCCATGGCCTGGGCGTCGCGCACCGGATTGGCGAGCGGCGCCGCGTGCTGGTACTGGGAATTGCCCAGAACCAGCGCGATCCGGCGCTCGGCACTGGCGGCTGTTACAGTCAAAAGCAAGGCAAGCGCGGCAAGCCCGGCGGCACGAAAGAGGCCACCGCAACAGGCGATCAGATCGGACCTCACCGGAACCTCAGTTCACGAGCTTGGAGGCGGAAAACTCGATCCGCCGATTGAGCGCCTTGTTCTTCGGCGTATCGTTGGCGGCAACCGGCCGATCTTCGCCATAGCCGGCGGCGCTGATCTGATTGCGCGGAATGCCCTCGGCAATCAGGGCGTCGGCAACCGCCTGGGCTCGCCGCTCCGAGAGCAGCTTGTTCGCGTCCGGCGACCCGTCGGAATCGGTGTAACCGGAGACCTCGACCTTCAAGCTTGGGCATTTGCCGACGACACCTTCGACCTCCGTCAGCAACGGCCGGCTTTTCGCATCGAGCCGCGCGCTGGCGGGACGGAAGTAGATCGCACCAGTGCGCGAGAGCACGGTAAACCTGTTCAGGCATTCCTCATCGCTGAAATTCGCCTTCGCGGCATCGGTGGCAACGGGGCCGACGTCGGCTGTGCTTGCAGCGACGGTCTGGGCGGCGGCGGGCTTGCTGCCGTCAGCGGTGAAGACGAAATCGAAGGACACCGACGCGGTCGGAACGATGTTGGTCACATTGGCCGCCTGCTGAAGCTTGTCGACATTCGGCAGCAGGCCGAAATCCTCCACATGAACCGCGACCGGAGCCTCCGAAGCGACGGAGACCATGTTGTCACTGATCATGGTGACGACGATGCTGGCCTCGAGGTCCTTGTCGACGCCGTGCAGATTGAGACGGAAAGGCAGCGTCGACTTCACCCTGCGCTTTGTCGCGAGATCGGCGAATGCGGCGGGATCCACCTTGGCCGTCAGCTCGGCCGTCGGGTACTTGAATGTCTCGAAGAACAGGAAGCGCATGCGGACGTTGCGCAAGTCGACGCCGGTATCGACCGAATTGAGGTCGAATGTGACCTTGGCATCACCCGCCGAATTAAGTGTGCCGGTGATGTTCCTGATCTTGTTGGTCTCGACGATCGTGTTCTTCTTAACCGACTGGTAGGTGATGACTGATGCTGTGGGATCAAGCGTCCAGTTCGGCGCGGCGTTGGCGGTTTGCGATCCGAGCAGCAGCAAGCCGGAAAGCGCGACGATCAGGCCTAGACCTCGTGTGGCGGGGTCTTTCAGCCTCGTCTTCCACCAGAATGCGACGACTTCGAACATGGAATGCCCCTGCCCAGGACCACCGTATCGACACGACACCTGGCAGGAGCATAGAGTACTTGCACCCGCTTGGCGAGCAGGTGCGCCGGTCGTCGCGAAAGCGTGAAAATGTCGCTCGCGCTCAAGTTGCGGGATGGTGCGCTAAGGCGGGTACAGGGATGCGGAGGCTGCATCCGGGGTAGCAGCGCTTGTTGGCGGATCGGTGTGATTTGGCGTCTGGATTTACTGATTGCGGCGGAAACGCCTCCCCCTTTACACCTACTGGTTAACCTCCTCCCCAGCCGCCGCCACCGCCGCTGCTTCCCCCTCCGCTTCCGCCTCCACCCGCAGTGGGAAAGACAGGCGGCTTTACAGGGACCCCTTCAACCGGCTGGACCTCCTCAACCGGTTGGACCACTTTCTTGACGATCTTCTTCTTGACGACCTTTCGCGGCGGCGCCGTGCGAACGACCTTCGGCTGGGGCTTCGCCACAAGCGGCGTAGGTTCAAGCTGGGGCACCAAGGACGTGCAGCCCATGAGCCCCGCCAGGACGCCGGACAGAATTGTTCCGATGATTGCTTGCTTCGATATCCTGCCCATCTTTGCCTCCCAGTTGATCAGAACAAGTCCCGACGCGGATTGGCTTCTTCCCAGACTCGCCTGGCCACGCTGACCAGTTGTGCGTCCAGCGAACCGGACGCGGGAAGCTTCGACTTGAGTTCTTGGCGCAGCGCTTTCAACGCCGCCGTTTTCGGCTTCGCCCCGAATTGTGCCAGTATCTTCTGGGCGTCCGGCAGTTCCTTGCGAAAATCGAGCGCGACCGCGAATGCAAGGAAACGCACGGCGACGGCCTGGTCGGCCTTGTCGGCCTTTTGCATTTCGAGGGCCGCGCGGTCATAGGCACTCGACTGGTCGCCCCGCGCGGTCGCCAGTTCGAACAGCCTTTGCGCTTCGGCGACGTTCTGCTCGACCCCGACGCCGTCCCGGTACATGCGCGCAAGGCTGCCCGGAGCGTAGGGCTGGCCGAGGTCCATGGCCTTCTGGAAGAGCCCCAGCGCCGTCTTCGGATCCTTCTCAACGCCCTGACCGTTGAGATAATTGCGCCCGAGCAGGTTCATCGAATACATGTCCTGCCGCTGCACGCCGGCCTCGAGGAAAGCAACGGCCCGGGTCGCATCGGCGGGCACGCCGTTGCGGCCCTCGGTGAAGATCGCGGCGAGATCGTTCATGGCATAGGTGTGCCCCATCGCCGCCGCCTTGAGCAGCAGGTCCAGGCCCTTGGCGGTATCGGGCTTGACGCCCCTGCCGTTGAACAAGATACGGCCCCAGGACGTCATGCCGTAGGGATCGCCCTTGTCGGATGCTGCTGCGTAAAGAGCGTTGGCTTGCGTGCGGTCGATGGCCATACCGGTTCCCGTCGCATACATGTAGCCGAGCTCGAACACGGCGCGCACATGTCCCTTCTTGGCGGCCTCCTCGATGGCTGTCTTCGCTTCCTCGACCTTGCCGGCTGCAAGCAGCGCGCGCCCCAGTTCGTAGCGGAAGCGTGGGACATCGGGGTAAGCCTTCACAGCGGCTTCGCAAACCTCCACGGCGCTGGCGCCGATTTCGTTCGGCAGCAGGCCGGGAACGACGCCTTGCAGGTCCAGAGGCTCGCCGGCGGCGGAGTCGCACGGATCGACGCTTGGCGACAGCTTCATCGTGGCGGGCTTGGACGAAGCGCTGTCCGCACGGATTTCGAAGCCGACCTCGACCGGCGCGACGACTCCGATCTGAGGTTCGTAGCGCAGCCGTTCGACTTCAGCGGCCATCAGGCTGGACTGAGGTGACAGGGTTCTGTCGGGGAGCGAAAGGGTTCCTGTCGCGGGATATGCCGAAACTTTGAGACTGACCGCGGGATCGTCGGTCGGGAAATCCAGGTTAAGCGCAACCGGGCCCACGCCAACGGGAACATCAATGTCGCGGTTTTCGATCGCCTCGGCGGCACCTGTGATATGAATGCCGCGCTCCACCACCTGTTGCTTTTGCTCGGCCGCGAGCGAGGCCATGACCTGTTCGCCATGGGCCCCTTCGCCGCTTTTGACCCGGAACACCAGGATGCCCTGGCTTTGACCGCCCCAATTGTCATGCGTGGCGTAGGCCAGCATATCCACCTCGTCCTGCGCGTCGACCCCCTTGGGCACATCCATCTGCAAACGCGGCAGGTCCTTGCCCTGGATCGGTTCGCCAACCTCGACAGGATTCCCGTCCAGCATGAGGCGGCCGAGAGCAGGTGGTCTCTCGATGCTCACGGTGATCGTTCCGCCGTCGACATCGACCGGTTCCGGCAGGCCTAAATCGACCGGGCCGACCCCCGACAACACGACCTTTTCAAGCACCGGCGGCAGCGAGGGGCGGTTGCTGCGGCGCATCAGCACCACTTCGTCGATCAGCGACGAGTTCTCCCAGGGAACCTGCAGGCCTTTTGTTGCCTCCACCACATCCCGGCGCACCGCCGCCATGACCGTGCGGATCTCCTGGTTCGGGGCCAGCGCGCGACGGGAAAACGCCGCCGAAAACGGACTGAGGTCGCCGCTGCCGTCATAGGCCGCCGCCCCAGGCTCGGTGGCAAAGGCAATGAGTGTGTTCAGCGAGCTTCTGACCTGCGCGAGCCCGGCGTTGCCTCCGGTGATAAGCTGGTCTCTCAGCCAGTAATTCTTGCGCGGGAACGGATTGTTGCGGCAGGCATCGAGGACGATCACCTGGATCTTCGATTTCGAACGCATCTGTTCCAGGACATCGTTGAGCTTGATGGCCTGGACCTCGATGTCCGCAGCCTGCTTCAACGAGGCATCGACGGGAATCAGGAAGTTTTCGCCGCCGATCTGGAAACCGTGACCGGAATAGTAGACGACGGCGAGGTCGGCGCCATCGATCGCGGCAAGATAATTGCGGAACTGCTCTTCGAACTGCAGCTTGGTGAGATTGCTTGCAACGAAAACTTCGAACCCTGCCAGTCGAAACGTCTTGGAGACGTCCTCGGCATCCTTGACCGGGTTCTTCAGCGCCGGGAATTGCCGGTAGTCGGAATTGCCGATCACCAGGGCGACCCGTCGATCGGCCGACGCATCGAAGGTCGTAAGGGCCGCTACGAAGAAGACCGCGATGAATCCGCAAAGTCGGAGCATGGCCTGTTTCCACCGTCGCTACCTGATGACCACAAGCCCCCAAGGTTGCGGTATCAAGGCTGTTAAAGAGCTCACAATCAGCCGAGACAGGAACAGAAAACAAAAAACCGTCGCGACAGCAGGCACTTTCCCATCCGATCAGGATCTAAATTACCTCAGAGCCGAGCCATCCGCAATGAGTGTCAAACGGCACCGGCATGGCTGTCTGGATGGGACGCACCCGCCAAGTCCCAATCCAGCGACGGGTGCGCCTGATGCCATCCATCGGCTCCCACGGTAGACGGGAAGCGGCCCATCGAAGCCTTTCCGGTGCGATTTCTTCGCCAAGACTGGCGGTTTCCGACAATGATCATCGCGTGTCGCAAAAAACTTTTTGGTATCAATCACTTCGCGTCGCGTTCCGAGCGCGCCCAATTACTATTTATGATAAATATTGTGAGACCTACTGTGATACAAATTTTGTCGCCAAGGGTAAACTTTCACAATAAATTCAATTACTTACTGGAAAACCGATGGCACCGTTGGCTGGGATCACTCAGCCCGTCACTAGCTGTTTTTGTTACATTTTCCATCTTGCGGGGTGTCGTTTGTATCACAATAGGTAACACGATCTCGGCAGCGGATATTCCGCCGGCGACACGGACAGACGCACCTTGCATCGCGTACGAGGCTGCGCAATTTTTGCAAAAGCAGGAACATAGCTGCATCGCCCAAGTTAAATACCGACGGCATTGGACCACGAATTCATTTTCGCATTTTCCAGGCTGCCAGAATGCTCCGGGATTTTTGATGCTCGAACGAATGGGCAGGACAATGTATCGCTGTCACAATGGCACGCTCGATTTTGGAACGGAGCTTTTGACGAAACCCTACACGATCGACAAGTTGGCCGAGAAGGTCCGAAAGGTGCTCGATCGAAAGTAACGACTGGCCAGAGGCGATGTACTCAAGTGGCCTACCCATAAGCCACTGTAGGCACGGCGGGGCGGTATGATGCCTCATGGGAACCAGGGGCACTGCCGCGAGTTCTTTGGAATGGCAAATCATACGGTCACAAGCGTGCTTAACTCAATTGGCACATTGACCTCTCGTCCCGCTGCGTTCCTGATCTTGTTGGCTTACGCAATTCTTTGGATGATCTTCGAGCGACAGAGCTTGGATTGGCACGGAGCCGCAATCACGCGGATCGATGATGAAGAGCCCGAGGAGATCGAAAAGCATCGCCATCGCCAGCAGCGGGGCGATTGACGTGCAGCCTTTCGGTTCCGTCGCGTCAGGCGCCCGCAAGAAGACCTCCGGCATTGAGCTTTGGCGAAAGGTGCTCATCTATCTGGCCATCGCCACCATGGCCAGCCTGCTCACGGTGTTGATCATAAATCTTACTCCAGAGCCGCGCGTTCTACGATCAATCGTCCCCCATCGGTTCGACGCTACGGATCCCCAATTTTCCGAGACGATGAGCAGCTATTCGCAAGGGCAGATGTTCGATTCCAACGCGGTCCAAACTCTCATCAACGGAGACGAAATATTTCCCTCAATGCTGCAAGCAATCGGGGCGGCTCGATCCAGCGTCGACATGGAGACATATATTTATTGGTCAGGAGCCATCGGCTACGAGTTCGCGATCGCATTGGCGGCGAAAGCCAGCGAAGGCGTCGAAGTCCGTGTGAACGTCGACTGGGTTGGCAGCCTTCCCTTCGACGAGGACTTGATCCACATCATGACCACTGCCGGTGTGAGGTTCGAACGCTATCGGCCTTTACGCTGGTATACGTTGGACCGTGTAAACAACCGAACTCATCGCAAGCTGCTGATCGTCGATGGCCGGATAGCATTCACTGGCGGCGCCGGCATTGCCGATAATTGGCGCGGGAACGCACGCAACTCAAATGAATGGCGCGACACGCACTACCGGATCGAAGGACCCGCCGTGTCCGCATTCCAAGCGGCGTTCGCGGAAAACTGGCTCGAGACGACCGGCGAGACATTGCAGGGCGGAAAGTTCTACCCTGCAGTTGCGCCCGCTGGTGGGCTCGATGCCCAGTTGATACTTTCTTCGCAGCCAAACGGCTCGGAGAACATGGAGTTGATGATGTTGGCAGCAATAGCCGCGGCCAAGGATCATCTGCGCATCGGCATGGCCTACTTCGTGCCCGACGACATAGCCCTGCAGCAGATTCTTGATGCAAGGAAGCGAGGCGTCTCGGTCGATGTCATCGTTCCCAATTGGCTGACGGATGTGCCCATAGTGCGAAAGGGTTCACGTTATTTCTGGGGCGAATTGCTCAAAGCCGGTGTGCGCATTTTTGAGTTTCAACCCACAATGTACCACCCCAAGCTTTTGATCGTCGACGATGTCTGGGTGAGCGTTGGCTCGGCCAATCTGGATGAGCGTTCCTTGCGCCTCAACGATGAGGCCAGTCTGAACGTCTACGGCATGGAATTCGCGCGAACGCAAATAGACATCTTCAACGAGGACCTGAAACGATCAAGGCAAGTCAGGCTGGAAGAGTGGCAAGCACGTCCGGTGAGCGAAAAGGTCACCGACTACTTTGCCAGCGGGCTACGCTCCCAGCTCTAATAGTGTGGAGATGCAAAGTCCCCGCGATTGCTCGCCAGATAGGCCTTTTGCCGCCAATAGGGCGCCCCCGAAACGGCCCGCGCAGACTAGTAGGCAGGGACAAGCCTGGTGTCCCGAAGGGGCAAGTCCATTGCAAATCTTAACCCCTTGGGGTGGTATTGCAGCTCAACCTTTGCGTCGCACTGCACGGCGACAACCCTCTCTAGCAAGGTTGTGCCAAAACCACTTCGCTGGGGCGGGTGCACCTCAGGGCCATCGCGTTCACGCCAGTCAAGATGAACCACTTGAGCATTTTTGAATTGCGCCACCGACCAGCGTACCTCAAGCCGTCCCCGAGGCCAGGACAACGCTCCGAATTTCGACGAATTCGACGCCAGCTCATGGAAAGCCATGCCCACGGGTATTGCGAGATCCGCGACAAGCGCGACATCAGGCCCTTCCAAGAGAATGCGTGACCTGTCCGTCGTGTCGTAATGCCGAAGCTCGGTTTCCAGCAATTTGTGCAGAAATGCGGTCTGCCAATAATCATCTGTCAGCATCGAATGGGTGTCAGCCAGAGATACCAGCCTGGCCGAGAAATTGCGCACGAAATCATCCACATTGCTGCTTGAGCGGGCTGTTGCCCCCATCATCGCTCTCACATTAGCGAGAGTATTCTTGACGCGGTGATGAAGCTCCCGGATCAACAGCTTCTGACGATGCGCCACTTCCTCTTTGTGCTCGAGCAAGGATTTGACTTCGAGCTGCCGCGTGCGGGCGCGCAGCGCGGAACGCACGGAGTTGGCTAGACTTGATGCCAGAAACGGCCGCTCCAGAACGATGAGATAGCGGTCGAGAAATCTCAGCCGCTCGTCGAACTCAGCGCCACGCATCGTGAGAAGAACGATCGGAAAATCAGACCAGGCCGGCTGGCTTTCAAGCCAGGCGGCGAATGGATTGCGATCCGAAGTGAGCAATGCTTCTTCTGCAACGACTAGGCACTGTGCCATATCCAGCAGCGGCAACGTCTCAGCAAGAGTGCTGCAGATATGCGTTACAATGCCCTTCGACGCGAGGATTGATGCCGCGATTTTTGCATCACGGCCGGTCGGTGAGAGGATGAGCACTCCGGGATCCGTTGCCATCACGATGATTTATCTTTGAGAAGATCGCCCTGCTTGCCCTGATAGGAGGGCACCCCCGTCAGGATGCCTCGGAACTGTTCAAGAGGTTCCCCCACGGCGAGGCCGGCGGGGCTGATCTTGAATTCGCGAATGGTGTCTTCGTGGGCGCCGACGCGCTTTTTCACTACTGAGATCGCGCGCCTCAACCTCCCATCATTCTCAAAGAAGCGCAACAACATGACCGAATCGCAGAGGTATGTCATGTCCACGGGCGCCACCATTTGCCCGAGCAATCCGTGGTTGGCGAGCAGAAGGATTGTGACGACGCCTTTTTGATTGAGGTAGGTAAGGATCTCGTGCATTTGCAACACCAGATGCTGTTCCTCGGACATCGCATTCAAGTAGCCGGTTAGGCTGTCGATCACCACAAGCCGCGCATTCGAATGGTCCACGGCGGCTTGGATCCGAGACGACAGCTCTCCGGGTGACAGTTCAGCAGGCTCGACTTTCTCCAGGAGAAGCATGTCACTCTTGATGAACGGTTCCAGGTCCAATCCAAGCCCGGCTGCGCGCGCCAGGAAGATACGCTTCGTTTCATCGAAAAGAAGCACCAGCACCGTCTCGCCGCGCAAAAGCGCTGCGTGGCAGAATGTTGAAGCAATCGTAGACTTGCCTACACCTGATGGCCCGATCAACAAGGTGCTGGTGCCTCGTGACAGCCCGCCGCCCAATAGATTGTCGAGGGAAGTGCCACTTAGGGCTGGCGGGCCCTGCTTCCCTTCGTCGTGTTCGCCGGCCACGAGCCGGGGGAAGACCGATACCCCACCTGGCCGGATGACAAAGTCATGGTATCCGCCACGAATTTCCACACCTCTCATCTTGATGACCCGCAAGCGGCGGCGTTCCCCCCCATACACGGGTGACAGCTGCTCCATGCGAATGACCCCATGGCTGATAGAATGCAGGTTCAAATCGTCAAATTCGGCGGTCAGGTCGTCAAGGAGCAGAACCGTTGCGTCGTTAAGAAGGAAGAAGCTCTTCAACGCCAGCACCTGCCGCCGGTAGCGCAAGGAGCCCTGGGATAGGAGGCGTATCTCCGACAGGGAGTCGAAAACGACACGATCCGGCTTAAGACGGCCTATTTCATCCAGTGCGGATTGGACCGTTTCACCCAGTTCAAGGTCGGAGGAGTGCACCAGTGTCTGGCGTTGAGACGGATCGAGGCTGAGCTCCGGGGGTACCAGTTCCAGAATGTCTACGCCGTCTAGTGACATCCCATGACGATTGGCGACCGACAGAAGTTCACGCTTGCTCTCGGAAAGTGTGATGTAAAGGCACCTGTCTCCGTTCTGCGCGCCGTTGATCAGAAACTGCAGCCCGAGCGTCGTCTTGCCGGATCCAGGCCTGCCCTCGATCAGGTGTGACCGATATTTGGCATAACCACCTCTCAGGATGTAATCGAGACCCTCGACGCCAGAAGTGATCGGTGATGCATCATCTGTTTCCAAAGTGCCCTCTCGCGCGGACCAGGACCACCGTAACGGCCAGGATTTTCAATGGTTCCCCGGCTGACTTGCAAGGCATCGGCAACACTGTGGGTACGCAAAATCCGGCGCCTACCGCATCGATATTGTTGAGCAGCTTGGTGATTGGCATTGAGGCTAGCAAAGCGTCCGACGTCAGCGTCGCGCTGGCAGACACGATCCGCAAGGATCGGCGGCACCCGCGCGCTGCTGGTTGAGGAAAGGCACGGGCCGTTCGTCCAGCGCATCCACGCAGCTTTTTTCTGGAAGTTTAATGCTTCAGTATCTGGCTGAGGAACAACTTGGTTCGATCATGGCGCGGGTGGCCGAAAAACCCGTCGGGCGTGCCCTCCTCGACGATCTGCCCAGCGTCCATGAAGATCACCCGGTCGGCAACCGCACGCGCAAAACCCATCTCATGCGTCACACACACCATGGTCATGCCGTCCCGAGCCAATCCCGTCATCGTCTCTAGCACCTCGGAGACCATTTCCGGATCGAGGGCGGAGGTCGGCTCATCGAACAGCATGACAGCCGGTTCCATGCACAGGCTGCGGGCAATCGCCACGCGCTGCTGCTGTCCGCCGGACAGCTGGATGGGGAACTTGTTCGCCTGCTCGGGAATGCGGACCCGCTCAAGGAACTTCAGTGCGGTCTTGCGCGCCTGCTTTTCCGATACGCCCTTCACCCACATTGGGCCGGCCATGCAGTTCATCAGCACCGTCATGTGCGGAAACAGGTTGAAGTGCTGGAAGACCATGCCGACGTTGGAGCGCACGGCGGCAACGTTGGTCATCTTGCCATGTAAGGCAACGCCGTTGACGACGATGTCGCCCTCTTGATGCGCCTCCAGGCGATTGAAGCAGCGGATGAGCGTTGATTTGCCGGAACCCGAGGGCCCGCAGATCACGATCCGCTCGCCCTTGTGGACGATCAGGTTGATGTTCTTCAGCGCCTGGAATTTGCCGTACCATTTGGAAACGGACTTGGCTTCAATGATGGCCGGAGCGCTCATCGCACCTTGCTCCTGTGGTAATGCCGTTCGATCCGCGATTGGACCAGTTCGAGGCAGATCGACAGCATCCAGTAGATCATGGCTGCCGAGATCAGCATCTCCATGTGCTGGAAGGTCTTCTGTCCGAGGGTGCGCGCCAGGAACATCAGCTCCCACACGCCGATGACCGAGACCAGCGAGGAATCCTTCAGCATCGAGATGAACTGGTTGCCCGTTGGCGGAATGATGACCGGCAATGCCTGCGGCAGAATGATGCGACGCATGGTCAGCGTGAAGCCGAAGCCCATGGAGCGCGACGCCTCCCACTGGCCGCGATCGATGCTCTGTATGCCGGAGCGGAAGATCTCGGTCATGTAGGCGCCGTAGCAGAGCGATAGCGCCAGGATGCCGGCCGGAACCGCATCAATGACAAAGCCGAGCTGCGGCAGCCCGAGATAGATCAGATAGACCTGCATGAGTAGCGGCAGGCCGCGGAAGAAGGAGGTGTAGAAGCTGGCGATGGCGTAGGCGAAGCCATTGCTGGAAAGCTTGGCCACCGCACCGGCGACGGCGATGACGGAAGCGATAACGATCGAAATGGCCGAGACGTAGAGTGTGGTGACAACGCCCTGGCTAATCAGGAACGGCAGCTTCTCCCTGATAAAGGGCAGGCTGAGATGGAACGTTTCGAAGAAGGCGATGAACAGGAGCAGCAGTTCGAGCCAGACGATGCCGATCTGGAACTTGAGCGGCGCGAAGCCGATCAGCACGACGTTCAAGGTGAAGATCACCGCTATGGCGAAAGCAATGGCAAAGCGGCCGTAGAAGCCACTCACCGACGGTTCGCCGATCACGGGGCGCATCAGTTCGGCAAAGCTGGTGCTCGACATGTTGAAAGCCATGAAGAGAAGCAGAACGACGCCGAACATCGTAGCCACGAACCAGGGTTTGTGGACGAGGATTTCGGCTTCGACGGTATCGGGATAGAGCATCTTTGAGCACCGGCTGTTCGGCGGCCTGCCGGGGGGCAGGCCGCCTTTGAAAGGGGCTAGTTGGTCTTCGAATAATCCTGCCCGTACCACTTTTCGGAGAGCTTGCTCAGCGTGCCATCCTCCTTCATCGCTTTCACGGCGTCGCCGATCTTGGCGGAGAGTTCGGGATCGCCGCGTTCGATGGCAATCGCCAGCGGCTCGTAAAACACCGGATCGCCTAGTTGCTTGATCGGGTAGCCGGCCTTCTCGGCGTCGAGGATCGACGGTAGCGAAGAGACCACCGCGTCCAGGCGCACGCCGTCGCCGAGGCGGAGGTCGTCAAAGGCGGTCGTCGAATTCCCGTAGGAGCGGACCTCCTCCGGGTTGAGCTTGTACTCGAATGGCGGCGCGCCGGCGGCGTCGAGCGTCAGATCCTTCTTGGCATAGGCCTCGAAAGTGGAGGTGCTGGTGGCGCCGACCACCTTGCCGTCGAGATCTGCCAGCGTCTTGGCCTTGCTGTCCTTGTGCACGGCAACGGCCGCCGGCGTGTAATAGTAGACCGCCGGAAAATCGAAGATCTCGGCGCGTTTCTTGGTCGGCGTCATCGAGCCGGCATGCATGTCCCAGCGCCCCGCCCAATGGCCGGCGGTGATGATGTCCCAGCCGGGCGTGATGAACTCGACCTTGACGCCGAGGTGCTTGCCGATGGCCTTGGCGAGGCGACGTCGACATCGAAGCCGTCCAGCTCGTTGCTGGAATTCACGAAGGACTGCGGCGCCCAGTTGGCATCGGTCGCCACCTTGAGCGTGCCGGCCGCCAAAACGCGGTCGAGCACCGCGCCTGCGTGAGCAGGATATGCGCCAAGCGCAAGCGCCATCGCGGCCAACGTCAGCTGTGGTCTGTTCCAGAATGTCATATCCGTATTCCCCTGTTGTTGTTCAGTTCCTTGCAGTCACTTCCGTTCAGCCGGTCGTGACGTCCCAATTTCGTGCCGACCTGGTCGGCGTCCTCTCCCAAAGGCCCGCCGATTTAGCGACGTCGTGGCCGGTCCGGTCTTCCGATGTCGCGGAGGATGTTAGCCGTCGCCATTCCCCCGATCACAGGGAAGGTCTCGGCCCGCTCCCTGCGAGGTGTCGTGCAGCCAGTGGTGTCCGGCGTTCGCTTTCGCATCGCGAAGGCTGCTATTCATCGGCGCCGCCCCCTTTCCCGCGGTCAGCGTCCATCAGGAAATCGCCCATCAGGGTGGCAACCCGAGCCGGCGCCTCGATCAGGATCGAATGACGAAGTCCGGGCAGGATGGCGAGTTGCGACCCTTGCACCTGTTCGTGCATCAGCCGTGCCATCCGCGGGCTGGAGCCCTGATCGTCCTCCCCGGTCACGATCAGCGTCGGGCAGGTGATGCGGTCGAGAATGCCGCCGAAATCGGTCTCGGCCAGAACGCGATAGGCGGCCGCATAGCAGTCGCGGTCGTTTTCAGCGTCACGCCGGCGCAACTCGGCGATGACCTCCGGGTTGCTGTCCTGAAAATCCTCCGTCAGCCAGCGCGACAGCGAGGCTGCATGATGCACTGAGGCATCGCTCGCCATCAGCGCCGCCAGCCGGCCACGCACCGCGTGCCGTTCCTCGGGCGTGCGGCCGGCGACCGTCGACAGCAACACCAGTTTTTTCAGGCGCTCGGCATGCGTCAGCGACAGGCGCTGTGCGATCAGGCCACCTAGTGAAAACCCGGCCAGATGGAAGGTGGCAAACCCGACATGGTCGGCCAGCGCCAGCGTTTCCTTGACGAAATCATCGATCTCGTAACGGCCCTTGATCCGGCTGGAGCGGCCATGGCCGCGCAGGTCGAAGGTGAGAACCGAGAAGCGATCTTTCATTTGGCCCGCCACGCCACTCCAGGCTTCGAGATAGGAGCCGACTCCATGGATGCAGACCAGCGGCAACCCACCCTCACCCTCAAGGCGCCAGTTGAGCAGCACGCCCTCGACATCGAGCTGGCCGGAGCGCGCCATGGTCACGCCCTCGCCGCCTGGCGCGCCCTGTCGCGCTCGCGCGCGGCGAAGACCGGCATCACCTCGTCGACCCACAGCTTGATCGTCTTCTTCTGCAGCTCGAACGGCAGGTTGAACGTCAGGCCGAGGCAATACTGGTCAACGCCCGCGGCTTCATAGTCGAGCAGCTTCTCGATCACCTCGTCGGGCGTGCCGAACATCAGGTTGCGACGGATGTTCTCGGGATTGTAATTGTCTTTGCCCTTGACGCTCTCGTAGGGGATAGCTTCGGGAAAGCCGTTTTGCACGGTGCCGATGTTCTGGAACAGGTTCTCGAACGCGCGGCCATAGTCAATGGCATGCCCGACCGCGATCTCCCAGTCCTGCGCTCGTTCGTAGACGCAGGTGCGCCGCTGCATCATCAGGCGCGGGCGCGGCACCTCCGGATGATCGGCGACGGCCTTGCGGAATTTCTCGCCGAGCACGGCGATCTCGGCCGCCGGCGCCGACAAGGGCGTCGACAGGATCGAAGCGCCGATGCCGACCGCCCAGTCGAAGGTTCCCGGGTCCCGCGCGGCCACCCAGATCGGCGGATGCGGCGTCTGCAGCGGCTTCGGCACGCCGGCGGCGAGCGGGAACTTCCAGTAATCGCCGTCATGGGCATAATCCTGTGCCCACAGCTTCTTCACCGCCGGCACCAGCTCCTTCAGATAGGCAACGCCTTCCTGCTGCGGCATGCCGCCGGCCATGCGGTCGAACTCATATTGGTACGAACCGCGCGCGATGCCGAACTCCAGCCGCCCGCCGGTCAGGTGATCACAAAGTGCCGCCTCCCCTGCCAACCGGATCGGGCTCCAGTAGGGCGCGACCAGCGTCGAGGTGCCGAGGCGGATCTGCTCGGTATGCTGGGCAAGCCAGGTCAGCGTCATCAGGGGGTTGGGCGAGATCGTGCATTCGATCGTGTGATGCTCCGCCGTCCACAGCGTCTCGAAGCCACCCTCGTCGGCCAGGCGCGCCAACTCGAGGAGATTGCTCTTCACCTTCGACATTGGCATGTCGGGCGAGAAGCGTTCCATGGTCAGCGAAACGGCGAATTTCATGTCGGTCTCCCCAGTGCGTCGGGTTGGTCAGCGAAGGCGGATAATGAAGGGGTCCTGCATGGCGCCCGAGTAGTCGATGACGACGTTCTTCAGGCGCGAGAACTCCTCCATGGCGTCGAAGCCGCCGCGCCGCCCGTAGCCGCTCTCCTTGAAGCCGCCATTGGCGGACATGAAGGACGAGGCGCGGTAGGTGTTGATCCAGACGGTGCCGGCTTCGACATTCCTGGCGAAACGCAGCGCGCGGTTGATGTCCCGGGTCCAGATGCCGGAGGCGAGGCCATAGCGGGTGTCGTTGGCGAGACGGATCATCTGGTCTTCCGACGAGAACGGGATGACGCCGACGACAGGACCGAACAGCTCCTCCTGCATGAAGTCCATGCCGTTGTCGGCATCGGTCATCACGGTCGGCTCGAAGTACCAGCCGCCTGCAAGCTCATCCGCCTGCGGCCGCTTGCCGCCGGCCGCAATCCGCGCGCCCTGGCGCACGCCCGAGGCGACGTAGCCTTCCACCTTGGCGAGTTGCACCGACAGCGCCAGCGGTCCGACGTCGGTTTCCTCCAGCATCGGCAGCCCGACCCGCACGCGCCGCGTGCGTTCGACCAGCGCCTCGACGAACCGATCGTAGACGCTGGCCTCGACGAAACAGCGCGAACCGGCGACGCAGGTCTGCCCAGCCGCCGCGAACACACCGGACACGACGCCGTTGACGGCATGGTCGATGTCGACGTCGTCGAAGACGACATGTGGCGACTTGCCGCCGAGTTCCATCGAACAGGGGATGAGGTTCTCAGCCGCATTGGCGGCAATCCGCCGGCCCGTCGCCGTCGAACCGGTGAAGACGAATTTCGCGATGCCAGGGTGCCGGGTCAGCGCGTCCCCCGCCACGGCGCCGGTGCCGGTCACGACATTGACGACGCCGGCCGGGAAGCCGGCCTCCATGATCAGCTCGGCCAGCGCGAGCGTGGAGGCACTGGCATGCTCGGACGGCTTGACGACCACCGTGTTGCCGAGCGCCAGGCATGGCGCCAGCGTGCCGGTGAGCAGCATCAGCGGCGAGTTCCATGGCGTGATCATGCCGACGACGCCGATCGGCTCGCGCAGGTTGAAATTGAGCATGTCGAGCTTGTTGACCGGAATGGTGTCGCCGAGCAGCTTGTCGGCCATCCCTGCGAAATAGGTGTAGCTGTCGGGCATGGCGCGCATCTGCGCCCGCATTTC
The DNA here is from genome assembly GCF_055811675.1 of Mesorhizobium sp. WSM4808. Lineage (NCBI taxonomy): Bacteria > Pseudomonadati > Pseudomonadota > Alphaproteobacteria > Hyphomicrobiales > Phyllobacteriaceae > Mesorhizobium > Mesorhizobium sp. WSM4808. The sequence continues at coordinate 163,977 of NZ_JBVVQX010000008.1, forward strand.
CTTGAGCAGCTTGCCGTTGTCACGGGTCTCGATCAGCGCCAACTCGTCGGCGTGCTCCAGCACCAGTTCCCCCAAACGGCGCACCAGCGTGCCGCGGTCGGTCTGGGTCATGCGTCGCCAGACTGGATTGGCAAAAGCTAGGCGCGCCGCCTCCACGGCCGCGCCGACATCCTCGGCATTGGCCTCTGCGAATTGGTACCAGGGCTTGCCGGTGGTCGGATCGAAACTGTCGATGTATTGGCCACCTTTCGGCGCCACGAACGCGCCGTTGATGAACAGGTTCTGGCGTGAGCCTTCGAGCGATTTGACCGTCGTTTTCATGCTGTCTGTCCTGGGTGAAGCATCATTCGGATGCGGCTTGCGTCCACGATTGCGACTGGCCGTCGATCATGGCGACACGGCCGCCATCGCCGGTGTCGATATAGATGCCGAAGCGTTTGTCCTGGCGCTCGCGGGCATAGCGGCGCAGCATGGCGCGCAGTTCATGCGTGGCGACCCGCTCATAGGGCAGCGCGTCGACGGAAAAGAAGGCGTGGCCATCCGGAAGTGCTGCTTCAGCGCTCTCACGGCTCAGTTCGGCGCGGTAGATGAGATAGCCCGGGTCGCTGTCGGCGACGTCGAAGACCGAATAGAGGAAGGTGTTTTCAGGGACGAGGGTCAGCGCCTCGCCGCCATCGAGGACGAGCTGACTGTCGGCCTTGCGGCGCCGCGCCGTCGGCAGCACCCAACTTCCCTTGCCATCGGTGCGCAAGAGGATGCGGTCGCCGGCTTCGACAAGATAGCCGATGATCATGTCCTGCGAGGCCAGCCAGCCGGCAGGCAGCGGATCCTTTACGCTGGCGTAACGGCCGCGGCAAAACCCGAGCGGCGCCGATGGGCTGGTTCCGAAAGCCTGGACCTGGCCGATTAGGATGATGTGGTCGCCGGCCTCGATGCGGTTGTGAACGGTGCAGTCGAACCATGTCAGGCTGTCGGTGAGGATCGGCGCGCCGGTGTGGGCGCGGTCATAGTTGACCGACTGGAATTTGTCCGCCGCTTTGGATGCGAACACCGAAGAAACATCGACCTGGCCTTCATGGAGGAAATTGACCGCGAAGGACCGTGTTTCGTTGAATGCGGGAAAGCTCGCCGCCGCCTTGGCGACGCAGACCAGGAGCAACGGCGGGTCAAGCGAGACCGAGGTAAAGGAGTTCGCGGTCATGCCGCGCGGATTGCCGTCGCAGTCGCGCGTGGTGATGACGGTCACGCCGGTGACGAAGGTGCCGAAGGCACGACGCAAGGCGATCGGGTCGATCGTCCTGTGTACCACCGCGTCCGCCATTGCTTTCCTCCCATAGTGTCGGATGAAAGCTAGGCAAGAGAAGGCCGGGCTTCTTCCTCCGGTCTATAGGAAAGATGTCGGGGCGTGCTGCTGCCATCCCGAGCAAGTGCAGGCGCAGCGCGCCTGCACTTGCGGCGGCTGCCGCGTCGAAACAGTGGTGGCGAGGTCAACAGAGTCTAACGGGCTGTCGGCGTGCGGCTGTCGATGATGCCGCTGAGACGGATCGCGAGTTCAACCGCGAAGCGCTGTTCGGGCGTGTCGAGACGGATGCCGAACAGGTCCTCCATGCGCGACAGGCGATAGCGTAAGGTGGTGACATGCAGGCCGATGGCGTCGGCGCAGGCCTGGCTGCGGCAGCCCTCGCGCAGATAGGCAAATAACGTCTCCAGATAGGGCGTGCCGTGCTCGCGGTCATGCGCGATCAGGGCGCCGACACTTTCGTCGACGAAGCCGCGCACGTCCGGAGCGTCGGCAGCGGCGACCAATATCGGCAACGGACCGAAATCCTGGCCGGCAAAAACGCCGGTGCGTCCGAAGGAACGGCCGATCCGGATCATGCGGCGGCACCGCTCCCAGGCGATGGGATAATCGACCAGCGCGGCACAGGCCTCGGAAAGCACAACCACCGGCTCACCTTCGAAATAGCGGCCAAGCCCGGCCGCAATCTTGTGCGGCAATTTCGCGAAGCGCGCGCCATCCTGCCCGGTATCGGCCGGGACAAGACAGACAAGCCCATCCTCCACCGCGATTGCCGTGCCGGCAATGCCGGCCTGCTGCAGCAGACGCATGACCTCATGATGCGGATCGGCAAGGCCGATGGCACCGTCCTGTTCGGCGAGGTCGACGACGATCATCTTCTGTGCAACGGTCAAGTCGAGCCCCAGCCGGCGGGCGCGATTGACGATATCGGCCTCGTCGCGCCAGCGGCGCTCCGCCACCTCCAGGAAAAGCTCGGTCAGCGAGCGCGTCTCGAAACGGAAGCGCACGAAGCTGCGCATCATCTGCACACTGAGGGCGAATTTGGTGCTGTCGAGCAGCATCTGATCGAGTTGACCAGACTCGTGAGGCGTCGGGAAAATCATCAGTGCGCCAACCGCTTCGGCGTCGATGCTAAGCGGCTCGATGCGCACCGAAAGCTTGAGTTGTCGCTTGCCGTCATCGACGAACAGCGTCTCGGTGTGACGCCCGTCGGACGCGCCGCGAGCTATCTTGAAGATTTGCCGGCTGAGCGTTCCGCTCACCGCCTGCTGCCAGGAGGCGGTGTCGAAATGCGCCTCGCTCGGGGAACGGCCGGCGACAACCAGATTGGCATGGAAATCGATCACCACCACAGGATTGGGTAGCAGCTCGCTGACTTTTTCGGCGAGCGAGGCCACCGATCCGTCCGACAAGGCTTGCTGCAGAAGCGAGGTGTGCGCCGAGAGGGCGCGCTGCAGACGCTCGCCGGCCTGCTTCTCCTGGCGCAGCCGATGCTGCTTCTCGACCGCGATCTCACCCAGATGCACGATCATGCCGATGAAGGCGATATCCTGCGCCGTCACTTCGGTGATCTCGCGCGAAACGACGGTCAGCACCATCGGCCGGCCGTCTTCGTCGACGCAGTTCATCGGCATGACCAGAACACTGCGGTAGTCGCGCTCGAAGGCTTCTCGGCGGTAGCCCGGGAACTCCTCCGATACGCGCGCGTCCCTGATGTAGACCGGCTCGTTGCGGTTGAGCGCGACGATCGAGGGACTGGTGGCCAGCTCCCAACGGTCCGGCAACGTGCGGTGAATGAGCGTCGGGTCGTGGCGCACGATGACATAGGCGTGGCCGTGGGGGGCGTCGATGCCCATGATCGAGCCTAGAGTCCATTGGGCATGACGACAGGCCGCCAGCACGAGATGGCGCAGCACGGACTGGAGATCGCCGCCCGAATTGATGAGGCTGGCGGCATCCCGCAAGGAGAGAATTTGCGACTCGTGGTCCACGCCTGATCTTCCGCCGCTCGCGAAGGGCGAATTTAAGCCGTCGCGGATATACGAACGCTACACCGCTTCCAAGCGGGACGCACGCCGTTTCTTCCTACGAACCGGAGGAATACCCGATGGTTGGCGTGCATTAGCTTGAGCTTCCACCTGGAGAGGCCAAATCATGGAATTGCGAAAAGTCAGCACCTTCATCGAGGAAGTGCACATCGAAGGCGGCAAAGCGGGTGCAAGGCCGGTAACGTCGATCGTGGTGGCAGCCGTCCTGCGCAACCCATGGGCCGGGCGCGGCTTCGTCGAGGATTTGCAGCCGGAGATTGTCGCCATAGCGCCCCGGCTGGGGCAGGAACTCACGAGCCGCCTGATTGGATTGATGCAGGCGGAACGCATCGAAAGCTACGGCAAGGCGGCCGCCGTCGGAACCGCCGGCGAGATCGAGCATGCCTCCGCCATGATCCATACGCTGCGCTTCGGCAATGTCTTCCGCGACGCCGTCGGCGGCACGACCTATCTCGAATTCTGTAACACCCGCAACGCGCCGGGCGCGCTGCTATCGCTGCCGATGATGCACAAGAGCGAGAACGGTCGCCGCTCGCATTTCATCACCGCCAACTTCCAGATCGCCGACGGCCCGGCTGCCGACGAGATTGTCGTTGCCATCGGTGCTGCGGACGGCGGCCGGGTTCACCCACGGATTGCGGACCGCTTTCAGGACATGAAAGAGATGGAGCAGGAAGCAGCGATGTGAGGCTTGCGCTGGGTTCCACAACATCACCGTGGGTTCCACAACATCACCAATGTTCAGAGCCGGCGAATGCTGATGACGATCTCGCGGCCTGTTTCGAAGAGCTTGCTAGGCTGCAGTGCAGGCTCTCCGGACCCGAAGGTGCTTGGCGAACTGCACAGGCGTCCTTGCCGTTCATCTCCGGCCCATCGATGCTGTCGGCATGCGGCGTTGCATCCGGCACCTTTGATGCCGGAAGCACTGTGGCGGTACCTAGTTTGTCAGTACCCTCCAATTGCCTGCCTCTTCAAGAGCCCGCTACGCCGGTGGCGGTGTTTTGCTTTGTTGGTGCCGCAAGCGTCAGGAAGGCAGTCGCCGAATTGACGGGAACAATTTAGCGAAAAGTAAATTCAACGGTCTTCTGGTAGGAGGCCAAAGTGTCCCAGCGAAGCATCGACAAAGACCGATTGGATCGCGCAGACCGCGAGGCAAAAGTTGCTAACGCGGCCGAGAGAGAGGCGCGTTTTTTAAAAACTGCGCGACTTCGAGAACAACGCCTTGCTGCCGAAGCCAGAGGTTCCCAGGCTTCGAAGAAGGGGCGATCCAGGAGCTAAGGCGCTTAGCCGCCGACGCCGGCCGTCAGACAGCGACGCCCTTCTGATGGAACATTACGCTACGCTAATAGTTGTAACGCGCCGGAGCGCCCGACGATCCCGGCACGTCATCCTTGGCCCGCCGCTGCGGTAAATGGGAGGCGAGTTCAGAGTTCTTTACATTTGGCCTGCGCAAGGCCCGCTCGACGCGTGAGTGAGGGAGACATCATGGATCCCGAAAACCACAGCATTTATGCGCCGTCCGCCGAGCTGCTCGCTGCCATGGCTAATGAAAAGCGCCTTCTCGCTCTAATCATTCTTGCCGACGGAGAAATATCCGTTTCTGATCTGGCGTCGCGATTAGGGCTTGGCAACTCCGCACTCTCCCAACACCTTAGCATAATGCGAGAATTTGGGCTGGTCACCCGGAAGCAGGAGCGTCAAAAAGCGTATTACTCGTGCACAGATCGTGCCCTGAAGGTCCTTGAACTCCTGGACTGGCTTGCTGAGCGGAAAACTCTGGCTGGCCGCGACCATCATCCATAAAGCCCGAGACCTTTGGAGGGGTTTCCTCTCGGCCTTCGTTCTAACGTGCTTCCCGCATTCGTGCCGGAGAGGCGTGCCAAGAGCGCTTGCGATGTCGCGACTTTAAGGCTCATCATCTTCGTCCGGACGTGGAGATTTATACGCTTCAGCCCCGCCGCCAGCGATGGCGGCGGGGTTGGATTGGTTCGTTCAGTCGTAAACCTTGATGATTTTTCGGGTGCCCGGGTCCACCAGCACCGTGCGGTTGTCGACCACCACATAGCGGTATTTGACGTTGGGGACCTCATGGATCTCAACCGTGTCTGGCAGAGCTGTCCCGACATTCAGTTCCACGCCGGGGAGCTTGACCGACGCCAGGGGCTGCTGCTTCACATATTCGCGGATGACGGTGTCTTGTTCCGGCTGGATAATGATGTCGTCCGCGGCGGCTGAGCCGATCCCAGCCAAGAGCAACATCGCTGCTGCGGTGTTCTTTAGAAGCATGTTCATATCTGCACTCCCGTGGGGACGGGCGCAACACGATCATCGTCCCGCGCCGCCCGGCAACTTGAACATGGAGCCGCCCTAAACGTTCCGCCTTAGGCACTTAGGTCTAGTCCCTTTGGGGCCTAAGTCTGGTCCTAGAACACGCATTGGTCCTGTCAGAGACAGCGACTGGAACGCCTGCCCCCCCGCGGCTGTTGTCTCTCGAATTTGGGAGAAAGCAGATGGATAAAAGTGCTGGCCAAGCACGCTGTTATTCGCAGCTGTCCCCTTTCTCGTGATGGCACTCGTGCTTGGCTGACATGTGGTGGATCGGCGCAGCAACGTCCCTTCCGACGCCGATAGCAGGGTTCGCGAGCCGCCCAGCTGCTCGCGAACCCTATATCTTTAACTTGGAGTAGGTGACCTGATGTTGCGCGACAAAGAGAGTCGGATCTTAGAGGCAGGCTTACTGGCAGCAGTGCCTATCTGTGTGGCCATTACCGCACTGGTCGCCTTGATGACTTTGGCCCGGATATGAATCGGTTCCTTTTCGCGGCCTCCGACTTCCTATCTCGGCCGCCGGGCTTCTATGTCATTCTCATAGCAATGGTTTTGTGCACCGCCCTGGTGCCGTTTGGTCTGACAAGTGCGGTTACCTACGCCCTGTCGGTTGCCGCCATCGTGATCACTGGTGTTGTCCTTCTACAAGGCTATCGCGACACCGCCGCCATTCACGCCAAACTCGATGAGATCATCGTTTCACTGAATGAAACCAGAAATGACGTTGTCGGATTGGAGCACGCCGAGCCGGAGGAGATCAGGGACAAGCTTGTAGAACTCGAAGCAGAGGCGTCCCGAACGATCGGCGCTGCCAGGCGCGAACTTTCGAAAGCAACAGGAGAGAGATCATGAACAATATCATTTGGCTCGTCGGTGCGGTGGTCGTCGTCTTGGCGATTTTGAGTTTCTTTGGCCTTCGGTAGGGCGGCCATTTCCGCCGACAACCTGAAGGATTAGCGGGACCAAACTTGGCATCGCAAAATTGCTTATCATGAATGACAATCATCCGCCCCCCGACAAGTTGGTGTCCGATCCACCGCCAGATTGGCAGGGCGTGCTTTTTGCCACCGCTGCTTTCGTCTCATCCATATGCGCCCTGCTGCTGGCATTTTGGATGTCTGTTTGATCGCTGTCGGGCAGGCCCATTGTCCTATAGAGAGCCAAAAAGGTTTGGCATCAAAGTTGCATTGACAAGTTGGGGCGGATGAAGCCCGCCGCTTCGCAAATGGGGCGGCGGGCTTTCATAATCAGAAACGAGCAGCGGCGGGTGCCTTGGCCGTTCGCGCGATCACTTGGCGGAGGTCACGCATGTCGACCTGCCTACCCGCCGGCATGCCGGTTAGGCGGAGTCTGCGGCGCGACCGACGTCTTTCCGCCTTTGTGGTGCTTTTCTGACCGGGCGCGTCTGCTTCAGGCTCTTGCCGGATCGCACACCGAACTTTTCACCGTTGGATTTTTCGCCATCAGGCTCCCTCTGCGCGCAATGGCAACTCTTCGATCGGTCTGAGGTCCCGGACAATGGGATCGGTGACGCTCCGCCAGCTTCACGACGACGGGAACGGCGCCCCGAAATGTCCGACATTTGTCAACGTCCGGAACAAAGGTAGCGCCAGGAGATTGGGGTTCATCGTCCTCCTCAACCAAGGAACCTCAGCATGAGAACCAAACTACGCATGGCATCGCTCTCGATCGCGACCGTAATGACCGCTGTACTGCCTGCCTTGTCAGCAGAGACGGCACAGGACTTCGTCACGAAGGCCGCGATCGGCGGGATGTTCGAAGTGCAGTCCAGCAAGGTCGCTCAAGACAAGCTCCAAGATCCGACCCTTAAGGATTTCGCCCAGAGGATGATCTCCGACCATGGCACTGCGAACGCCAAGCTCGAGAGTATTGCCGGCGAACAGAAATTGCAGGTGCCCGCCGACCTCGACGCTGCCCACAAGAGCGACGTCGACAAGTTGCAGTCAGCTGCGGCGCCAGTCGATGCACCCTATGCCGACATGCAGAGGACGGCGCATGCCGACGCTGTGAGCATGTTTGAAAGTTACGCCAAGGATGGCGACAATTCCGCTCTCAAGTCGTTTGCAAGCGAGACGTTGCCGACACTTAAGATGCATCAGGAGATGATCGGCAAGGTCGCGGCTGCCGCTCCTGCCCCCGACAGTTCCGCGCCAGCCGCCTCCGATGCGGACACCACAAATTCTGCGGCGCCGGTGCCTGGTGCCAACAGCTTCACCGAGGACCAGGCCAAGAGCGCCATCGAGAAGGCGGGTTACTCGGACGTCTCCGCCCTGACGAAGGACGACAAGGGGATCTGGCGTGGAACCGCGAGCAAGGACGGCAAAGCAGCACCCATCGCCCTCGACTTTCAAGGCAACGTCGTTGCCGGCAAGGATTGATCACCAAGCAAGGAAAAATCAGATGAAAACCGTAACAGGACTCTTCGACAATTACGATCAAGCAAGCGACGCTGTGGGTGAGCTTGAAGCCACCGGCGTTCCGCACGACGATATTAGCATCGTGGCGAGCAATTCGAGCGGCCGGCTTACGGGCGAAGCGTCGGAGGCTGGCGAGGATGCGGCGGCGGGGGCTGGTGTCGGCGCCGTTATCGGAGGGGCCGGCGGCCTGCTCACCGGCCTCGGCCTGATGGCCATACCTGGTGTCGGCCCCGTGGTTGCCGCGGGCTGGCTGGCAGCGACTGCGGTCGGCGCTGTCGGCGGTGCCGTGGTCGGTGGCGCAGCTGGTGGCATCATCGGCGCGATGACAGAGTCCGGTGTGCCGGAAAACGACGCACATGTTTATGCCGAAGGCGTTCGGCGTGGGGGAACAATGGTCACAGCCAGGGTCGAAGACGACCTAGTCCCCGACGCGGAAAAGATACTGAAGCAATATAATTCCGTCGACATCGCCCGCCGTCGAAACGAATACGAAGCAGGCGGTTGGACCGGCTTCGATCCAACGGCTGATGTCTACACAGGTGATGACCTGAAGGGGGCCAGAGGGCGTCGCAACGTGTGAGATGAAATGACTGGGCGGCTAACAGGCCGCCCTCGTCCGCCCTGCGCGATGTGCAACGCTCGTATCTCAGGTTAGCGGCAAGATCGAATGTCGTTGTGACGGCTTGCAGTTCACCATGGCCCTGCCGCTGCGCAAAACACGCCTTGTGCCGACTTTTGCTTGCTTTCCCTTCGCCCCGATAAACGGCTGGAACAAAGTGTCTATCGCCGCGGGCGGGACGAGAGGGCCACCGTTGGCGACACCAACCGGAATGTAGTGTCATGTGGGATTTCCAAGGAGGGCATCCGAATATCGATGTCAGTCCACTGGCCAAACGATCATAAGCATCGGCACGGCAACAATGACTACGAGAAAAGATAGGGGCAGTCCCAGACGGGGATAGTCGCTGAAGCGGTAGCCACCCGGCCCCATGACAAGCGTGTTGCACTGATGTCCGATCGGGGTGAGAAAGTCACAGCCGGCGCCAATGGCGACAGCCATCAAAAATGCTTCCGGCCGGTAGCCCAGATCACTGGCAAATTCGGCGGCGATAGGCGCCATGACAAGGACGGTGGCGGCATTGTTGAGGAATGGCGTAACGGCCATGGCGGCGACAAGGATGAGCATCAGTGCGCCGGACGCCGGAAGAATGGTCCCTAGTTTGGCAAGCTCGCCGGCAACTACTCCCGTCGCCCCTGTACTGCGTAGCGAATCGCTTACTGGAATGATAACGGCCAGCATCACGAGGATAGGCCCATCGAGCGATTGGTAGACGTCGCGGAGCGGAATGACCTTGAAAAGCACAACCGCGACAGCGGCCGCGAAGAAAGCGACGGAGACTGGTAGCAGTCCAAACGCCGTCGCCACCATGGCGAGAGCAAGGATTACTACCGGCACGATACCCTTGCGGACGCTACCAAGAAGGATTGCCCTTTCTGCCAGTGGTAAGCAGCCGAGTTCACGAAGTATCTCAGGCATCCTGGCTGCAATGCCCCGCAAAACGACAACGTCCCCGAGCCTCAGCTCGACTTCGGCCAGCCTGCGGTCGAGGCGCTCCCCGCGACGGCTGACAGCCAGGAGGTTGACATTGAAGCGATCGTAAAGGGCAAGGCGCTGGGCGGTCCAGCCGATCAAAGAGGAGCTTTCACCGATTACGGCTTCGATAGCGACCATTTCGTTGGTGGTGTCGTCACCACCAACCCTATCCCCGGTCACGCTGAGCCTGCCCTGGGAGACAAGGCGATCCAGCGCTTCTGGGTCGCCCTCGAGCAACAGGATGTCATTCACCTTGAGGATAGCGTCGGGCAGTGGCGTCATCCGCATCGTGCGATTGCGCAGAATCGACGTCACGATTGCATCGCCGCCGGCGAGCTTCATGAGGTCTGCGACGGTTTTCCCGAGCACCGTGGAGTCGGCGACAATTCGAGCCTCCGTAAGGTAGTTCTTGATGTCGAGGGCTTCGTTCAGTGATCCGCCAAGCTTTTCGCGCACCGGCAACAACCAATAGAAAAACAGAAGGAAGATCGTTCCGGCAGCGGCTATGGCAGCTCCAACAGGTGTGAAGTCGAACATTGTGAAGGCGGTTCCGGTCAGTTCCTCTCGTACTCGGGACACAACGATGTTGGGAGATGTTCCCACCTGCGTCATGAGACCGCCGAGCAGTGACCCGAACGCCATAGGCATCAGAAATATCGAGGGTGAAATGTTAGACCGGCGCGCGAACTGGAAGGCGATCGGAATCATGATAGCGAGCGCCCCGATATTCTTTACAAAGGCAGAGAGGATCGTGACCACGATCACCAGCAGCGCCAGTTGCGACCGAACTCCCGATAATTTCGGAGCAAAGCGCTTGATGGCGGCCTCCATGATACCCGAGCGCGATATCCCTGCGCTCACCAGCAGAGCGCTGCCAACAATAACCACGATATCGTCGCTGAACCCGCTGAAGGCTTCGTCAAGAGGCACAATGCCAACCGCGAGAGCAAGCAACAGTGCCGCGGCCGCGACCAGATCATAACGATAGCGACCCCACACGAACGCTGCCATCATCACGAAGGTTACGGCAAATGACAAAATTTGCGGCGTAGTCATGTCTTCGAATGCCCAGCCGCCAATGCGGCTGATCAGAACGGCCAAACCGCCCCTTTTGTTGCTTCGCTGATTGCGGCTTTGCTAGCACGATCCTGAATGCCATCGGGCGGATGGCCGCTGGCCCACGCTTTCCAACGCAGTCGCCTTCGATCGTCAGCTTTCAGGCAATGGCAAAACTGACTTACGACCGACATGAGGCGCAAAGCAGTCCGGCGGCGTTGGGCCAAGAGCGGATCGGCAGCGTTTAACACGGATGTTAAGAAGCGGTTCTTCGGACCTTGACAGACATCGACGTGACCTGACCAATCCGGCCCGTCAGGCCGGAAACAAGAAGGCCGAGCCGGGATCGAAAAAGATGCGCTTGCCTGATGTTGCGGCGCTGACAGCTCCCTCGGCGTCAGCGGTTGGCCTGACATCGATTTCGTCGCCGGCGGCCGTGCGCGCCACGACACGCCGGCGGTCGCCGAAGAAGGCCGTGTCGATGATCTCGACGGCGAGCGCCGCGCTCGTGGCCCCAGGCGCGAAGCGGAAGGCTTCCGGGCGCACCATCAGCCGGACCCTCTGACCCTGGCCGAAGGACGTTTTCGTTTTGATACCGGTCACGATTGAGCCGTCGGCCAGGCGGATCGTGGATGCGCCACGCGCGGTTTGCAAATGCTCAGCCGGCAGAAAATTCGAGTTGCCGATGAAGCCCGCAACAAATTCGCTCGCCGGCCGGAGGTAAAGATCCTCGCCGGTGCCGATCTGTTCGATGCGGCCTTCCCTGAACAGCGCGATCCGATCGGATAGGTGCAGCGCCTCCTCCTGGTCGTGGGTGACATAGAGGATGGTGACGCCTGTCTCCCGGTGGATGCGGCGGATCTCGGCCTGGATTTCCTGGCGCAGCTTCTTATCAAGCGCCGATAGCGGCTCGTCCATCAAAAGGATCGGCGGGTCGTAGGCGAGCGCGCGGGCAAGCGCCACGCGCTGCTGCTGGCCGCCAGACAGCGCGCCCGGATGGCGGTCGGCGAAGTTTTCGAGACGCACCAGCGCCAGCATGTCGGCAACCTTGCGCTTGATCTCAGCATCGGGCCGGCGGCGCACGCGCAGCGGAAAGGCGATATTCTCGGCGACGCTCAGATGCGGAAACAGCGTGTAGCGCTGGAACACCATGCCGATGTTGCGCTTGTGCGACGGCACCGAAAGCAGCGACATGTCCTCCAAAAGCACATCGCCTGAGCTCGGATCCTGGAAACCGGCAATGGCGTAGAGCGTCGTCGACTTGCCGGAGCCGGACGGGCCGAGGAATGTCAGGAATTCACCTTTGGGCACATCGATGGTCACGTCGTGGACGGCGACGAAGGCGCCGAACGTCTTTCTTAGCGCGCGTATGGACAGGAAGGACCGGGTCATCTGGACAATTTTCTGCGAAGGAGTGCGGTCACAATCATCAGGCAAAACGTCAGGCCAACGAGCAGGCTGGAGGCGGCGGCGACCACCGGGCTGAGGTCTGCGCGCAGGCTGCCCCAGATCTTAACCGGCAAGGTCTGCAAGGTCGGACTTGCCATGAAAATCGCCACCACGACCTCATCCCACGAGGCCAGGAACGAGAAGATCGCCGCCGAGAAGATGCCGATCCTGATCGACGGCAAGGTGATCCTCAGCCGCGCCTGAAACGGACTTGCGCCGCAGACGATGGCTGCATCCTCGATGGATTTATCGAAACCTTCGAGCGCAGCGGTGATCGGGATGATGGCGAAGGGAAGCGCCAGGATGGTGTGGGCGATGACGAAGCCGACCGTGGTGCCGGCGAGGCCGATGCGCAGGAAGAAAGCGTAGATGGCGATGGCGAAAACGACGACCGGCAGCACCATCGGCGTCAACAGCAATCCGCGCAGGACCTGGCGTCCGCGGAACTCACCCCTGACCAGGCTGAAGGCAGCGAACAGGCCGATGATGACGGCCAGCATAGCGGCCATGGCGGCAATTCGGGCACTGGTCAGCGCGGCATCGATCCAGGTCGGGTCGCCCAGCAATTGCTGATACCATCTCAGCGTCCAGCCGGGTGCCGGAAAGGCCAGCCAGCGCGACGAACCGAACGACAGGAGCACGATGAAGACCACCGGCAGCAGCAGGAATGCCGCGACGGCCGCCGTGAAGCCGACAAGCGCCACCCGCAGCCATCCGAGCCGTTCATAGTCGAGCAGCATGTCAGATCCCTCCCCCGGCGCGCCTGGCACCAACCAGGCGAAGCTGGATCGCGTAGAGCGCCATGGTGACGACAAGCAGGACGAAGGCGGCCGCACTGCCGAGCCCCCAGTTGAGTAGCGACTGCACCGTCTGGGCGATCATCTCTGCCAGCATCATGTTCGATGTGCCGCCGAGCAGGGCCGGCGTGACGAAGTAGCCGAGCGACATGACGAAGACCATCAGACCGCCGGCGGCGACGCCCGGAAGAGACAGCGGTAAGAGGATGCGGCGGAAGGCCTCGAACGGGCTTGCGCCGCAAAGGGCGGCGGCGCGCAGCGTCATAGGGTCGATGGCGCGCAAAGTGCCCACCAGCGGCAGGATCATGAAGGGCAGCATGATGTAGACCATGCCAATGGTGACCCCGGCCAGATTGTTGATAAGCGGCAGCGGCTCGTGGATGATGCCGAGCCCCATCAGTGCCCGGTTGATCACCCCCGTACGCTGCAGCAGCACCATCCATGCATAGGTGCGGGTGAGAAGGTTGGTCCACATCGACAGCACGATGATGCCGAAGACGATCGATCCCATGGCCGGCGGCATGATCGCCAGCATCCAGGCAACGGGAAAGGCCACCAGGATGGTGACGGCGGTTACGACCGATGCGACCAGGAAAGTGTTGAGGAACACCCGCACATAGGTGCCGCTGCCGAACAGGGTCGCGTAGTTCTGCAGGCCCGGTTCAGGATCGGTTACGCTGCGCAGCAGCAGGGCCACCACCGGCATGATGAAGAACAGGCCGACCAGCAGCAGAGCCGGCAAGGCGCTGCCGCTGCCGGCCGGCAGGCCGGCGACTGAGCTGCGTCTGAAAGAAATTCCTTGCATCGAGCGGTCCTGTCCCGAAACGGGGCGCGCAAGCCGCGCGCCCGTCACCTGCAACGGCGTTACTTGGTCTGCCAGGCATACCAGCGCGTGGCGATCTCATCTCGATGCTCGGCCCAGTAGTTCATGTCGAGGTTGATCTGTCCCTCAACATGGGCATCGGGGAGTGCTTTGACGGCATCGGCGGGCATCTCAGCCTTGGCCTTGGTATTGATCGGCGCATAGCCGCTTGCCTCGGCGAATTTCGCCTGGCCGGTCGGGCTGGACGCAGCGGCAAGGAACTTCATCGCACTGCCCTTGTTCTTGGCGCCTTTCGGCACGACGAGCACGTCGGCGGCGGTGAGGTTCTGGTTCCAGGAGACTCCGACATCGGTGCCATCCTGCTGAAGGGCAAAGACGCGCCCGTTCCACAGTTGCCCGAAGGCGGCCTCCCCGGAAGCGATCAGCTGCTGTGACTCGGCACCGCCGCCCCACCAGACGATGTCGGACTTGATGGTGTCGAGTTTCTTGAAGGCACGGTCGAGGTCAAGCGGATAGAGCTTGTCCGCCGGCACGCCGTCGGCGAGCAGCGCGATCTCGATGACGCCGGGCGCCGACCATTTGTAGAAGGTCCGCTTGCCGGGAAACTTCTTGGTGTCGAACATGTCGGCCCAGCCGGTCGGTTCGCCCGTTACGGCACTCTTGTTCCACGCGAGCACGAAGGAATAATAGAAGCTGCCGACGGCATGCTCATTGCTGAAGCGCGGGTCGAGATCGGCCCTGGGCACCAGGGAATAGTCGATCGGTTCCAGCAGCCCGTCCTTGGCGGCCTTGATGGCGAAGTCCATCTCTACGTCGACGACATCCCAGGTAACGTTGCCGGCATCGACCATGGCCTTGAGCTTGCCGTAGTCGGTTGGTCCGTCTTGCAGCACCTTGATGCCGGAGTTGGCCTCGAAGGGGGCTGCCCAGGATTTCGTCTGCGCCTCTTGCGTGGTGCCACCCCAACTTGTGAAGGCCATTTCATCGGCCTTGCCAGCGGTGGCGGCGAGCAGTCCGGCCAGCAAGCCGGTCAGAAACAATTTCATGATATTCTCCTCTGTTGGTCTGTTCTTGTTTTTCTCAATGCACCTGCGCCCCACACCCCTCAGCGCATGACGAAGGGATCCGGGATCGGCTCGTCCGACGTCTTGATCCAGACGGATTTCGAGCGCGTGTAATCTCTGATGGCGTCGAGCCCGCCTTCGCGGCCGAGACCCGACAGGCCGTAACCGCCAAACGGAACGAGCGGCGATACGGCGCGATAGGTGTTGACCCAGACAACACCGGCATGGATGTCACGCGCCATGCGATGCGCCTTGCCGAGATTGCTGGTGAACACGCCCGAAGCCAGGCCAAAGGGCGTATCGTTGGCGAGCGCCAGTGCCTGCGCCTCGCTGTCGAAGGCAAGCACGCTGAGCACCGGCCCGAACAATTCCTCGCGCACGCAAGGCAGGTCGCTGCCGCCGGCGTCGATGATAGTCGGCGCGTAGTAGAAGCCGTCGCCGGTTGGCCGCGTTCCACCGGTGACCAGTCTGCCGCCCGCGGCAAGGCTCTCCGCGACCACCTTCTCGATCCAGTCTCGCTGGCGCAGCGTGGCGAGCGGCCCCATTTCTGTGGCCGGATCCTGTGGGTCGCCGATGCGGATCGCTTCGGCCTTGCGCTTCAGCCGGACGAGGAACTCATCTTTTACCGAACGCTCGATCAGCAACCGTGACCCGGCGACGCAGCTCTGGCCGGTCGCGGCGAAAATGCCGGCGACAACCGCATTGGCGGCGCTGTCGAGGTCGGCGTCGGCAAAGACGACGATCGGGCTTTTGCCGCCGAGCTCCAGCGTCGTGTAGGCAAGGTTCTCCGCCGTATTCCTGACAATGGCGCGCGCCGTCGAGGGGCCGCCGGTGAAGGCGACGCGCGAGACCAGTTTGTGGCTGGTCAGGCGCTGGCCGCACTCATGGCCGAAGCCGGTGAGGATGTTGACGACGCCGGAGGGAAAGTCGGCTTCCTCGACGAGTTCGGCAAAAGCGAGCAGCGGCGCCGGACCATCCTCGGAGGCCTTGAGCACGATTGTGCAGCCCGCGGCCAGCGCCGGGCCGAGCTTGACGGCCGAAAGGAACAGCTGCGAATTCCACGGCACGACGGCGGCAACGACGCCGATCGGCTCGCGACGAATGGTGACGTCGAGATCCGGCTTGTCGATCGGCACATGCGCGCCTTCGTGCTTGTCGGCGAGCCCGCCATAATAGCGGTAGTAGTCGCCGACATAGGCGATCTGGGCGCGCGTTTCGCGGATGATCTTGCCGGTGTCGCGTGTCTCGAGTTGGGCAAGGCTCGCGGCATTGGCGGCGACGAGGTCACCGAGCTTGACAAGCAGCTTTCCACGCTCTGTCGCTGTCATCCTTCGCCATGGGTCTGAGCGCAATGCGCGGTGCGCCGCCTCGACGGCGCGGTCGACATCGGCTTCGCTCGCCACCGGCATCCTGGCCCAGGCCGCGCCGGTCGACGGGTCGACGCTGTCGAACGTGGCTGATGGCTCGTCGAAGCGGCCGTCGATGAAGTTCCTGAAAACAGCGTCGGTCATGGGCTCGCGATCAGAGGAAGGCCGGCATTACCCGGTCGATGAACAGTTTCAGCGATTTCGTTTTGCGCTCATGCGAAAGCCCGCTGTCGATCCAGATCGAATACTGGTCGTAGCCGAGCGCCTCATAAGCCTTCAGTCGAGCGAGGACTTCGTCGGCTTCGCCGATCACCAGATTCTGCCTGATCCTGTCCGGCGCGTATTGCGGCATGGCCGCGATCTCGTCCTCCGTCAGCGGTTCCAATATGCCTTGGTGCACCGGCTTCTTGTTTTGGAACCAGGCGCCGAACTGGCAGTAAAAGGCCGACAGGTCCTGGGTGAGGCGATCGGCATCGGCTGCGTCCTCGGCGACGAAGGTGTGCATCAAAAGCATGATCTCCGGCCGTTCGATCTCGGGATGCGCGGCGCAGGCTCCGTTGAAGCGCTGCATCAGGCTCGCCACCTCGTCGTCGCCAGAAGCCAGCGGCGTCACCTGCACCTTGCATCCATGGGAAACGGCAAAATCGTGCGAGTTCGGATCGCGCGCCGCCACCCAGATCGGGGGGTAGGGTTTCTGCAGCGGCTTGGGCGAGGAGGTGGTGGGCGGGAACTGCCAGAACTCGCCTGAGAGCTCGAAGTCGCCTTCCCAGAGGCCGCGGATCGCCGGTATGATCTCACGCATGCGCTGGCCGGCGCCCCAGGCGTCGAGGCCTGGAAAGATACGCTGATATTCATAACTGTAGGCGCCGCGCGCGATGCCGATGTCGAGCCGACCACCGCTAATGACGTCGGCCATCGCCGCTTCGCCGGCAAGTTTGATCGGATGCCAGAAGGGCGCGATCACGGTTCCGGTACCGAGACGGATCCGGCTGGTTTTGGCCGCGAGATAAGCGATATTGATAAAAGGATTGGGCGAAATGGTGAATTCCATGCCGTGATGCTCGCCGATCCAGGCGGTCTCGAATCCGGCCTGTTCGGCCATCAGGACCAACTCCTCGAGCTCGGTCACGAGCTCGGAATGCGGCTTGGCGAGGTCCGACCGTTCCATATGCACGAAGAGCGAGAATTTCATCGCTGGTCACCTGTGTTGGGTGCTGTGGAACCGGCGGTCCTGGCGAGCGGCCGGACCTCGCCTTCGACATCGTTGCCGACATAGACGCCGAATGCATCCACTGAGCATTCCTTGACATAGCGTGCGAGCATCGAGCGGATCGCCGGATCGGCGATTTTCAACTCCTCGATCGCGTGGATCTCGACCAGCCTGATGCCGCGATCGCTGGAAGCGGGCACGTCGAACGTGCCGCGATAGTAGACATGTGTGCGCGAAACATCTCTGGCATCGTCCCAGACGGCGAAAAGGAAGCCCAGCTTGGCCTCGATGGCCCTCGCGGCAAGCACCCCTCGCAGGCTTTTCCCATCGCCAGCCGCACCCAGACCCCGACCGCGCGGCAGTTCAAAACCATCCGCCGTGTCCAGGAACAGGATTCGGCCGCCATTCTCGAGGATGGCGCCGACATCGGTGCCGGGCTGGGTGGCTGCCAGCGCGTCCTGGCTGAGGCCGGGCGCGACATACGCGCCGCGGCAATAGCCGAGCGGCTGCGCGGAATTGTGCTCGAAATCGCGGACGCGGCCAATGAGGATCGAATGATCACCGGCATCGACCAGCCGCTCCATGTCGCAGTCGAAGGATGCGACGGAGCCGTCCAGCACGGGGCTGCCCGTTCGTCCCGGTCGCCAGGCAACGGCGGCGAACTTGTCGGCCGCTTTCGAGGCGAATATGCCGGACGCTGCCTTCTGATCCTCGTTGAGGACGTTGATGGCGAAGCTTTTCGATGTCGCAAAGACAGGATGGCCAACCGCCTTATGAGCGATGCAGACCAGCACCAAAGGTGGATCAAGCGACACCGAGGTGAAGGAGTTGGCGGTGAAGCCGCGCGGCTCGCCTTCGGGCCCGATGGTGGTGACGATGGTGACGCCGGTGAGGAAGGAACCCAGCGCACGGCGGAACTCGCTGCCGTCGAACCCGGTGTTCGCCGCGGCAGCGCTGTCTTGCTCGATCGCTTCGCCTTCTTTGAGGAAGTCGACGATATGGCGCGTCGTCAGGCCGGGATCCGCCACCGCCATCATATGCCGCTCGCCTGAGAGCACTGTGCAGCGGCCATGCGGCGCCAGCCGCGCCATCGCGGCCGACATTGCCGGCGAAGAATTCCTGTCCTCGGAACCGGTCATGAACAGGGCCGGTACGGCTAGCCTCGGCAGGCGGTCAGCGTGGTCGCTGTCGGCACGAGCGAACAGGCGATAGGTGCGAGCATAACCTTCCGGGTCGACGGCACCCAGTACGGCGGCCGTCTTCCGTGCAGCCGCCTCGAGCTCGACCGGCACCGGATCTCCGAACCAGCGGGCAATGGTCTGTGCCGTGCCGGTCACGTCACTCTTGCCGGTAAGCGCCACCGCGCGCTGGCGAACAGCTTCGGCCAGTTCAGGTGGCCGCCGGAACACGGCATTCAGCGAGACGATGCGGCGGACGCGCTCGGCTGCGCGTAGCGCGAGTTCCTGGGCAACGAGCGCGCCCATCGAGTGGCCGATGACGGATACTTTGTCGAGGCCGAGATGGTCGAGCAGGCGAATGGCCTGATCAGCATAGTCGGCGAGTTCTGGGTTCTGCGGCGGCAGCGGCGACTGACCGTGGCCGAGCATGTCGATGGCGATGACGTCGAAGCTATCGGACATCCGCTCGATCTGCGGCTGCCAGATCGCGGCGTTCATACCAACGCCATGAATAAAAAGCACCGGTGCGCCCGCGCCGACACGGATGAAGCCGGTGCCGTCGGGCGCCGCACCCCGTCGAACCCATGCCGATGCGGAAGCGTCAGCCATGCACGTCCCCAAGCTCTTTGAGGTCCTGGTAGCGGTCGCCGATTCGATGATGCGGGCGGCCGCCGATCGAGGCGCCGAGCGCCACAACCAGCTCGTCGGGCGCCGGTGCATCGCCGATCTGGAAATGCACGGTGAGGTAATGCGAGCGCCGCCCTTCGTCATTTTTGTCCATCAGCGGAATGATGATCGGGGTGTTCGGCCCGCCGCGCAGATTGGTGAAGGCAAGGTAGGTCTTGGCGCTTACGGCACGCCGATAGTGGTTGCCGAAGTGCAGCGTATGGATCAACGCCGACGCATGCTCGATCTCGCCCGACGTACCGCAGATGGCGGCCTTGCCATAGCCCTCGATAGCCTCGCCGGAACCGGCGGCGGCAACGATCTCGTGGGTCAGGATCTCTCCCAGCACCGGCGCACAGGCTCGGATTTGGGGCGACAGATCGTCGGTGAAGCCGCGACCGGCCCAGGGATTGGTCAACACCGCTGCGACGCCGATAAGGCGCAGCGGCCGGGGGGCGGCCTTGCCGCCTTCGATCAGCGTGTTCTCGGTATAGGTAACGATCTTACGAATGGCGGGCTGCATGGAATTCCTCGGTAGGTGGTGCCTCGGGACATCCAATCCCGCTATCATCTTATGGTATACCATGCTATGGAGCGCCAAGTACCTTGTCAACCGGGCATCGAATCTGTTTTCGTAGCGGCGCAGGAGGCATACATGCCAGACGACACGCTTCGCATCGACCGCAGCTCCAAGACCTTGAGGACGCTGGCGCTGGAGCGCATGCGCGAAGCGATCATGGATTTCCATTTCCAGCCTGGCGAAAGGCTTGTCGAACGGCCGCTTTGCGACCAGCTCGGCGTCAGCCGTTCCGTCGTGCGTGAGGTCCTGCGGCAGCTGGAGGCAGAGGGGCTCGTGCAGATGATCCCTGGGCATGGGCCGGCCGTCGCCAGGCCGGACCTCGGCCGTACCGACGAGATCTACGAGCTTCGGGCTCTGCTTGAAGGCATCGCGGCCCGAGCCTGTGCCCTGTCGGCCACCGGCGAGCAGTTGGCAACGCTCGAAGGGGCGCTGGCGGATTTGTTCGATGCGTGGGCGTCGGCGACGCCGCCTGCGGTGATGCGGGCGACGACCAAATTCTACGAGGCACTGTTCGAGGCCGCCGACAAGCGTGTCGCCTGGGAAATCGTCTCCGGGCTGAATGTCCGCATCAACCAGCTTCGTTCGATGACAATCGTCTCGACCAACCGGCGCGAAGCGGCGATCGCCGAGATGAACGAGATCATGGATGCGATCCGCGCACACAAGCCGGAAGCGGCGGAAGCAGCAGCGCGGCGGCATGTCGAGTCCGCCTGGAAGATCGCCCGGAACACACTACGCGTCGATTGTCCTTAGTCTCACCACCAAATTTCCAACAGAGCCGATCGCCCACGAATCGGGCTGCGTGCGGAAGCTTTACCTCACCTTAAGAGTGCCGCAGCAACACCCCGCTCTATACAGAGGGTGCCTCTGGGGCTCGTCGCGTGGAGCGAGCGGTTTTCTTCGCTACTTCGATTCTCAGGAAGCTAATCACGCGGCCTCTCTTGTGTCATCGTAGCTGACAGCAGCCTTCTCGAAAGCCAGATCACTCCGTCGAGCCCAGTTCCTCTCAGCATCGAGCAGCTCATTCTCCCCACTCAAACCGTTCATGAACAGCCTGAGTACGTGCGCAGCCGTGCGCTCTCCCGCCCGCGAAGCAACAGGTACGCCGCGCTCTTTGCAGACCGTCTCACAAACACGGGCAAGCATCACAATATCGCTCGGTTCTAAAAATCACCTGGATACAACATACCGTCCTCTGTTGGAACGCTACGTGAGCCTTTGATTACGCTAGGTCACCGGCAGCAACAATCAACTATGATAGTCTGCACCTCGACTGGTCAGAAAATCTGAGCGGCCTTCAGACGGTGGGCATCGCGCCACTCCGAGTCGGAAGGACAGAACTATCAGGCTAGGTTTTCCCGTTAGGTCGATTCGGTCCAATCGCGTGGGCCCGGGTAATGCGAACGGTCGCTCGTCTAATGGCAAGTTGGCCGGTGAAATGCCATGTCGGCATTTTCGGGCACCTCGAATTGAAGCCTTGCAAAAGCTGGAACCCCTCGGTGTCGCAGACCGCGCAAATCAAATCGAGGCGCGCACCGCCGCCCGGTGAGAGACACCTCGACGAGTTGCCTCGAAAATCCACCTTGAAGGCCTGACCGTCAGCTACTCATCCCCCTGCCAAAGCAGGGAACAAGATCCTTTGGGCAATGTTAGGCGCAATGCCAAGTTCTTCCTCCGGTCATGTGTTTGACGTGGCGATTGTCGGCGGCGGCCCCGCAGGACTTGCGGCAGGCATGTATCTGGCGAGATTCTTGCGTTCGGTGATCTTGGTCGACGCTGGCGACGCACGAGCCAAGCTCATTCCAAAATCGCATAACTGTCCTGGCTTCCCGGACGGCGTAGGCGGGCCAGAGTTGCTCGGCCGTCTCAAAGCCCAGGCACGGTGCAGGCGTTGTGGACGGTCGTGTAGCGGGCGCCGAGAAGCGCGACGGGACCTTTCTGCTGACGACCACCTTCGGGACCATCCGAGCACAGCGCATGGTTCTTGCAACCGGATTGTGGACAAGGCCCCGGCAATAGAAGAGCTGGAGGAGGCGGTGGCGGCCGGCACCGTCCGACTGTGTCCGGTCTGCGACGCCTACGAGCCCGTGGGCAAGCGCATCGGCGTCGTAGGCCCAGTGCATCTGGCACTCAAGGAGGCCCTGTTCTTGAAGGAGTACAGCGGTCAGGTCACCTTGCTCGCCAGCTATCCGGAGGATATTTCCGAGGACGCTCGCGGCATGGCCTCGGCAGGCGTCATCGAATCTGGGACACCGTCGAGTATCTGGTCGCTCGGGCAACCGGGTTCGACGTTGTCATGGCCGACGGTGCGCCAATGCGGGACGTGGATGTGGTGTACCCCGCAATGGGCTCTGATGTGCGCTCTGAAACTTGCCGTCGCACTCGGTGCAGAGTGTGACGCGCAAGGATATGTTCTGGTCAGCCGACACCTCGAAACGTCGACTGCGGGCCTCTATGCCATTGGAGACGTGGCCGAGGGCCTCAATCAAATTGCCGTTGCGTTTGGTCATGCCGCCACCGCAGCAAGACATATCGACAACGCACTTCAGTCTAGGCCGGGAAGCTGACCGGCCACCCTGCCATGGGGTAGCGTCTGACCTAACGAAGGCCGGCACGGTTGCGAATTTGGGGGTGGACCACGCCGTGCCGGCCAGTGCTGGACGCCCCAGCTCAGTTACGCTACCGGCACAATAGGAATCCAGCAATTAAACCTGATGGTCTAGGTAGCCCGTCGGCCATTCCGCGATAGCGCCTCCCCTACGATCCGTCGCTGTCAAAATGTGCACTGTTGAGCGCACACGTCGTCGCGACGGGGCGCCCACGATCTGCCCCGGTTCGCGATAAGCGCGGCGTCAAATTTCAAACTGATACGCTGCCGTAATGCGCGGTCCAACTACTTGCAAACGAACAGTCGAACTCCCTTGCCACAGGCCATCACCAAACCGACTGGCTGTCACGGATTGAGGTCAGAAAGCATGTCGTTTTCTACCCATCTTTCCAAAAGCTGAATGAGCTTCAGAGCCCGGTCGGTGCACGAATAAAAGGTTGTGTTCCTTTCGCGTCTCTTGGCAACCAAATCAAATTTCCGCAACATGACAAGATGCTGAGAGAGAGCGGGTTGGCTCAGTCCAACCCGAAATGCCAGATCGCGGACCCGTATCTCGCCTTTGGCCATTATGAACAGAGACAGAAGTCGCTTCTCGTTGCCCATGGCCGCGAGGAGCCCGGCCGCGGATGCGGCATAACTGGGCAACTTTTCCGATCTGTCTTCCTCAGCCAGCGCCACCACTGTTGATCTCCCACAGATCCTGCACGGGAGCATTGCGCAGCTTGGGCTCGCCGCGTAGCGTCCGGACGCGAGCGTTGATGTCCGGCTTCACCCATTCGACCTCAGGCGTGACCTGCGCCGTGGGAACGCCATTCGGTGGCCCGGCCTTGGCCTTCTGCTCGCGTGTCCAGAGCCAGTTCTTGATTGCATCGGTTTTGGCGATCACCGCCTTGCCGACATTCTTGACGTGTCGTGCGAACAGCCTCTCTGTCCACTCGCCGGGCTGCCGCTTGATCCCAATAAGTTCAAAATCAATGTCCCAGCACTTCAGCCAGACTGCATCCTTTGCCCCGCTGCGGTAAGGGGTGACCTTGCGCTTCGAGACGATACCTTTGAGGCTCATCCGATCGGCCGCTTCGTAGATCTCGACACCGCCTTCGACATGCTGGCTGCACTGGACGATGCCTTCGGCCGGCTGGATGAGCTCCCGCAGGATTGCCTTGCGCTCGACTGCTGGCCGCCAGCGCAGATCTTCGCCACTTTTGTGCAGGATATCGAAGGCGACGAAGGCGAGCAGCTCGGCATTCCACGCCATGCGCGAATGCATCGCGTGAAAGTTCGGCCGGCCGCCCGGCTGCGGCGCGATCATCTCGCCGCCGGGAATGAAGGATTTCGCTTTCAGCTGCTCGGCGGCAGTGACGACAGGCCGGTGACGTTTCAACCGGTCTATCCCCATGCGGGTGAAGGTGAGCGCGCCGGCCCAATCGAGAATGATCTGGGTGCAACAGCCATCATCTTTGATTTCGCACAGCCAGCCGTTGCTAACCGGCGGCTTCAGCGCCAGGACAGGCTCCTGCGGCTTGATGAACTTCAAACGCATGAACTGACTCGCAAACTGCGATTCAATTTAGCACACGCTTAATTAGTCTCGTAGCATTTTAACGGGTCATTGACCGCGCTGTCCCATTATAGGACGGCGCGGTCAAAACCCAACCGGACTGCGCAGGCGGCTCCGGCACTGAAGCGCCCGCCCGAATGCCGGAGCCGCCACTCACACCTAATTTACCAGCAATGGTTGAATCAACCGTTACCGCACGTGCTTTCCTCTGCGCTTCCCTGATCGTTACACTGTTGACCGAGCGGACCGAACGCTTCTAGACGATGAAAGTTCGATGGAGAGGACGAAGCTACCCGATCGTGGGCCCGTAATCCCGGCAAGCGGCATGCAGGATAGCTCTAACCTGCCTGACGTGCGGTGAGCAGACAATGCGAGAGCTTCGCTAAGCGATCTGGCACATTGACCCTCTGAGCGGTCGATCCCCTATGGACCGCTTATACAGGGTCCGCCGCCGGCGCCTCAATAGGCGGCGGGCCGCAGGTCCCAGGGCGCTCAAATCGAACGCGAAACAGCCGTCTCGCACTCATTTGCCGATGCCGCGAGAGGGGCTGCGGAAGCTTCCACCTAGTACGAGGCTTCCAGCGTTCCGAACCTTGGCTGCTGAAGATTGCTCCGTTAGCTTTTGCTGAAGCGGGTACTTGTTATGCTGCGGTGATTTTTCGTCGCCATGAAAACTAGCTGCCTCGGACAGGAACGGCTTGGCCCGAGCGGCTGGAGTCGCAAGACCCGTGGGAGGATAGTCCAGTTTCCGGATCCCGGAAACAGTATAAGTCGAAGCCGCGCTACTCGGAACTCCCAGGCCCCGCCAACCATTCCCGTAGATCTTCTTCGATTTTCGCCAAGACATAGCGAATAATTGGCACTCCGCACGCAGGATCTCCCCTTCGATGGGAAATTGCTTGAACGAGATCGTCCAGGCGATCTAGATAAGGTAGGCGGCTCATCAGCCTTCACCACGCTGCACCTCACATGCGCTCTCCATGAATGAGTACCCACCACGCCACCGAGCCGTGGCGGGTACTCAGCCAACCGCCGACGAAGGGATGATGATCGACGGTCACATTTCCAAATGTAGAAAAGGCTCCGTTGTTTCAGGGTCGGACCTTTGCGAGTCCATGTCGGGCTTCAGTCGGGCCCAGACACGATAGAGTGCCTGCAAGGGTGTGTAGCAGCGCCAGCGCGAAGGCCCCGTCACTGACCAGCAATGATGGATTTCGGAAACCAGGTTGCCTGGTCCGCAAGACTCAGTGGGTCCGCCCCCACTTGCGGGTAGAGGCGGACCCGACCGAGGCTTGGGGGCCTCGACCGGCAGCGGGGGACGCTGCCGCTTGTTCAACCTGCCGCAGCATATCAGGTTCCGCTGATTCACAAAAAGCCCACCGGAAGATGGCGGGCAGGTTCTGGAGTGTGCTGGGACCAACCAGCATAGGTCAACAAGCCGCGACAGGGTTGGTCCCGATAGCGGGCGGACGCCGCCAAGCCGCAGCCCTCGTTTCACCCGCCCGCTGCTTGCCCCACACTCTCGTCCCGGCGCCGCCTGTAGCCTGTCACATGCATCGCTGAGACATCGCTCGTAACGACCGTCCCCCTCGCGGGGAAGATCGATCATCCGATCGTCGCACAGATCGAAGGAACATTTTAGAGTTATCGAATGTTCACATCCTATGGACAGCCGAACCCAACTCTCAGCAGCTCAATCGAGAACAGCACGCGCCCTGCTGAACTGGTCGCGGGTGCGCCTTGCCGCAAAAGCCAGTCTCAGCGAAATGGCGATCAGAGATTTTGAGAACGGTATTCGAAATCCGCGTCCCCACAAGATCGCGGCCATGCGCCAAGCGTTTGAGGACGCGGGAATTACTTTCACCTTCGAAGGCGCTCAGTCGCTAGCCCGCCCTGAAGGTCATAGCGGTCTCGCCACCACCAATAGAATGTGGCGCCGCCGGCAGAGACAAGCATAACGATAAGGGTCCTTCATCCGCGTAGAGAGTATGTGTCTAGTGCGCGTGCCTGAGCATCGGTCTGCCGGCGACGACGCGCTCAAGCTGCTGGCACGCTTCGGCATGGTCGGCATCGCCGCCACAATTCTGTATGCCGCTTTGGTTACCGCTTTTATCGGAACGGCTCGCTGTCACCCCATCCAGCCCTCGCTTGGGGCATATGCCGCAGCCACCCTGTATTCGGACCTGGCTTACAGATCCCTGACGTTCGTGTCGGGCCCATCGCATCGAACTGAAGCTCCGCGTTTCCCGGCGATTCTTGACGCGCTCAGATAACATCGCGCCGTGTGACGGCGAGTCCTAGCCGCCTGCGCGGACGTCTCAATCGAGATGCCGGCCTTTCGCAGAATCGCCAGGAGTCTGGCAGGGGCATTGTTGTATTTGGTGGGTCATAAAGTTTTTGCGCCGGCCTTAGGAACATGCATCCGGAATCTAAGTTGGGAACGTGCTTGGTGTGAGAACTCCCTCCCTCAAGTCCAAGCTCTGGTGCAGGGCCCGTCGCTGTGACCTCAGCGGCGGGCCAACCTGGAGAAACCCATGCAACCTTTTCGTAAGGCTGGAACCCGTTTGCAGCTCGGCTTCGGGCAGGTCTCAAAGCCAAGGCCCCCTCTAGTCGTGCCTTCAGCGGCCGGTCTACTCGTCAGACGCTCCACGGTCTCAATGATGGCCTTCGCCAGCGGCTCGGGTTGTAGTGACCAGTCAGCCCAATCCTCGGATGGTAGCACGCCAAGGGCGATATTTGCGGATCCGCGCCTGGACAGTTTGGCCTCCTACCAGAATACCGTTGAATTTACAGTTTGGTAAAAAATTCCCCATCAATCGTAGACTGACTTCGCGGCCGCCAGTGAGGAAGGAGGGTGACGGCCTTCCGGTGTCCTGCTCGGCTAGGAAAACCAAGCGCGATCCAAACTTCCATCCTGGGAGCAAGGTTGCCTTGAATCGAAAGTGGGTCCGCCCCACTGGCAGGCAGAGGCGGACTCGGCCGAGGCTTGGGGACCTCGACCGGCAGCGGGGACGCTGCCGCCGTTTCGAACCTGTTCCGACTATCAAGTTCCGCTAACGCACAAAAGAGCCCGTCACCTTCCGGCAGCAGGGGTGGAGAGCAGCCATGAGATAGTTGTGCGATCAATTTGCGGGGATACGGAGACTAAAGCGCGTTTGCTCCACATCGGAGACTACGTCCAAGCTTCCACCATGGGCGCGGGCAATTTCTGACGCGATGAAGAGCCCCAATCCCAGGCCCTGTTGGCGGCTCTTTGCCTCTCCTCGATAAAATGGCTGAAAGAGGCGTTGCAGCGCCGATTCCGGAATAGGCTTACCGCTGTTCGCAACCGACAGGCTAAAGAGGCCGTCCTGAACCTGCGCGGCTACCTTGATCGGAGTTTCAGGGTCGCCATGGGCGATGGCGTTTCCCATTAGGTTCGAGAAAAGCTGCGCGATCCTCGCATGATCAGCATCGATCATGCATCCGTCCAGATTGAACGACACCTCGATCTGACGCTCCGGGTAGCTTGATCTTATCTCGTCAAGCACCTGCTGCAATGCGGGCTGGATCGGGTTGTCGCGGTCCCTCGATAGTCCGAGACCCCCTCCAAGTCGACCTCTCGCGAAATCCAAGACATTGTCGATCAAGCCGCTCATCCGGGAAACGCTCGCCAGCATGAGGCGCAGGACTTGGGAGGTTTTTTCGTCGCTGGTGTCAGAGCTTCGGGCCAGCATGTGGACGCCAGCAGAAATCGAAGCCAGGGGATTTCGTAGGTCGTGGCCAAGCACCGCTATGAACTGCTCGCGCAGTTCCGCAGTCTGTTGTGCGGAATTCAGGCCGATCTGCAGCTCGCGTCTGGCCTCACTCAGCTCTCGCTCGTAGCGTCGACGCTGCGTCGCGCGAAAGAGCGCCACGCGTGTCTCAATTAATTCTCCAGTGGGCGTCCTCTTTTCCCAGGCGTTGGCTAGGACTGACAGGCTCTCGCCATCCGACTTCATCACGTCCAACGCAACCTCATCAAAGGAGCCCTGCATCCTCAACAGGGGAGCGAAATGTGTCTCATAGAACATTCTTCCGGCGATATTGAGGATGTCACGAAAGCGTTTCCCGACAACTGCCTCCCTAGAAAACCCGGTCCATTTGTAGAAAGTAGTGTTTGCGTCGTCGATGCGCCCATCGGCAGCTACAACGAGGTAGCCACAAGGCGCGTTCTCAAAAAGGTCGAGGTATCTGTTACCAGCGTTCATTGTGTAGTCAGACGAACGACCGTATCGCCGCAACAACTTCCTGCGGCGAGCTGAGATTTGGGCAGTGGCCGACCGCGTCGAGGTGAACCAATTTACTGCCCGCGATGTGGTCGCGGACGTACTCACCGACTTGATCGCCGGCAATGATGTCGTCGGAACACTGCAGCACTAGCGTCCGCGCGGTGACTTTCGGCAGGTCGGCTCTGTTGTCGGATGTGAATGTGGCCCGCGCGAATTCACGAGCGATGTCGGGATCAGTTCGACAAAAGCTGTTGGTGAGCTCCTCAGCAAGTTCCGGCCGATCCGCGTTCCCCATAATTGCTGGCGCCATCGCGGCCGACCAGCCCATGTGGTTGTCGGCTAGAGATGAAAGCAGGCCCTCGACATCAGCCTCTGAAAAGCCGCCGACATAGCCGTCATCGTTTATATAGCGCGGAGACGGACCAACCAAAACAAGGGTCTCGAATATTTCGGGTGCCTTCAAGGATGCGAGCACCCCGATCATTGCGCTGACGGAATGCCCGACGAATACCGTTTTCCGCAATTCGAGAGCCCGACCGATTTCAATGAGGTCATCCGCGTAGCCGTCCAGCGAGGCGTATTTAGCGCTGTCGTACGCAGACAGGTCGGACTTCCCAGCCCCTACCTGGTCGAAAAGTACGGTGCGAAAATCGTGGCGGAATGCAGGCTCGACGAAACGCCACATGTTTTGATCACAGCCGAAGCCGTGGGCAAACACCATCGTTTTAGGTCCCGTGCCATGAGCCAGAACATTGTTGCGCTTCAGAACGTACATGTCTTCAGACCAGAGGAAATCGACACCTAAATAGCCCGTCTGAAAAAAACTTCAAATGGCAACGAAATGACGCCCGCACTCGGAGCGTATCTCTAGTCTGCACGTGGAGTTGATGAAGTTGTTCGTATAACCATATGGCGCAGCCCATTCCGGTGCTCGTTGTCGAGGACGACGAACTCATCCGGATCGATATCGTCGACTTCCTTGGGCATGAGGGGTTCGTCGATTACGAGGCAGCCGGTGCGGACGAGGATTCTGCTTCTGGAACAACATCCATCGGTTTGAATGCTGTCGGGAGACGATGCGAGGATACGGATAGCGGAAAATTCGCTCACGCGCATTGGTGTGGAGTTCGTCCATGGGGGAAATACCTTCTCCGCTTGAGGCACGCTTGGATATGAGGCGTGAAGCGCAAAAGAGCTGGGGATGCTATTGGTAGCGAGACGTCTGCCGGTAACATATCGCTCAACAAGCACCCCGCCTGCTAGGCCGGGCACTGTCTCGGTTGAAGTTTATCCGCCCTATCTGTCGCACGACGGGCCGATCTCCTATATGCTTAGCGGAAAGCATGTGAGTGCCAATGCCCTTCACTGTCATCTGGTATGGAAGACGCGGCATCGTCGACAAAGTGTCCTTCGACGCGGAGAAGGCGGCAAAAGACCATGCCATCGCGATGTTCCCGACCCGTAAGGGTGACGATGGGATCGTTTCAGTTGAAGTTCGTAAAGACAACGGCGCCGTCGTCTTTAGTCACGCGGAGAACTGAGAGAGCGAGGCCAGCGCCACAGCCGCCATCGATCCGTTCGATCTGCCGGGGGCGCGGATCGGCCGGCAATACCTCCAGCTGTGGCCTCGATCCGCGGCTGCGCCGAGAACGACTGGCCTGTCGCCGATGTCGTCGGACGGCTTGAATGCCTGTATGGCCTTGCGACCAATCACGCCCGCAACCCGCTCAGCACCGTGTACCCAGACCCGCTGCCCGATCTCTGTAGCGACGTCGGTGCCACCAATCGTGTTGAAGAACAGGAAGCCATTTTCATCGATGTAATGAACAATGAAGCCGATTTCATCCATGTGCCCAGCGTACATGACGCGAAAGCCGGCTTCCGGGTTCAGGATTGCGCTCACATTGCCCAGCACATCGGTCGTCACCTTATCTGCAAACTCGCGGACGTTGTCCCGATAGAGCTTGGCGACGGGCTGTTCGAATCCGCTTGGGGAAGGCGTCGCAATGAGCGCCTCCAGATAGGAAAAAGACTGGGCGCGCACGTTTTCCTCCGGGTGCTGGAAAGAACATGTTGTCTGAGCTAATCCACGCCCGATGTGTTGGTTCCAATCGGAGCAGCAAGACAGATTGCACGGGGCTGGAGGAGGCGAGCCGCGCCGGCCTGGAAGGCTTGAAAAGATCTGGCGAGAGCGGCGCTGAAGGAGCGCGATTAGGCAGCAATTATTCGTCGAGGTCAGGGATGAAAGCGGCGAAAAACTGCTGAGGCTCTGAATTCGTCTGCAGGTCACAGCGATGGGATGACAGATCCCGAATGGCCACAGCTAAGTCCGGCGCCAGGCATCTCTTGAAAAGTTTTGCGATCTCGGAACAATCGCGCCAAACCACAGTTCCAGCCAGGCAGTGGAGCTGCAAGATTGTGACCCGATCGCGCGTGGCCCTCCCACGGCGCCGGCGCTCGATCACCAGCAGGCGATATAATCGGGACGATAGCTCGATGGGCAAGAAGGCCAAGCAGAACACCGGGTCTCGGGCGGATCGCGAACGGGCCATCGAACTACTTTGCCCGAAAGTGCGGCCTCACCAAGGACGAGGCACTCAAGATTCTCAAGAACGCGTGTCGCAGGATCGATGAACAAGCGAAACGGCGGTCAGGCGACCAGTAGAAGCAATCGTCGCTCGATCGTCGCAACCGATGGCAGCGCATGATCTACTTCACCCCCGACACACCTTTTCAACAATCCGCTTCAACGATCCGGATGCCGCAGGCCGGGGTCCCGTTTAGACCGGTAGAGGCAGCCGAGCGACCATTGCGGCATGCAATATGTGCCGAAAAGCCGCGCGATCTGGTTCTCACAACAGTTGCCCACAAAGCTCTGAGCAGGTCGTTCCGGCGCCGCGGCCCCCCGACTACCGTCTTGTCAACATGATCGCCGAAAGCGTGGCCTGCAATCGGCTTCGATCGTCCAGGCGAGAACGCCGGTTAAGGCGCGGCAGGCGGCTTAACAAGCGGCCGCGAGGCTAGGCTAGCGCAGAGGCGACATGGCGCCGTTTGGCGCCGGTTGTGCCGACCATAACGGAGCGAGATGCCCACGGGTCCTTGCTCGTGCTTCCCACGATGTCTTTGAGGGCGAGGAACAACGGATGGCCTTGGTTGTTAGAGCCCATATGCCGCGACGCATTGAACTCGAAGTGGGAGATGGAGATGGCGACGAAAAAAAGCGCCCAGAGCAGCACTAAGGGCCTGGAAGATCTATTTTATGAAGCCTTGAAAGACATATACTACGCCGAGCGTAAGATCTTGAGTGCCCTCAAGAAAATGGCCAGGGGTGCCGAATCGCAAGAGTTGACCGCCGCGTTCGAGAAGCACCGCGACGAGACTGAGGGCCAGGTCGAGCGGCTGCAGCAGGTGTTCGAGATTTTCGGCAAGCGCGCGCAGGGCAAGACCTGTCCGGCCATCGACGGCATTCTTGAGGAAGGCCAGGAGATTCTGGAGGAGTTCCAGGAGGCGCCGGCCCTCGACGCCGGACTTGTCGCCGCGGCCCAGGCCGTTGAGCATTATGAAATTGCCCGCTATGGCACGCTTGTGACCTGGGCAGGGCTGCTCGGCTTGAATGACGCCGTCCAACTGCTTCAGCAGACGCTCGAGGAAGAGAAGGCAACTGACGAGGCGCTGACTCAACTCGGACAAGCCGGCGTAAACGAAAGGGCGCTGCAGGAAGCCGCCTAGCTGGACCCGTTTCAGTCTGCTGGGAGACCCAGTCCATGAACATCGCCGGAAACGTGGCCCCCCCCGGGGGGCCCCCCCCCCCCCCCCCCCCCCCGGGGGGGGCCCGGGGGGGGGTGGCGCCCCACAAATCCCTAAACCGGCCCCATGGCCAGAAAAAGGGGTCATTTTTACGCGGACGGCGG
>NZ_JBVVQX010000008.1:196211-327212 GCF_055811675.1 Mesorhizobium sp. WSM4808
TCCTCTCCCCCCCTTCGGGTCCCGTTTTTCTTGGTGCGCGCACACCAACAACATCACCCCCCCCCACCCCGGCCCCCCCGGGGCCCCCACCACACCCACCGACCCGGCTCCTGAGCTGGCACGGCTGCTCTTCGAGCCGAACATCTCCATCAACGGGCCCATTGGCCAGAATACGGTGACTTTCTTCCTCGGACGGCTGGAAGAAGTTCGTCGCAGCGGCCAGGACATGCTGATGGAGTTGAACACCAGCGGCGGCGATGCCGATGCCGCGCGTCGCATCGCACTCGAAATCCGCCTGTTCCGCCTGCATTCAGGGCGACGCGCCTATTGTGTCGGCAAGACGCAGGTCTACTCGGCGGGAGTGACCATCTTTGCGGCGTTCGACCGGCATTGCCGCTTCCTGACGGAAGACGCGGTTCTGCTCGTGCATGAGCGGCGCATGGACACAAGCCTGGCGCTCAACGGCCCGATGCGGTCTGCATCCAGATCGTGCGCGAAGAACTCGCCTTGCTCGAAACCGCCGAGCAGCTCGAAATGGAAGGCTTCAGGGAACTGGTCAACGGAAGCTCGCTGACCGCCGAAGAACTCTACCGGCGCGCCACCAACAATTGCTATATCCATGCCGAGGACGCGTGTCGGTTGGGGCTCGTCGCCGAAGTGCTTGGCTAGGCCGATTGGTCGGTTGTGCAAAGCCCGAACCGTTTGGCTTTGCCAACTCGGACTTGCCACCCTTCAGACTTGACAGTTTTCAGACTTGCCGAGCAAAGTTTTGCAGGAACAGCGTGGCAGCTTAGGATGAGCACCCGATGATGGGCACCAGAGGAACAACCAACCCGAGTCCGCGCTCGGCGCCTTTGCTCCAGGACAAGGCCGCGCGAACAATGATGGGAGCTCTGGGCGCAGTTGCTTCCAGCGCCGCGCGGACGCTTGCTTCAATCAGCCCTCACCTGGGCGACCAGGTCTCGGACCGCCCGATCGAGTGGCCGGGCTGCGAAGACAGCTTTGTGGCGTCGTCCGGCTCCGCGTCCAGACAGGTCGAGGCGCGCCTGCCGTCCCAGTTAGGGCACGCGGGATGAGGGTTCTCGTCACCGGCGCGTCGGGTCTGATCGGAACTTCGCTTTGCGCGCGCCTGGCCGCCGATGGATATGAAATCGTTCGCGTGCTGCATCGTGCCGGCACCGCGCCCTTCACAGGCTTGCCGCCTGTCTTGCTCGACATGGCAAAGGCGCGGACGCAGGACTGGAGCCCGCATCTGTTAGGTATCGATGCGGTCGTTAACTGCGCCGGCGTGCTGCAGGACAGCACGCAAGAAAGCACTGGCGGTGTGCATGCGGGCGGCGCATCGGCACTCTTTGCCGCCTGTGAGCAGGCGGGCGTGAGAAAAGTCATTCACTTCTCGGCAATCGGGGTCGATCGGCTGCAGCCGTCCGCCTTCTCGGCCACCAAGCTGGCTGGCGACCAGGCGTTGATGGCGCGCGATTTGGACTGGGTCATCCTGCGCCCGTCGGTCGTGCTGGGCCGGCCGGCGTTCGGCGCCAGTGCGCTGTTTCGCGGACTGGCCGCATTGCCGCTGTTGCCGGTGATGCCCAGCACGGGTCGGCTTCAGGTCGTACAGTTGGACGACGTGATCGCCACTGTCCTGCATTTTCTCCGGCCCGATAGCGCATCGAGCATCGCGCTTGACCTTGCCGGACCTGAAGCGCTGCCGATGAGCAAGGTGGTTGGCCTCTACCGCTGCTGGCTCGGGTCGAGACCGGCTGGAGAGTTCACTCTGCCCGGAAGCGTCGCGGCCGGCCTGTACCGGATCGGCGATGCGACGGCTCTGCTCGGCTGGCGCCCGCCGATGCGCAGCAATGCGGCCAAGGAAATCGTGCGGGGCGCTGTCGGCGACCCGCACCCGTGGATCGCAGCGACAGGCATCCAACCATCCAGCCTCGAAGCAGCGCTAAAGCTCAATCCCGCGACGGTGCAGGA
Source organism: Mesorhizobium sp. WSM4808 (assembly GCF_055811675.1). NCBI lineage: Bacteria > Pseudomonadati > Pseudomonadota > Alphaproteobacteria > Hyphomicrobiales > Phyllobacteriaceae > Mesorhizobium > Mesorhizobium sp. WSM4808. The sequence continues at coordinate 198,186 of NZ_JBVVQX010000008.1, forward strand.
GCGATGGTTCGCCCGTCTCTATTTCGTCAAGCCGGCGATCTTTACTGTCCTGCCCTTCTTCTGGATCATGACGGGTGTCATTTCCCTGACCACTGGCTGGCGCCGCGGGGTCGACTTGCTGGTAGGCACTGCCATCGGTCCGCTGGCGGAACCGGCGGTCATCGCCGGAGCGCTGGCCGACATGGCGGTCGGCGCGTTGATCGCCTGGCGACCGACCAGTCGGCTGGGTCTGTTCGGGGCGATCGCGGTGGCTCTTTTCTATGCGATCGCGGGGACCATGCTGCGGCCCGAGCTGTGGAACGAGCCGCTCGGCCCTTTCTTGAAGATCCTGCCGATCATTGTTCTGCATTTTGTCGCGCTGGCAGTCCTGGAGGAACGCTGATGAGCTACTTCATTCTCAAGTTCCTGCATGTCGTCGGAGCGGCGGTGCTGCTGGGCACTGGCGCCGGTATCGCCTTCTTCATGCTGCTCGCCCATCGGACCGCAAATTCCGCAACCATCGCGGCGGTCGCACGCGTCGTCGTGATCGCCGATTTCATGTTCACTGCAACCGCCGTCATCGCCCAACCTGTCACCGGTGCGTTTCTCGCGTGGCATTCCGGCTATTCGCTGACCGAGGGGTGGATTGTGCTTTCGATCCTGCTCTACCTCATCACCGGCCTGTTCTGGCTTCCAGTCGTGTGGATGCAGATCCAGATGCGCAATCTCGCTATGCAGGCCGCGGCAGCGAAGCAACCTCCACCACAGCGCTATAACACCTTGTTTCGGCTCTGGTTCGCGTTCGGCTTTCCTGCCTTCGCGGCTGTGCTCGCCATCTTCTGGCTGATGATTTCGCGACCTTCGATCGATTGGTTCGCCTTGTAGCACCGGACTTCGTCTCCCTCGTCACGGTCTGCAACCGTTGCGCCTAGCAAGTTGGGCGGCGATGGACGCCAGCCGCAGACTGCCTCGTTCCGTTCTTGCATATTGGGTGGCAATGGTTGCACAGGTCCCCGCTCATCGCCCGAGCACCTCTGTGGCGCTTCATGAGGCGGTTCGGCGGGTTGGTGTCGGGAGAAATCGGAATCTTTTGTAGGCTCTCAGCCTGCGGGCACCCGGCGAACCGGCTCCGCGCAAGTACCCCTGCCCTGCCCTGCCAACACGACAAACCGCAGGCTGCCCTGATCGATGATGTCAGCGCGCAGCTGGCGAGAGCGCGTCGCTGCTGCCTCCGTCTTTTGGTGGACGAGGCATACAGGTGACCTTGTCGATCATTCGGAGCACCGCCTGCGGGTCACTGTGGTGAGCCATGTGCCCGGAATTCGGGATTATTTCTATCAGTGATCCATAAATTTCGGCATGCAAGCGTTCCGCTTCACGCCGAGCGTCGAACAGCCTGTCCCCTGCTCCAGCGACGATTCCGGTCGGCACGTCGATGTCCCGATAGCAAGGCTTCGTGAACAGCGCCGCGCCGAGCATCAGGGCTGTCTCCACACAGACTGAGCGCAACTGAGAGGGGCGGCTGGCGACCTCCTTTGTGCTCACCGAAAAAACGTTCGAGATCGGCCCAGGCCGGAATATCTTTCGCATGGTCGACGGCCAGCCGAGCCTTACTGCGAGCGGCAGCAAGGTGTGACGGAATGCCGAGCCCATCAGCGGTACGGCCGGTAGTGCTGCAAGAGCGAGATCCAGCCTCGGTGAGGGATAGTAATATCCAGAGACGAGGACCAGGCCGGCGACCGAGGGAGCGTGCCTGCGGGCCATCTCCAGCGCGATCCAAGCGCCCCAGGAATGTCCGAGCACGAGGTATTTGTGAATGCCTAGTTTGGCGGCGGCCTCGTGGAAGAGATCGGCCTGCTCGCACGCCGACCAGCGCTTTCGAGCCGGTCGCGAGCTTCCGCCGAAGCCTGGCCGGTCGAAGGCGAGGACCCGATGCTTGGCACTCGCCAGGTCGAGCACGCCGCTGACCGCAAAATCCTCCGCAACCGAGCCATTGCCATGCAACAGGAGCAAAGGAGGCCCGCTGCCTTTCTCGATGATACTCAGGTCCACCCCATCGATCCTCAGAGTGCGTCCCTTCAAACGGGGAGCCAAGGCCTTCCTGGCGCGTGCGTTATTGTATGCCGCCAGCGAGAGGGCGGCAGCCGCAAACAGCGTGGCGAGCTTTATCCGGTTTGAAAACATACTGACTCCTGCGCTGGGTCTGCACGGTGGCCATCGTTGAGCGCGTCGCGGTTGCGCATCGGCATCGGCGTCGCCAACTCGGTTAGCCAGTCCCGCCGTAGCTTTGCCATCCGGGTGTCAAAGCCTCACGGAACCCCGACCGGGCGTCGCATCGCGAGATCGAAGGCATCGCCGGAGCTCAGCACGTGAACCCTCAAATCATGGATGGAAAGGGCGGCATCAGGTTCACCTTCCGCGATGTTGGAATGCGTGACGCCGGCTGCATCAACCAGATAGACAGCGCCGCTGCCGATGACCTTGAACATCTCGCCATTCACCACGATCGCCGTGTCTTCATCAATGCCGATGCCCAGGACCCGTGGGTTCTGCGACACCGCTCCGATGAGCCGCCCGATGCGGCCCCGCTCCGCAAAGTGCTGGTCGATGATGACATTCGGCAGCAGGCCCAACCCCGGCGCCATGCGAATATGGCCGATCCGAAAGGACGCAGCGTTCGGCCCCTTCACCATCATGGTATCGCTCATGACCGACGCGCCCGCGGAGGTGCCGGCAATTATGCCTCCGGCTTCATAGATTTCGTGCACCCGCTCGTCGATGGGGGTGTCGCCGATCTGGCTGGTGATGCGGAGCTGGTCGCCACCGGAGGAGAACACAGCGCTCACGTTTGCGAGCGCGCTTATTTTTTTTCATGAGCCGCCTCGAGACGGTCGTTGACGTAGAGCTCGACGACTTCCTTGATGCCCAACTCGCCGAAGGACTTCTGATACTTCTCGAGATAGCCATCCGGCTCATGCGACGCGATGGTGGCAAGCACCAGGCGGCCGTTCGGAACCAGGCTGGCGACCTCCTTCAATATGACGCGATCGCCGTCATGGTCCTCGTGGCCACCGATGATGACAAGCGTTCCGGCTTTGCCATTGGAGGGGCGCCTTTTCTTCTTGTCGGTCATCTGCCCTCGTCTTTCTTGCGCAGGAAGACATGCGGATGGTTGTCCTCGCTGGTCATGAACGCGACTGCAAACTCCCGGCTGTTGTGCGCCCACCCGGACTTCCCGGTTGGGGTAAGCACGATGGCTCCCGCTTCACCGCCGATCGCCTCAACCTCCCTGAGGGAGGGCTCCAGCACCTCCTCCACGCCCGCCATAGCTGCCCGTCCGGCGGAAAGTGCGCGCCGCGCGGAAAGCGCCTGCATGACGCGAGCGGCGAGAGCCTTTCGCGCGATATGCTCGCCGTCTCCCGAAAAGGCCACGGCGCCCAATTGGTTGTCGGCGTAGTAGCCGCAACCGGGTTGCGGAGAATCGCCCACTCTGCCCGGAGCGCTGCCGTCCAGTCCCCCGGTGGAAGTGCCCACGGCGAGATCCCCATACTGGTCAAGGGCAACGACACCGATTGTATCCTTCGCCTCCGACTTGCTGGCGAAACCGCGTTGCTGCGGCGTGACCAAGTCAGCCGGATCGCAAAGCTCCAGTTGTTTATCGGCGGCGAAACGCCTGGCGCCGTCCGACGCCAGCAGGATTGGCTCCTCATGCAGCATGGCCTTGGCGACACTGATGGGATGGCGCACGCCCTTGATCACAGCGACGGCGCCCACATTGAAGTCCTTGCCCTCCATGATGCCTGCGCACATTTCGACCTCGCCGTCCGAATTGAGGGCACTGCCATATCCTGCATTGAACGTCGGGTCCGTCTCGAGGACACGACCGGCGGCGTCCACCGCATCGACTGCAGTTCCGCCGCCGGCCAGGACGGCGCGACCGGCCTCAAGCGCCTTGATGCACCCGTTGCGATGCGCCTCCTCCTCTTCTGGATCGATCTCCTTGGCGCCGCCGTGCAGGATGAGCGACCACATCAGCCAGCCCTCAGATGGCGAATATGGGTCTGATCGGGCCCTCGCCGAGAAGGTGCCGCGCCCTCAAACCCGGTCACCTGGCTCCAGACCGCCTCGACGTCGTCGACGGTGAGCACGACAAGGTCTTTCTCCCGAGCAAGCTGGAGACACACTTCGACAGCCTCTTTTTCGGGACAGACGGCTTGTATGCGCCCTGGAGCGCAGCCGGCGTTCAAGGCGCCTTCCCGCAGCAAGCCGGCGATCGTTCCGGGGGCTCGGCCGCGCAGTTCATGTTCATCCTCCTTGAAGACGATGACGTCGAATATTCGCGAAGCCACCGCCCCCATCTCGCGTATGTCGCAATCGCGGCGGTCGCCCGGTATGGCGACAAGGCCGATCGTGCGCTGATACCCGCGCTTCATATGGGAAACGAGCTTTCCCAGCGCCTTCAACCCCTCGGGATTGTGCGCGTAGTCAACGATCGTGCGGAAACCATGCCCGTCGAAGACGTTGAGGCGACCGGGAGAATGCTCGAACGAGGTGGTGAACTCGGCCAATGCAGCGCGGATAGTTGCCGCAGGTACGTCGTGGCAATGTGCCATCGCAACGAACGCCAAGCTGTTGGCGACGTTGAATTCAGCGGACCCCTCGAAGGTCGCGGGAATTTCGTCGACGTCCATCAGGAACATCGACTCCCCATCCTCGTGGATGACGATGTCCCAACCGTCCCTGCTGCGCTCCCGCGTCACGGCGCGGCCGCCTTCCGCCACGTGGCTGCACAGGAAATCGGGCCAGTCGCTCCTGTTCGCCAGCGAGAAGTAGCAGATCCTGCCCCCGGCGTCGCGCGACATCGCGGAGGTGTGAATGTCGTCGGCGTTGAGGATGCTCCACCCGCTGCGGCGGACCGACTCGACGACCACCGACTTCACTTCCGCCAGGTCCTCGATAGTGTCGATGCCTCTCAGCCCCAGATGATCGCCATGGACGTTCAGCACCGCGCCAATGTCGCACGCGTCGAATGCAAGGCCTTCGCGCAGGATGCCGCCGCGTGCACATTCCAGCACAGCGACATCGACACCTGGCTCGCGCAGCACGATCCTAGCGCTTTGCGGACCCGAGCAATCGCCTGTCATGATCCGCTCGCCGTTCAGGTAGACGCCGGTGGTCGAGGTGAGCCCGACTGTTGCACCATTCGCATGCAGAATGTGCGACAGCATTCTGGCGGTGGTCGACTTGCCGTTTGTCCCTGTGATCGCGAAGAATGGAATGCGGCCGTCCTTGCCACCCTTGAAGAGCAGATCGAGCACCGGCCGTGCGACATTGCGGGCGCGGCCCGAGGACGGTTCGAGATGCATGCGAAACCCGGGACCGGCATTCACCTCTATGATGCCGCCGCTGGTCTCGCTGACCGGCCGCGAAATGTCAGGACAGACGAAGTCGATCCCCGCGATGTCGAGACCGACGATCTGTGCCGCCCGCCTGGCGATCAGCGCGTTTTCCGGATGGATTTCATCAGTCCGGTCGGTTGCCGTCCCGCCGGTCGACAGATTAGCGGTGGGTCGCAGGAGCACCATTTGACCCGGCGCTGGAACGCTCGAAAGCGTGAGCTGCGACTTTGACAGGAAATGCTGGACACATTCGTCGATCTCGATGCGGGTCAGCACCGAAGAATGGCCCTCTCCCCGTCGCGGGTCGCGGTTCGTCTGCTCGACGAGTTCGGCGACAGAGCTCCGGCCATCGCCGACGACATGTGCCGGGACCCTCTCGGCAAGCGCCACCACCTTTCCTCCGATCACCAGGATCCTGTGGTCCGAGCCGACGAAGTGCTGCTCGACGATCACGCTGCGACTGTGTTCTCGCGCCTGTTCGAAGCCCCAGCGGACTTCGTCCTCTGTTGCGAGGCCGATGTTGACGCCGCTTCCATGATTGCCGTCCAGTGGTTTGGTGACCACAGGGTATCCGAGCCGTGCCGCTGCCGCGACAGCGTCCTGCGCCGATCGCACCAGTTCCCCGCTGGGGACCGGCAGCCCGGCCTGCTGCAGCAGGAATTTTGTCAGGTCCTTGTCGGAGGCGATTTCGGTCGCGATCTCAGAAGTGAGGTCGGTGCAACTGGCGCGGATGCGCTTCTGATGCTTGCCTTGGCCGAGCAGCACCAGGCTGCTGTCATCGAGCCGCGCCGCGGGAATCCCCCGTCTCTCGGCCTCGCGCACCAGAGAGGCGGTCGTGGGGCCCAAGGCACGCTCGGCGGCGCGAGCCTTGAGCTGCTGCAGCCTCACCGCGAAATCGAATGGCCCTTCCATTTCGGCAATCTCGTCGAGCCCCTCGAGGCCATGCAGATTGCCCGGCAGGAGACTATCCACCAACTCGAGCGCAACTCGTCCGGCGAGCAGCCCCACAACCTCATCATTGTAGGCGAACATGACGTTGTAAGTGCCCGGACTGCCTTTGACCGAACGTGTCTTTCCTCGTGTCACCGGGTGGCCCAGCATGCTCTGCAGTTCCAGGGCGACGTGCTCCACGACGTGGCCGAGCCAGGTTCCTTCCTGCATACGGCGGACGAACCCGCCGGCGACGCCATAGCTGCAGCCATGGCCCGCAAGGCCGGGCAACAGGCGAACGATGTCATCGGTAAACCCGGGCAGCTTGTCTGTCGGGAACGCTTCAAGGGCTCCGAGGTCGATCTGGATCCGGACCATTGGCGTCATGCTGTAAAGATGAGGTCCGCGGAACACGCGGGCGTCCACGACACGGATGCTGGTGCGAAAACGCGCGGCGTCTTGATGAATTTCGTTGCCCGACATAGTCCGTTCTCCTGACTAGCCCCGCAAACTTCTTGAGGATCGATAAGTTCCCGGCTACGAAACGCAAATCTTTTTGCCCGATCGAGAAACAAAAGCGCTTTTAACATATGTTGGCCAAAGAACAGATTCTGGTCATCTTACCTGCCGCAAGGGGCGGGCCAAGCATTGCGCCTGCTTGTTCCTAAGCGTAGCCCGGCACGCCGCGGCCCATTGAAGGCAACCCCCGACCTACCGGACTGTGCAGAGATCCCAGCTGCCGAGTGCCGGGCGCCCGGCTCGGGCTCGTGGCGACCGCTTTGAGGCCAGCATCGAGGCGTTTGAATTTTATACGCCGGGCGGCAACTAGGGAACATTTTCAAATGCACTGTGTTTGGCGCCACCCTCGCACACCGGAACTACAGCCATGCAGAGTCGGAAATTGGTAAAGGCAGCGCTGGTCAAAGACGCCGCCCGCCTCAGCATCTCGCTCCTTGAAAGCGAGTTGTGGAAAGCTGGCAGACCCAGGAAGAATGGATGGCGTTCAGGATACGAGCCCACCACCCAAAAAGCTCGCCTTGCCAAACTGGAGAACGTGCTTGCGCACTATCCATCCGTGACGCGAGCCCGGGCATTGGACAGCAACAGCTTGAGATACGGGTAACCAGGTGAGTTAGGGGAAGCAAGATGGCTGACAGACACTCGATCAGAACTCCGTTAGCTCGAGTGCGGGGCCTTGGGTCGGCGAAACACGGAACCGAAACGTTCATGCTGGAACGACTGACATCTGCTGCACTTTTGATCCTCGTCATTTACATCGTCGCGGTCGTTATAAGGCTGATCGGAGAGCCTCGAGATGTCGTCATCCGCGCAGTCGGATCGATCTATGTCGCACCCGCCCTCATCGCCTTCATTCTGGTGAACTGCGTCCACATGCGGCTGGGCATGCAATCGATCATCGAAGACTACTGCCACGCCACCGTGCTGAAATCTGTCCTGCTGATCGCCAACTGGTTGTTTTGCTGGACAGTAGCCCTCGCCAGCTTTTTCGCCGTGCTGGTGATCAGCTTCCGATAGGCGGATTCACGAACAGCGCGGCGCGGTTCCAACTCAGCGCCGATCCCGTTATCTGTCGCGCACGGCGAGCCGTCTTCATTCTATTTTCGGCAGCCTGTCCCATTGATGGAAAGGCGGCGGAGAGGTCAATTCCCATTCCAATGTGGTGGCTCCCGGCCCCCAAGGGTTCATGCCGGCGGCCCTTCGCCGGTGGAAAGCCTCCACGATGCCGGCAAGGAAAATCAGGACACTCGCGGCCGACAGATACGATCCAAAGGAGGAGACCATGTTCCATCCGGCAACAGCGTCGGGATAGTCGATATAGCGACGTGGCATGCCGGCCATCCCGAGAAAGTGGTGGGGGAAGAAGACGAGATTCACACCGACGAAGGTCGTCCAGAAATGGATTCCAGCCAAAAGCGGATTGTACAAATAACCTGTCATCTTCGGAAACCAGTAATACCAGCCCGCGAAGATGCCGAAGATCGCACCCAACGAGAGAATGTAGTGGAAGTGTGCGACGACATAGTAGGTGTCGTGCAATTGGCGGTCTAGGCTGGCATTTGCAAGCTGTACGCCGGTCACGCCTCCGACAGTGAACAGGAATATGAAGCCGAGCGCCCACAGCATCGGGGTGCGCAGGCTAAGAGAACCACCCCACATGGTCGCGATCCAGGAGAACACCTTGATCCCAGTCGGCACCGCGATCACCATCGTGGCGAAGGTGAAATAGCGCTGCGTGTCCAGCCCTATTCCGCTGGTGTACATATGGTGGGCCCAGACGACGAAGCCGATCGCTCCGATCGCGACGATCGCGTAGACCATCCCCAGATAGCCGAAGATCGGCTTTCGCGAAAATGTCGAGATCACCTGGCTCACGATGCCGAAGGCCGGCAAGATCATGATGTAGACTTCCGGATGGCCGAAAAACCAGAAGAGATGCTGGTACAGGATAGGATCGCCGCCGCCGTCCGGCGCGAAGAATGTCGTGCCGAAATTTCTATCGGTCAGGAGCATCGTGATGGCCCCTGCCAGGACAGGCAGGGCCAGCAGCAGCAGGAATCCGGTGATGAGGATCGACCACACGAACAGAGGCATTTTATGCAATGTCATCCCTGGCGAGCGCATATTGAAGATTGTGGTGATGAAATTGATGGCGCCTAATATCGAAGAGGCTCCCGCGATGTGCAGAGAAAGAATGACCAGATCAACGGAAGGACCGGGATGGCCGGAGGTTGAAAGGGGCGGGTAGAGGAACCAGCCGGTCCCGGGACCGTAGCCGCCGGGGACACTGGGCATGAAGATCGACAACAGAAGCAGCATCAACGCAGGCGGCAGCAGCCAGAACGAGACGTTGTTCATGCGTGGGAAGGCCATGTCCGGGGCGCCGATCATGATCGGAACCATCCAGTTGGCGAATCCACCGATCAGGGCGGGCATGACGGTGAAGAAGATCATGATCAGCGCGTGCGCCGTGGTGAACACGTTATAAAGTTGCTTGCCGGCATCTATGGCCGCGTCGCCTTGGTAGCCGTAGATCATCGATGCCAACCCGGGGAAAACCTGGATCCCGGGTTGCTGCAGTTCAATTCGCATGCCCACCGACAAGAGCATGCCGATGACCCCCGCGAAGAAGGCGAAGATCAGGTAGAGGGTTCCGATATCCTTGTGGTTTGTCGAAAACAGCCAGCGGGTGATGCCCCGCGGCTTGTGGTCGTCGCGGCTGCTCGGAGCCGCCGCCGAATATTCACTCATGAGCGTTCTCCGCTTCAGCCATCCGCCAACAGGGCATCCGAACCATGATGTCAGTTGATTGTTCCCTCCCCAGAACGCCCGACGCGAGGGAACATACGGCAGAAGCCGAGGTTCGGGTCGGGCGCGGCCTGTCCCTGCGCGGTTGAAGGATCGACATTCCATGCTGGCAGTCATTGCTGGGACTTTGGTTCTGACGACAGTGGTCGGCGGGCTGATTACGGCCTTCTGGATCGAGGCCCGTCATGATCTCCACGACCCGACGGCGGACAGGGCGATGCACCTGGAGTTGCTAACCAGACTTGGCTCTCCGGCTTCGGCGGAGTCGTCCTGATATGGACACCATCACCGCGAAACTCGATCCGAGAACGAGAGTCGGCTGGCTTCTGCTCGGCTTCGCCCTGGGCGGTTTCTTCGACGGCATCGTCCTGCACCAGATTCTGCAATGGCATCATCTTCTCTCGGGCCTCGCCGACCCGGCGGGTTCCGACCTGCGCTTCCAGATCATGGCCGACGGCCTCTTCCACTTGTTCATGTACGTGTTCGCCGTTGCCGGCACGGTGCTACTGGTGGCGGCGAGGGCAGCAGGCGGGCGGGCCGGAACGACGACCGAGATCCTTCGGCTAGCCTTCATCGGGTTCGGCGTCTGGCATCTGGTGGACGCCATTGTGTTCCATTGGCTGCTCGGCCTGCATCGGATCAAGATGAACAGCGACATGCCGCTCGCCTGGGATATTGGGTGGCTGGTTATCTTCGGAATCGTGCCGCTGCTGTTGGTGCTGGTGCTGCCCAACCGCGGTGGACCGGCACGCGGTGCCTCGGCGGCTCTGACCAGCATCGTCCTGCTTGCAGGACTGACTGCGGGTGCCGGCCCGCTCTTCAACGGTGCCACCACTTCCGTCATCGTCTTTCGAGCTGGGATGGAACCGGCCGGGATGATGCAGGCGGTTCAAGCCGCCGACGCCGACCTCAAGTGGGTCGACGCCAGCGGCACCATCTGGGCCGTCGATAGAGTCTCATGGCGCGGGTTGATGACCCTGCACGCGCGCGGCGCCCTGGTCGTCGGCACAACGCCTGTCATTGCCGGATGCCTCGCCTGGACCGATGCCGCTGGTGCGAGCAGTCGCTCCGGCCAGCAGTGAGGCATCCTGGCCCGCTTCCGGAAGGTGGCGGGCTTTTTGTCGGCCGATTGCCACGCCTGGTCGAAGGCAAAGAGTGGCACATTGCGGATTGGCAAATTAGATCGAAGAAGAAGAGCTATCAGAAGCCCGCATTCACCAAAAGTGAGCGGCTGTCGTCGGTGACGGCATCGCCCAGTTCATCCGGGGTCTCCGGGATCATCGATTAATCAAGAGAATTGCAGCTTGGAAGCCCGCTGCTGAAAGGTGGCGGGCTTTTTAGTGCATTAGTGGAACCTGATATGTCGCGGCAGGTTGGAACCGGCGGCAGCGTCCCCCGCTGCCGGGCCGAGGCCCCAAGCCTTGGCCGGGTCCGCCTCTGCCCGCCAGTAGGGGCGGACCCACTGCAACATGGCTCCGAAAATGAAGTTTGGATCGCTCTCGGTTTCCCTGGCCGTGGATAACACCGGAAGGCCCGTTACTGCTCCCTCAGTGGCGGGTTTTTCAATGGCAGGTTGGCCGGTGAAGCATCACGTCCCGGTTCTCAGGAACCCGTAATGCTACCCTGAATTGCTGGATTTCGCTGCCCTTTGGCATCGCAGACCGTGCATATCAGATCGAGACGGGAGCCAGCCCCAGAACGGGCCAGCTCTGCCAGGATTTCGGTCAGTGCATCGGTGTCGGAAAGTTCGAAGCCAGTTCACTGACGGTGGAACAAAACTGCCCTGTCGAACTTTGGTCGTCGCACTGCTCCCGGTGCTTTCCCCCATGAGAACTGCCCGCTGGCTCCGGCCGGCGGGCTTTTTGCGTCATGTGCTGGGCGATTCTCGGACCCCATTCGTTGGAACCGCCGCTTCAATGCGAAGTTAGGTGCCCAAGGACATTCAAACATGGAGTTGATCATGAAACAGCTACTTTTCGCGTCCGCCATTGTGGCACTGTCAACTGGGTTGGCCTTTGCCCAATCGAGCAACACCACCGGTACTGGCGGGTCATCCACGACGACAACCAAGACCATGCCGAGCACTACGACCGACCAGGGCACGGATTCGACCACCACGAGTGGAACGAACTCGAACTCCGCCAAGGACTGCGCTCCTGGTCAGCAAACTGGCAGCGCCAAGCAGGCCGCGCCAGGCCAGCAGGATACAGACGCTAACTCGGCCGCTCCTGGCCAGATGAAAAAGACCACGGACGGCTGCTGAGCGCGCTTTCGGAACCTTTGCCCCTGTATCAGGTTGGTACAAGCGGTCGATTCCTAGGATGTAGCCGCACATATAGCCCGTCGTGCAAGGCCAGCACGGCGGGTCTTTCGCACGATACGAGCGGTTTAGCCTTGGGATTGGCTACGTTAGCTCGTCATCGACTGCCTAGTGCTTTCGCTTCGCGCTCCAGCGTCTCACGGTCGTTGCCGTGCTTTTTGATAAGTTCCCGGACTTCAGGGATGGTAAGCTGGAATTTGCTGGCGAGATAGCCGACCTCGTATTCCTCGTCGCCCGATACGCGGTCGCGGTCACGAAAATCGCGCTTGCTTTTGTCATCTGGCATGGTTGTTCCTCCTGAGAGGAGAACAGCGAAAGTAGCGCCGGGTTCCACGTAAGGACGGGCCAGCGCTTGTCGCAGAGTTGGCCTGCGCCGGCTTGATTCTGCCTGCACGGGTTCCTTTGTTGCTCGAGAGTCTATCAATCTTGTATGGCGGCCTCGACCAAACGCCGTATCCTGCCGGAACGCTCAATGTTTTGAGCCACCATCTCTTTCGAGCGCTGAATCGCGAGCTCGGCCCGTTCCAGGCGTTGCTTGGCACTGGCGACTTCGGCCTCCATCGCGATTCCCTGGCGTTTCGGGATGTTTGTCATGAGATTGAAACACAGGGAGGACGGAATCGTTCCCTGACGCCGGCCGAAACGGGTGTGGCATGAACACCTGCCCAAGTGCCTGGTGCATTCCTTTGCAACTATTTTAGCCTATTCTAATTTAAATTCGGTCAGTCCGAGTTTGCGTATGTTGAAGTTCATCCGGCCGATGTTCCCCACGCTTGTCGAGGTGCCGCCGACAGGGGACAACTGGATTCACGAAATCAAATATGACGGCTATCGTACCCAGGTGATTGTTGAGGACGGCAAGGCCAGAGCGATCACGCGAAGGGGCTACGACTGGTCATCGACGTACAAGACGATTGTCGAGGCGGCGGCAACCATTCCGAAGTCGGCAATCATCGACGGCGAGGCAATCGTCCTTAACGAGAAAGGCGTGTCGGATTTCCATTCGCTGCGGTCGGAGATGCGATGGGCGCCGGATCGGATCATCTTCGTTGCCTTCGATCTGCTGCACCATGACGGCATCGATCTGCGTCGCGAACCGTTGCTGGCACGTCGGGAAAAGCTGCTCGAACTCGTCGGCACCGCTAAAGGCGTGATCCAGTACAGCCACCATGTGCATGGCGGCGGGGCTGACTTTTATGCCGCGGTTGATCGGATTGGCCTAGAGGGCATGGTGTCGAAGCGGGAAGAGAGCAGCTATCGGTCAGGCGACACCGAAGCCTGGGTGAAAACGAAATGCTACGAAGAAGTCGACTTTGAAGTTGCAGGCGTGCAGCGAACGCCCGGTTCGGCTCCACTCGCCTTGATGGCAACCCGCGATGCGGAACGCCGCTACGTCGGCTCGGCAAACATCGCCCTGACCAAAGCCATGCGGGAACGCCTCTATGCCAAGGTGCAAGAGGGGAAAGGCGCGCCACCGAGGGGCGCCGACAAGCCCGACGCCGAATGGATCAAACCTGGCCTTGTCGGACGCGTGAAAGACCCTTAAGCGCGAAAATAAACTACGCCACGCCACGCTGCGGGCGATCCGGGAGGCAAAGGCATGACGGGCCGACGCGGCGACGCATCGCCCACAATGCACATCTCGGGAAGCGACCGGTGCGAGGGGTGGCCGGCGCCTGTGGCGGGTTTGTTGGGACGTTAGGCGCCGGCCGGGCGGGCGGAGGTGGGCCGCCGCAAGCTCAAGCTAATATATCCCCGACTCTCATGCCTATGGTGCTATCGCGGAATGGCCTGACGGGCAGTCTAGGCCAACAGGATTAATTGCTGCGCTTTCATTCTGCCAGTAGCTTGCAGGCCTGGTCATTTAGCCCCAGATGAGATCGGCACGCTCACCGTTACCGGTGCGTGGTAACTTGATCGTGCCGACCTCACCTTTGACACATGGAACCGATGCCCCTGTGGCAACCGAGCGAAGCTCTGGCCAACGCGATCATTGAGACCGTCGAGCGTCTGACGAAGGAAGCCCGCCGCTGAAGGACACGGACAGCGACGGGCCTTGCACCAGAGCTTGGACTTGAGGAGGGGACATCTCAACCAAGCACATTTCCAACTTCAATTGCGGATGCTTGTTCCAGCCCTACGAGAAAGATTTAGCGCTAGCCGACGTCTGACGAAGTAGGCCCGTCACTGGACTTCAGGGAAATCAGTGACGGGCCTCTGCTAGGGTGTTTCCACGAGTTATCCTTGCACTTGGATGAGACTGCAAGGAGCCTGTTCCGCATTCTCCGTGGGCAGTTGCTTGCCTTCTCAGGGCGCGCCAGAGCTGAGTTCCAGATACGGACGGCAAAAGTCAAGCCGCTCGGGAACGACACAGCTTGGCACATGGCCGCCCGGGCGGCGGAATGCGATGCCGAGGCGAGAGTCATCGAAGGGATCATCCATCGCCAAAAATCATGACGAACAGCATTCTTAAGTCGGTAGAGATAGAGGCCGTTTAAGGTAGTGCAGTTTCCGGCCCATCCTAGCGTGCGCTGGCGTCTCGGAACACACGCCGGCGCCTCCAAAGAAATTTGTACGATTTTTACCAAGCGCCTCCTTGTACGCAAATGATAATGACCGTTGCTGGCTTTGGAGCCATTCTTCAGCACTCAAGATCAGCATTATTCAAAGGACGTTCATATGAATTTCCCCATCGGCGGCGAGCAACCTATTTTCCCCGAGGAACTGGGCACGCTGAGGATTGTATTCTCGCAGCTTTGTGAGGAACACGAGATTCTAACCACTTCCGGTGAGGCCGGGGAACTCGCCTCAGAGTTGGTCCGACTGTTTCAAACAGGCATCAAAGACGAGACTGTGCTGATGGTCTTGATGCGCGCCAGGTTGAACCACTGGCAGGCCCAGTCCGTAGGCTAGTCCGGTAAAGTGGTTCCAGTGACACGGTGGGTGGTCAGTTTTGACCACAGCCGTATGGAGGAAAATTTATGTTGTACCCTGGTCACTGCCTTGGTCCGTGCGAGATTGAAATGTTGTCTCGCATTTGCCGGACTGTGTGCGACGAGAGCAAATTGCCGCTTACTTCGCCCGATGCCGAAGAAGCGGCTTCTCACCTGCTAAAGCTCTTTATGAACGGCCTTACCCGCGAGGAGGAACTGGTTGATGCGGCCAGGAACCGTATGAAATGGCTGCCTCGAGCTCATACTTTTCAAAAGGCGACGCTGCCGCACTTCCAAGCCGTTAGTCACCCCGACATCAGCCAGGAAGTGGCTTAGCCGGTCACGAATGCGGGCAGCCCCTGCCAGGCCGAGTTGAGCCAGGAATTTCGAAACTCCGCTGAGCACATTGGTTCGTGGGGCCTCGAACTTGTAGCGGTACGAGGACACCTCAACCGGCTGATGGATACCCCCAAACTGGTACGCTACCTCGCTCATCATTTTCCAAAGCAACTCGCTCAATTCCAAGGCGTTTTGGAAACGGCTTGAGTTCCCAGTGCGGCCGCAGGCGCCGCGCCGGCTGCCTAGCGTCGTTCTCTAGCCGCCCTCTGAGAAATCTCATCCTTCGCAGGAGCGGTGGAAAAGGCCGCGATAATCGCCTCGAGCGACACGCTCAGAGCATTCGAAAAGGTCCTGCCCTTCTGCCAAATCGCGACGTAATGATAAAGAGCTGACGGTTCCACCGGTTTTGCTTCGAGGTTAAACGCTTCGTATTCACGCGCAATGATTTCATTGGTTATGGAAATGCCTAGGCCAGCCGAAACGTATCCGGCCTCGTGACCGTTGCAGTCGAATTCCACCAGTATGTTCGGCTCAACGCCGGCGAAGCGCAACGCATTGAAGTTCATCTGGTGGGCGGCGAACTGGGGATCGATATCGACGATCGTTTCGCCAGCCAGGTCGTGCGCCTGGATACAGGTCTGTTGTGAAAAGCGGTGGTCGGGATGAAAGATGCACACGTTGCGCGCCGACCCGAGCGGCGCCCATTCAAACAGACGTGGGTCCAGCGGCAATCTCGAGATCCCCAGATCCGCGCGACCGGCCAAGATATGCTCGCCGATCTGGTCGTAGCTTCCAGAAATTGACCGGACGTTCGAAGCGGTCTTTGCGTGGATAATCGCCACCACCTTGGGCAAGGTCACGAAACCGAAAACAGAAGGTGCGGCAATCGCAATCCTTTGCTTCTCCTCGTTCTTCATCGCGAAGATTGACGCTTCCAGCCGATCCAGGGACGTCAGGGCAAGTTCAACGCTTCGCGGGAGCTCCCAGGCTTCCTGCAAGGGGACGATGCGGTTGGCTAATCGCTTGAAGAGGGTGATGCCGAGCGTGGTCTCGAGTTGCTTCACATGTTGACTGACAGCCGGCTGGCTTATCCCGAGGGCTGCCGCTGCTCGCCTTGTCGAACCGGCCCGTAACACAGACTGAGGGGTCGAGGAGACAATCGAATGGCCAGGCACGCTGACTTTGGCCGACTTCAACGTCCCAGAAGGTTCTTCTCGACGGTCCTGAGATGAACCAGCATCGCTGTCTTGGCGCCATCGGGATCGCGACGGAGCAATGCATCTAGAAGCGCCTGATGTTCCTCGCAATACACTTGGCGGCGCTCTTCGGAGAATGACCGCTTTTTCATCTCGAACCAGGGCGACTGGTTTCGGATCGCACGCATGAGATTGTGGATTTCCTTCAAAAAATCATTGCGGCAGCATGCGAACAAACGGTGATGGAATTCCGCGTCCCAATGCTCGAAGGTGGGCATGTCTTGCGACTCGCAAGCGGTCTTGTGAGCTTCGCGAACAGCGTTGAGGTCTGCCGCACTTGCATTGGTTGCGGCAAAAGCCGCGGCAGTTGGTTCCAGCAATTGCCTGATTTCCATCATATCAGCCGGGCTGGTGCCCTCCATCCGCGCCACCGTCGATGCAATCGACAAGGGATTTGTCGCGGTTAGAAATGTCCCACGACCGACGTGGCGAACAACCGTTCCATCACCTTCCAGGAAACCGACGGCGCGCCGCACTGTGTTGCGCGCCACCCCAAACTCGACCGCCAGATCACGCTCAGGAGGCATCCGCCCGTCCTCAAGCCATTCGCCGGATGAAATCCGCTTCTTGAGCATCAAGGCAATATCGTTCGCAACGAGCTTCGGCATATCAAAACTTCTATCTGATCCAATCGTGGACCAATACTATCAGTCATTGGGTGTCCGGTCTAGTAGTTCGAGCCCTTAGATAGGCGTTTTCATCAGATATGCAAAGATTCTGCACTCAGCCCATTGCCAAGCCCAACCAATCGTGGCTATCGTGTCTTCAAAGGCCACATATTGGCTCATAAAAGGTTCAGGGAGAGAGGCATGAAAATTGCGACATTCGCGATCGCCGGAGAGCGTCGCGTCGGCATCGTCGATCTCGAGAAGCAGACCGTTTCGCCTTTCGATCTACCTGTCGAACAGGCACAGACCGGTCTTCTGGCGCTGATCCGCCGCAACGGTGCCGGGATGCCGCGCACGCTTTCGCCGATCCCGCTTGCACAGGTCGAGATCGAAGCGCCAATCCCGCTGCCGGCTCGCAACATTTTCTGCGTCGGCAAGAATTATCACGAGCACGCGCACGAATTTTCCCGCAGCGGATTTGATTCAAGCGCGGCCGCAGGGACCATCCCCAAGCACCCGATTATCTTCACCAAGGTTCCAGAGTCGGTGATACCGACCAACACCAATGTGTTGATCGACTCCTCTGTATCGACTTCCATCGACTATGAGGCAGAGCTTGCCGTCATCATCGGCAAGGGTGGGCGTGGAATTTCAAAGGAACACGCTTACGATCACGTTTGGGGCTACACGATCGTCAACGACGTCACCGCCCGCGATTTGCAGGGCAAATACAGTCAGTGGCTGATAGGCAAGTCCCAGGACACTTTTTGCCCCATGGGGCCTTGGGCCATAACCAAGGATGAACTCGACCTCGATAGTGCTTCGGTCCGCTGTTTCGTCAATGACGACCTGCGCCAGAACTCGAAGATTTCGCTGCTCATTTTCGATATCCCGACGATCATCTCGACGCTCTCGCAAGGCATCACACTGAACCCGGGCGATATCATTGCGACGGGCACACCAGCGGGAGTCGGTATCGGGTTTGACCCGCCGAGATACCTGAAGGCCGGCGACGTTGTGCGCGTCGAGATCGACGGCATTGGGTCTCTGGAGAACCGCTTCGCGGAGCGTGCGCAATGACGACCGTGACGATCGGACCGATCGTTGCCGAGGTCACCGGCGAAGGGATGCCGGTGGTGATGATCCATGGCCTCGGCGGAACGTCAAATATGTTCCAGCCTCAGATGGCCGCACTTTCTGGATATCGTGTGGTCCGGCTCGATTTGCCTGGCTCGGGGCGCTCGCCAAGGCCGTTCGAGCCTCTGACGATGGAAATTATGAGCGAGGCCGTTGTCCGTGCTATGGACGGCATGGGCGTGACGCGGGCACATTTCATCGGCCATTCGATGGGCACCATCGTCTGTCAGCAGATCGCTGCCAAACATCCTGCGCTGGTCGCTTCGCTGGCATTGTTCGGCGCCTTGGCCGAACCTGCCGAAGCGACACGGCTGGGCCTCGCCAAGCGAGCCCAACTGGCCAGGTCCGGCGGCATTGCCGACATTGCCGATCAGATCGTCGCCAATGCGCTGTCGGCGCATACAAGGGAGACGTCGCTTGCGGCAATCGCCTTCGTGCGCGAGTCGATAACACGTCAGGATCCGGAGTCCTATGCGCGCACTTGCGAGGCACTGGCGAAGGCGGTGGCGGTCGACCCCAGGCGCATTGCGGCCCCTACCCTGTTGGTTACCGGCGACGCCGACACGGTCAATCCGATGAGCGTCGGTCAGGCGCTTGCCGATGGGATCAAGGGAGCCGTAATCTCGTCGCTCGATCGGTGCGGACACTGGGCTACCATTGAGTGCCCCCGCGAAAGCAGCCAGAAGCTCGCCGATTTTTTGCGACGCGTTGATAGGTGAGGACCTGAACAGCGCGTAAAACTGCGCGTTCGAAAGTTGTGGGAGGATAAGATGGCAGAAGACAGCTGGAACGGAAACAGTTCGGGCGGCACGCTCTTCACCAATGTGCGCGTGCTCGACGCGACGGGTGAGTATCCCTACACCGGGGAAGTGCTGGTGCAGGGCAACCGCATCAAGCAGATCACCAAGGGTTCGTCACGTTTTGGCTCATCATCGTCACCGTCATATGGTGGCGGTGCGACGGTCATCGACGGCATGGGCGCGACGCTGATGCCCGGCATGATCGATGCCCATTTGCACCTGTCCTGGAACAATGCGCCCGGCATCGACCCGATCCAGATGATGGAAATCGAAGAGCATATGCTGGTCACCATGGAAATGGCCAAGCTCGTGCTGGACGCGGGCTTTACAGCCGGCCGAGGTGCTGCGGCAGCCAAGCCCAGGCTGGATGTCGTGTGCAAGAAGTTCATCAATCAGGGACGGTTTCCTGGCCCGCGCTACCTTGCAGCTGGACCCGAGATCACCACGGTGGGAGGCCTCGGAGATTCGTCGCCATCCCATATCCCGCATGAAGGTCTCAACCTCGGCATCGTCGTCTCGGGGCCGGAAGAAATCCGGCGCACCGTGCGCCAGCTGATCAAATACGGCGTCGACTCGATCAAGCTCAACCTGTCCGGTGAAAGCATCACCGGCATGGGCGCCGAAGAGACACCGATGTCCGAAGAGGAGGTCGCCATGGCAGCCTCGGAGGCACGCTGCCGCAACAAGGTGTTGTCGGCACACGCGCGCTCATCCGGATCGGTCAAGCAGTGCATCAGGCACGGCATCCAGAACATCTACCATGCCTCTTTCGCCGACGAAGAGGCACTCGACATGCTTGAAGCAGCCAAGGACAAGCACTTCGTTGCGCCCGGCATTGCCTGGCTCATAAACACTGCTCGCCATGCCGAGCAATGGGGCATCAAGCCGGGCTCGCCACTTTCGCTCGAATATGAGCGCGAGCTCGAAATGTGCATCGACACCATGAAGAAGATGCACCGGCGCGGCATCCGCGTCTGCATCGGCGGCGACTATGGTTTTGCGTGGACACCCCAAGGCACCAACGCCAAGGATATTCAGACATTTGTCGAGATGCTTGGCTTCTCGCCGATGGAGGCGATCCAGGCCGGAACCAAATATGGCGGCCAGATTATGTGTATGGGCGACGAGCTCGGCATGATCAAGGAAGGCTATCTCGCCGACCTCCTGCTGATCGACGGCGATCCGATATCAGACGTCCGAATTCTCCAGGACAAGAACCGCATCCTTGCCATCATGAAGGACGGTAAATTCCACAAGGCACCGCGCATCAACGAACAGCGCCGGCGACTGACGGCATGAGCATCCTGGACCGGCCATCTTCGTCCGGGATTTCGGGCGGCGGCGTGTCGCGCCGGCAGGCGTGGGGCCTTTTCTGGCTCCTGGTCGCCGCGCTCGTCGCATGGCTGGTTTTCGCCGTCTGGCCGGATTGGCTCAACGCGATCCTGATATCGAAGAAAGCCTTCGTCAGCGCCGTGCTCAACGGCATCACCCTGGCAGGCCTCTACTTTCTGGTTGCCAGCGGTTTCACTTTGATCTTCGGCCTCATGCGCAACGTCAACCTGGCGCATGGCTCGCTCTATCTGCTCGGCGCCTACATCGGTTACGAAGTGGCGGACCGCACCGGCTACTGGTTGCTGGGGGTCGCCGCCGGCTTCATCGTGCTGGCGGTGATCGGTGTCGTCATGCAGGTCGTCGTCTTCCGTCGCCTGGAGGGTGACGATCTCAGACAAACCCTGGTCAGCATCGGCATCTCCATTGTCGCTGCCGACCTGATGCTTGCCGTCTGGGCCGGCGGCACTTACCAGATCGCTGTGCCGGAATGGCTGGACGGTGCAGTGACCTTGCCGGTCATAACGGCAGTCCGATCCAACGGCGCATCGGTCTTTCTTACTTACCCATTCTATCGGATCGCCGTGCTGGCCGCCGCCATCGTCATTGGCATCGGCCTGTGGCTGATGCTGAACAAGACCCGCATCGGCATGATGATCCGCGCCGGCGTCGACGACCGCGCGATGCTCTCGGCGTCCGGCGTCAACGTGCATGCGGTCTTTGCCATCGTCTTTGCGGTCGGCGCCGGACTTGCCGGCTTTGCCGGCGTCGTTGGCGGATCGGCGCTGTCCGTCGCGCCGGGCGAAGACATTCGTTACCTGCTGGCCTCGCTCGTGGTTGTCATCGTTGGCGGGATGGGCTCGATATCAGGCGCAGCCATAGGCGCGCTTCTCATTGGTCTGGCCGAGCAACTCGGCCTCGTCTACTTCCCGACCTATGGCGTCGTGCTGACCTTCATCATCATGGTCGTGACACTTGCGATCCGGCCGCAAGGCATCATGGGCAAATCACGATGACCATAAGCCTCCAATCCACGCCCGTCGCAACCCAGCCAAACTGGCTGGACAAAATTGGCGCGGGCCACATTCTCCTCGGCATCGCGCTGGTTCTGTATCCGTTGGTGGCGTCGGATTTCTTCCTGACGCAGATCGGCGGCTACTCCTTGATCTTTGGCATGCTTGGGCTGTCGTTGATGATGCTCGCCGGCTACGGCGGCATGGTCAGCCTGGCTCAGATCACCGTTGCCGGCATCGCTGCCTATTGCATCGCGATCTTCGGCGACAACAACAGCCATCTTCTTGGCTTTGGCTGGCCGTGGTGGATTGCAGCCCCGGTTGCGATCCTGATCGCGGCGATCGCCTCGTCCCTGATCGGATGGATATCGGTCCGCACCGAAGGCATCTACACTATCATGATCACGCTGGCGATTGCCACCGCCACCTTCTACTTCGCGCAGCAGAACTACGCGATCTTCAATGGTCATTCGGGCTATGCCGGCATACGCGCCCCAGCTTTCTGGGGCGTGAACTGGCGCGATCCGAAGGCGTTCTATTACCTGTGCCTTGGGTTCTCGGTGCTCGCCTATGCCGCGATCCTCTACGGCTCCAGGTCAACGTTCGGGCTGACCCTGCAGGCGATCCGTGACAATCCGCGCCGGATGCGCGCTCTGGGCTTCAACGTCACCGCGCACAAGGTGTTCGCCTGGTTCCTAGCCGGCATCATAGGTGGCTTGGCCGGTGTGCTCCTGGTCTGGTTCAACGGCCGCGTCTCGCCCGGCACCATAGGTGTGGACGCTGCAATCGATGTTCTGATCATCGCTGTCATTGGCGGCCTGCGGCATCCGATCGGGCCGTTCCTTGGCGCCCTCGTCGTCGTCCTGATGCAGACGTTCGCGATCGATCTCGTCGGGGCCGAGCGTTTCAACACGCTGATCGGCCTGGTCTTCCTGGTGATCGTTTTCATTTCACCAGACGGAATTCTTGGGTTGTGGGCAAAGTTCAAGCCCAACTTTTCTCAGGAGTCCTTGCGCCCCGGCCTGTGACGGCCGGGCGGAATGAACTGCATAACTCTGTCAATCAAGGGAGGAAATAATGAAGATGCACAGACGCACATTACTGGCTTTGGCATTGGCGAGCGGACTGACCGCTCCGTCCTTGGCTCTCGCTGCTGACGACACCATCAAGATTGGTCTGCTTGCGACCTTCGAAGGGCCCTTCACGGTGCTTGGCGAAGATAGCGAGCGCGGCGCAATGACTGCCGTGGAAGAGGTCGCCGGCACCGTGGCCGGCAAAAAAATCGAGATCGTCAAGGGATCGTCCGATGCGTCGCCCGACAGTGCGGTGCGCGCAGCCCGCAAGCTGGTCGAACAGGATGGCGTCAAGGTCCTGATCGGTCCGCTTTCCGGCGACGAAGGTCTGGCCGTCAAGGACTACGCCAAGACCCAACCGACGGTCACGTTCCTGAATGGCGCCTCTGCTGCCCAGGACACGACTTTCCGGGATCCCGCGCCGAACTTCTTCCGTTTTGGAACCGATGGCGCGCAATGGATGGCAGGCCTCGGCACCTACGCCTACAAGGACAAAGGCTACAAGAACGTTGCGACCGTGGCGGAGGACTACTCCTTCCCCTACACGCAGGTGTTCGGCTTCATGGCCGAGTTCTGCAAGGCAGGCGGGCACGTGCCATCGAAGTCCTGGGTGCCGATCGGCAACAAGGATTTCTCATCGGTCATCGCTGCCATCCCCGACAATGTCGACGCAATCTATGTGGCACTCGGCGGTGCAGATGCCGTCAACTTCCTCACTCAATACCAACAGTCCGGCGGTGCAGCCCCGCTAGTCGGAGGCTCGATCACGGTCGATCAGACGGTGCTCACGGCCAAGGGCAAGCTGCGGGACGTGCTCGTTGGAACGCCTTCGGCCGGTCCGACGGCCGATACAAATGACACCCCTTCCTGGACCAAGTTTGTCGAGGCTTACAAAAAGCAGCCAGGTGCATTCCCGTCGCCGTCGCTGTTTGCCCATGCCTACTACATCAACATGAAAGCCGCGCTGCTTGGCCTCGACAAGGTCGGTGGCGATGTGTCGGATGGCGGTGCGAAGCTCCGCGAAACCCTTTCGTCGCTGTCTTTCGAGACACCGACGGGCAAGGTTTCGCTCGACAAGAACCGCAATGCGATTGCCGACATCTTCCTGACGGAGGTGACTGAAAACGAAGACGGGACGCTGTTGAACAAGCTGATCAAAGTGGTTCCGCAGGTAAACCAGACACTCGGCATCGCTGAAGCGGACTTCACGGCGCTGGGCGCGGTGAGCCGCGACAATCCGAGCTGCCCATAATCGGTCGAACGCAGGAGCGCGCGCCAGTGGCCGAGAATGACATGGCTTCCCGTCTGCAAGGAACCGGTGCTTACGCACTGGAACTGGACGGCGTCGCGCGTCACTTCGGTGCTCTGGTGGCGCTCTCCGGCATCAATATGAAGATCGCGGCCGGTGAACGGCGCGCGGTCCTCGGCTCCAACGGCGCGGGCAAGACGACGCTTTTCAACGCGGTGACCGGCGACTTCTTGCCAACCGCCGGGCGCATCCGTTTCTTCGGCGAAGACATAACCGATCTGCCCCCACATGAACGCATCAGGCGTGGCTTGCGGCGGACCTACCAGATTTCGCAGCTGTTCAAGGGGCTGTCGGTTCTGGATTCGATCTTCCTGGCGTGCCGTGGAGTGTCGCGCCGCCGGTTCTCATTGCTTCGGCCGCGGTTGAATGACGTCAACAGGGTTCAGGCCGAGTCGATCCTCCACGCCGTGCATCTGGACGGCGACCGCGACGCGTTGGTGGCGACGCTAAGCCATGGTCAGCAAAGACAGCTGGAGATCGCTCTGGCGCTCGCCGGCGCACCGCGTTTCATACTGTTCGACGAACCCGCAGCCGGTCTGTCGCCGACAGAGCGCCGTGATCTGGTTGCGATCCTGAACGGCCTTCCCAAGCACATCGGCTATGTCATCATCGAGCATGATCTCGACGTGGCGCTTCGTGTCTCCGAATATGTCTCGATGATGCACAATGGCCGACTGTTCAAGGAAGGCACGCCCCAGGAGATCGAGGCCGATCCTGAGGTCCAGGAAATCTACCTTGGAGGCAAGCATGGCTGAGCGCGCCGCTTCCTCAGGCAAGGCAGTTCTCAAGATCGAGGACCTTCAGGTCTACTATGGCCAAAGTCATGCGCTGCAGGGCGTCTCGCTGACTTTGGAAACCGGCGTGTTGTCGGTCGTCGGCCGCAATGGCATGGGCAAGACGACACTGTGCAACACCATCACTGGCCTGAAGCGCGCACAATCCGGTTCCATTCGAGTCAACGGTCGAGAGATATCATCGCTCGAACCGCACGAGATCCACCGCCTCGGCGTCGGCTACGTCCCGCAAGGCAGGCGAGTCTGGCCAAGCCTGTCCGTGGATGAGCATTTGCGGATGTCGTCGAAACGCGACGCCAACTGGACGGTCGAGCGTGTCTACCAGACCTTTCCGCGCCTGGCGGAACGCAAGAGCAATGGCGGCTCTCAACTGTCGGGTGGCGAGCAGCAGATGCTGGCCATTTCGCGTGCGCTGCTGAGCGACCCTAAACTGCTGGTCATGGATGAGCCGACCGAGGGGCTGGCGCCGGTCATTGTCGAACAGGTCGAGCGCATGCTCGTCAGCCTGGCGGAAGAAGGCGAGATGGCGATCCTCGTCATCGAACAGAATATCGGTGTTGCAACGGCGGTGTCGGACCGCGTCGCGATCATGGTCAACGGGCGCATCAACCGGGTCATGGAAGCCTCGGCTCTTGCTGCCGATCGCGACTTGCAGCAACGCCTGCTCGGCGTTGGCCGCCACTCCGATGAACCTGCTGTTTCTCCAGCCGCGATTGCCGAAGCGCAAGAGCAACTGGCGGAGGTCTACCGCATTGATCGGGCAGGCACACGCACAGAGCCGGTGGTTCAGAATGGGGTCTTTCGTCCGGTCACTGAGCTGCCAAACCGGTGGAACGTGCCGGTTGCAGCCATGCGCCAAGCGGCAGTCGAAAAACACAATCCTCGAGACGAACTGAAAAAGGTCTTCGCCATCCCCTTCGCCGAGCGGATCGGCCGCACCGTTCTTGTCGCCGGAACGTTCGACACGAAGGCGAAGGAACTGCGGTTCGTGGCCGATCGTCTGAAATCGCTGGGGATCCCCGTTCGCACAGTCGACCTCTCCACCTCGGGAAGACCGTCGAGCGCGGACGTTCCCGCTATGCAGGTCGCAGGCATGCATGCGCGAGGATCGGCGGCGGTGTTTTCGAATGACCGCGGTAGCTCGGTCGCGGCAATGGCCGAGGCCTTTGCCCGCTGGATCGAACGCGAGCCACGCCTCGGCGGTGTGATTTCAGCCGGCGGCTCAGGTGGAACGACTATGGCCACCGCCGGTATGCGCGCCCTGCCGGTAGGCATCCCCAAACTGATGGTGTCCACTGTCGCAGCCGGCGACGTCGGCAAATATGTCGGTGGCGCCGATATCATGATGTTCCACTCGGTCGCAGATGTTCAGGGCCTCAACTCGATCACCGAGGCCGTCCTGGGCAACGCTGCGCACGCTATGGCGGGTATGGTCGCACAGTTGCCTTCCGGCGAAGCCTGGGAGGCCAAACGAAAGCTGGCACGTCCGGCTGTCGGCATCACCATGTTTGGCGTCACCACGCCCGCAGTGCAAGCCGTGACCAAACGGTTGGAAGCGGATTATGACTGCCTGGTTTTCCACGCGACAGGCATTGGTGGCCGGGCCATGGAGAACCTCGCCGATTCCCGAATGCTGTCGGCCTTCATCGACCTGACCACGACGGAAATAGCCGATATGGTGGTCGGCGGCGTGTTCCCGGCAAGCGATGATCGCTTCGGTGCGGCGATACGCACGGGCTTGCCCTATGTCGGATCCACCGGCGCGCTGGACATGGTCAATTTCGGTCCGCGGGACGGTGTTCCGGAGAAATTCAAAAGCCGGAAGTTCGTCGTCCACAATCCCAACGTCACCCTGATGCGTACCACCAGGGACGAAAACAGGCAGTTCGGCGAATGGATCGGCGCGCGGCTGAATTCCATGAACGGGCCTGTGCGCTTTCTCCTGCCCGAAGGCGGCGTCTCGATGCTCGACGCACCCGGCCAGCCATTCCACGATCCGGAAGCCGACAATGCGCTGTTCGAGGCGATCCAGAAAACCGTGCGCCAGACCTCACTGCGTGTGGTTCAGCGGGTCCGATCCAACATCAACGATGCGCCATTCATCGATGCGGTGATCACTGCATTCCATGCAATCGGACCGAAACTGCAGAGGCGCGCATGACCCGATCTGCAGTTCGACAGCTTCAAGAAAATCAAGCCGGTCGGCTTCGGTCGATCGCATCCTGTTTGGGAGGGTAGAAAAATGGCCGCGCAGACTTTTGGCACGTTCCTTTTGTGGTTGATCGTCGCAGCGATCATCGTTGTGATTGCTGTCTATATCCTGCGATGGCTGTATCGCCGCTCCACCAAGGAAACTGCGTTCGTGCGAACCGGTTTCATGGGCGAGAAAGTGGTCGTCAATGGCGGCGCTTTCGTCATACCTGTCCTGCACGAAATAACGCCCGTCAACATGAACGTGCTGCGCATCGAGGTGCGTCGCGAAGACGCTCATGCGTTGATCACCAAGAACCGGATGCGGGTCGACCTGATCGCGGAATTCTTCGTGCGCGTCGGAGCAAGTCGCGAATTGGTCGCCACTGCCGCGCAGACACTTGGTCGGCGCACATTGCAGCCGGAAAGCCTGCGCGAATTGCTTGAGGGAAAATTCGCCGGCGCCATGCGCACGATCGCTGCGCAGATGAGCCTGGAGGAAATGCACGAGTTGCGCGGCGACTATGCGGCCAAGGTGCGCACGCTTGCCTCCGAATCGCTAGCCGCAAACGGCCTCGAACTTGAGAGTGTCGCTATCGTCGACCTCGACCAGACCAGCCTTGAGTATTTCGATCCGTCCAACGCTTTCGATGCCGAGGGTCTGACGCAACTGACGGAATCCATCGAAACTCGCCGCCGGATGCGCAACGAGATTGAACAGCGCACCCTCGTCGATATCCGCAACCAGAACCTCGATACGCAGCGCAAGGTGCTCGAGATCGACCGTGACACCGAATATGCGCGGCTTGAACAGGAACGGGAGGTCGAAATCCGCCGTGCCTCGCAGCGTTCTGAGTTGGCCATCGAGCGCGCGCTCCGCGACCAGGAATCCGAACAGGCGCAGCTGTCATCGCGCGAAGCCGTCGAGAAATCGCGCCTCAATCAGGAACGAAACATCACCGAGGAGCGCATCAAGAGCGAAGAGGACACGCAGCGCCGTGAAATCGCCCGCCGGCGGTCCCTCGACGAGACCGAGATGAAAATGCGCGAACTGACAGAGCGTGAACAGATCGCCCTGGAATTGGCCCTGGAAAAGGCTCGCATCGAGCGCGAAGGTGCGCAGAGCGGACTGGAGATCGAGCGCAAGAAGGTGCTCGAGATCGCGGAGCTTGAGCGCCAGATCGCGTTGGCGGAGAAGGCGCTGGAGGTCACGAAGGCAGAGGCTGAAAAGCGCCGCGCGGAGATCGTCGAAAACCAGGCGACGGAAACCGCGCGCATCGCGCAGGAGCGCGCCATTGACGAGGTGAGGATTGCCCGCGAGCGTCACCTCGAAGCACTGCAAATTGCAAAGCGCCAAGCGTTCGAGGAAGCCGAGATTTCTGCCGGCGAAGAGGTGGAACGCGCCCGCATCACCACCGAGCGCGGCATTGAGGAGGCCCGCTTGATCAAGGATCGCGACATGCGCCAGCTCGGTGTCGATCGCGACCAGAAGATCGAGATCTCCGAGATCCAGAAGGCTATCGACATCGCCAAGAAAACACAGGAGCGTTCGTCCGCGATCGCCGCATCGGAAGCCGTTCGTGCAAAGGCCATTCAGGCAGAGGAACAGGCCTTCACCGCCCGTGAGCGCGAGATTGCCGAGCGCCGCAAGCTGACCGATCTCATCGGCGCCGCCCGGGAAGCCGAGCGCGATGCCCTGCGCATCACCTCGGCCGCCGACGCCGAGATGAAGGCGGCCAAGAGCCTGGCGGAAGCGCAGAAGATCGCTGCTGTCGCTTCGGCGGAAGCGCAGAAGATTCATGCGCTGGCCGCAGCCCAGCGCTACGAGGTCGATGCCGCAGGTCACAGGCAGCTCAACGAGGCCGAGAATCTGCTTTCCGATGAAGCCCGCGCCGGGCGCCTGCGCGGCAAGTTGCTGGACCATATGGAAGGCATCATCCGCGAGAGCGTCAAGCCGATGGAGAAGATCGAAGGCATCAAGATCCTGCATGTCGAGGGCATCAACGGTGGCCAGGGCGGCAGCCGCAACGTCACCGACGAGGTCATCGATTCAGCGCTGCGTTACAGGGTGCAGGCGCCGATGATCGACAATCTGATGAAGGAGATCGGCATCGAGGGCGGATCGCTCGGCCGCATGACGGACGTTTTGCGAGACGCCAAGGACATAGCCAGCCTCAGCCGCGACAAGAAAGGCAAAGCAAAGAGCGGCAAGGAAACCGACGATGACGATCGCGACCAGTGAAGCCGTAGGGTCACCCAATGCCGAAGATCTATGTGTCGTCGACGATCAATGCGCCAGCTGTGGAAGTCTGGAAACTTGTCCGAAGCTTCAATGGCTTGCCAAGCTGGACGCCGTTCGTAGCGGAGAGCCGCATCGAACAGAACGCGCATCCGGACCAGATCGGCTGCATTCGCAATTTCACGCTGAAGGACGGCGGCCGGATTCGGGAGAAACTGCTGGCTCTGTCTGACTACGACCTCTCCTGCAGCTATGCGATGCTGGAGAGCCCGATGGAAGTCGAGAAC
This sequence comes from Mesorhizobium sp. WSM4808, assembly GCF_055811675.1. NCBI lineage: Bacteria > Pseudomonadati > Pseudomonadota > Alphaproteobacteria > Hyphomicrobiales > Phyllobacteriaceae > Mesorhizobium > Mesorhizobium sp. WSM4808. Next base: position 227,448 of record NZ_JBVVQX010000008.1, read on the forward strand.
TACATAGCCACACTCTCCCTGACCCCTGTCACCGACGGCAACATGACGTTCGCCGAGTGGCAGGCCGAGTTCGACTGTGCACCCGACCGGGAAAGCGCATTGGTGCAGCAGATCGGCACGGGCGTATTCCAGAGCGCCTTCACAGCGCTCAAACAGCGCTTCGCGCGCTGACATCGACGAATGGTCAAGGTTTGCCAGAGTACGATCATCAACGCGCCTGTCGAGGACGTCTGGTCTGTTCTGCGCGATTTCAACGGTCATGAACGCTGGCATCCGGCAATCTCCTTCAGCGAGATCGAGGGCGGTGATGCGGCCGATGCGATCAGCGCGGTGCGTCATTTCAGGCTTATGGATGGCAGCGAGCTGCGCGAACAACTCCTGGCCTTGTCCGACAAGGACCGGCGGCTGAGCTATTGTCTGCTGGAAGCGCCGTTGCCGTTGATGGGGTATGTCGCGTCGATCCGGCTGAAGCCGGTGACTGACGGCAACGCCACCTTCTGGGAATGGTCCTCGGAGTTCCATCCGCCGGCGCATCGCCGTGATGAACTGGTCAAGCTGGTCACCGAAGACATCTACCAAGCCGGTTTTGAATCCGTTCGCCGGCTCTTGAACGGAAGGCCGGTTGCCGGACCAACCAGGACCACGTCAGAGCAACCAGTGGCGCGGTTGATCCCCGAGATGCGCCAGCTGGAGCCGCCTGGAGCCAGCGCCCAGGGCACACGGACCAAGGCAATCCTCGTCGAGCGACACGGAGGACCGGAGGTTCTGCGGCTTGCGGAGATCGGCTTGGCGCCGCCATCGCGTGGCGAGGTCCAGATCCGTCACACATTCATTGGGGTCAACTTCATCGACGTCTATTGCAGGACCGGCTATTTCGATCTCCTGCAGCCGCCAGGCGTTCCAGGCATGGAGGCCGCAGGCGTCATTGCAGCGGTCGGCCCCGAAGTTTCGGGCTTTTCAGTCGGCGACCGGATTGCTTACGCATGCCCGCCGGTCGGCTCATACTGCGAACGACGCAACATGGCACCGGACCTTTTGGTTCACTTGTCGGACGATATTGCCGATGAAACTGCCGCGGCAGGTCTGTTGAAAGGCATTACCGCGAGCTTGCTGCTCCACGACGTCTATCCCGTGAAGCCCGGGTCCTTCGTGCTCATCCATGCGGCAGCTGGCGGGGTCGGCCAGTTGCTGATGCAATGGGCACGCCATCTCGGCGCGACGGTGATCGCCACCGTCTCGAGCGACGACAAGGCCCGGATCGTGGAACGCCTCGGCGCCCATCACGTGATCGTCTACTCCAGAGAGAATTTCGCCGAGGCCGTCATGCGTTTGACCGAAGGCAAGGGCGCAGATGTCGCCTATGACGCCGTCGGCAATGACACGTTCGGTGGATCGTTGGCCGCATTGGGTATCCGTGGCCATCTCGTCAGTTTCGGTCAGGCCTCGGGACCTGTGGGAAATTGGGACATCGGTAGGTTCTCTTCGAAGTCGATCACCATTTCCCGTCCGAACTACGCCCATTACACGGACAGCCCCGAAAAGCTTGGTCCTCACATCAACCGGTTTTTCGCAGCTTTGCGCCAAGGTGTGATCAAGATCGGCGCGCCCAGGCAATATGATCTGGCACGGGCTGCCGACGCTCATCGCGACCTCGAGGCTAGGAGGACAACCGGGGCACTTGTGCTGAGGGTGTGATAGTACTGCCCCCCGGTGCCTTCTGCAGGCGCTCTCAAGGTCCGCTTCTGACGAACGTCGAGTTGGGCTTTGACGACCTTTATTAGGCGCAAGGCCGCCGTTCACCTCTCCTTCTAGTCAGCGCTCCGGCCAGCAAAAAAGCGTCGAGGCCCCAACAGAGTGAAAATCGGTATTTCACATTGACGCGCAACCAGGTGATGAAGGTATGCCGCAGCTCATCATCGGCGACCGCAACAGCACCGGCCGCAGCGCCCAGCAGGAATGCAACGAGAGTTTCCTGAGCGCTCGTGCTGGGCCGTCCCGAGCGCCCAGCCAGGTGCTTGGACTTGCGGTTCGATAGCGCGCGAAGTGTGAGAAGCCGCGCGAGAAGAGCCCGGACCGCCGCGAGAATCCGGGACGCTGGCGGAAATTTCGCCGAACCGCGCCCGAAACAGACATCCGTTGCCACATTGTCGTCGTAACTTTCCGGTGGTGAGCATGAACGCCAAAGCGCGACCTCCTCCTAGGGCAAGCCCCCTCAGCTCCCTGCCGGTGGGGCTTTTCACATATTGAGACCTATATTTGTTGGCTCAAAGCATTGGTCATTGATGTGGTGGCAGCGCGCCTGGGCAGAGGAACTTGTCTTGAAGGCGAGTGAGACGCGTGCGATTAGCGAAACCCTTACGAGATGGTCACGCCGGAGATGTCGCCCAAGCACTCTTCAAGGCTGCTCGAAAGAGCATCCCAAAACGGCCAACAAGGATATCGCCAGAGCGGCGTTCTACTCGATTATTGCCAATGCGGATCAGGAAACCGTCAAGGTCAGGAACCTGCAGGCATTCGCTCTCGCTGAGCGCCCCGGCCGGAGAATTAAACTAGGACAGTCAGCGAATTCTGTAGGCTTGATCGTCTGCGGGAATTGGAGTGGCGCAAGCATTGGTCAACGGGGTTCCCTGCCGCGATCGCACCATAACGGCACGCCCACGAATCGGCCATTTAGGATAGGCGGCGGGCCTGAGCGTCCGCTTGGCCGGCGTCGAGACCCATAACTCCCAACCCTTGGCGCCGGCCGCCCTCTATGAACACTGCCTTGCGAACGCGTTTGCATTGCGTAATGTTCAGCCGGGGCAATGGATTTCACAGGGGTTGGGCACGTGGCGAACGCCGATATTACACAGATCGACGCGGCAGGTCTGAACCGGGTCCGGGATCTGGCTCTGATCATCTGGCCAGCGCACTATGCGCCGTTGATCGGCGCCGACCTGATCCCACCAATGGTAGCGGACATGTATTCGCTTAACACGCTTGGCGCGGACATGCGCGAGCGAGGCCACCTGTACTGGATCGCCTCGGTTGACGGGAAAGATATTGGCTATGCGTCGGCCTACTTGAAAGACGGGCGGCTGTGGATCAAAAAGCTTTACCTGCTGCCGTCCGTTCGGGGCATGGGGCTGGGAAAGCAGCTTATCGCGACGATCAGAGACCATTACGGGAGGCAGCACCCGCAGGCCCTCTACGTAAGCGATCGCAATGAGACAGCCATCGCGTTCTACAAGTCGCAAGGCTTCACCGTCGAGAGTTTGGAGCCTGTGCAGATGGGCCCTTATCATTTCGAGGATTATGTGATGGTACGCCCTGGCGAGATTGCCTTGCCCCAGTCTCGTCAGGACGTGCCGACCTACTGAATGGCGCAGTAGCCAACCCCCTTTTGACCCCGTTACCAGCTATCCGAACAAAAGGGCTACAGGTGCACTTCGCGGAGCCCGTTCGTTTTGCCGCTACTCGTGTCCGTTTCGTGCGTCGTGATGACGATCAGGTAGGCGGGCCGGTCAGCGGGCGTTTGGGGCTGATCGGCAGAAAGTCGGACCGGCGCCCTGGTGGCCGCCTGGCGTCAGATTGACCGATGGGCCAAAAAATCGTTCCACGGCCGGTCGACCGGTTCTTCCACAAGCGATCCCATAATTCCGGAGTGGTAAACCCGTGAAATGGCCAGATAATTCCAGACGTACCAGTCTGCATGTTATGCTACTTTTGTTTTTAGCAGCTATTTAGTAATGTGGATCAGCGCCCTTCCGGACTTTCCAGTATAGTCTTCAGCGAAACCTTGGCCGAGCCCGGCTTCAGCGGTTTTTGCTGCGAAGCGTCGGGCGATCAACGCCTCAATCCACCTACGCGGGGCTAAGTCGCAGACGAACCGTGCAGATCGACCCGCGCCACGGCGTAGGCGTCCAGAATTAATTGCTCATCCAACTGTCGTCCGAACCCTCCCATGAAGTTCGGATCGGCGGCCGCCCGCTCGAAATGGTCGGCAGAAAGAAGACAAATGCGCGCGCCGACCGGCATACCCGAAAGCCGCACGGATTGCCTCTTGGCAGTAAGGTTAGAAAGCCAAAGCGTCGTGCTCCCGTCTTTTTCGGCGGCGATCGCCGCGATGCTGTCAATTCCGGAAGTTCCCACCGACAGCAGACTGGCGCCACCGAGCTTTGATAGGCCTGCCATGATATGGAAAGCGGGATACACCATTGGGCCATCCTGTTGGTCGAACCACGGCTGCGCGAAATTGCCTCTCCTGTAGACGAAACCAAATGGGCCGGTGAAGTCACCGAAGGCGACGGCTTCGATGCCCTCGCGAGCGCAGGCCGCGAAATAGCCGACGATCCAGGCCGCATTGAACAGCCCGCGCTGGCGAGGATCGATGCGGGTGAGGCAGACGCGACCGTTCGCTTCGTTCTGCGCCGTGGAGGCTCCGTAAGGGTTCTCGCGGCAGCCGAGTTGACTGGGGCCCACACGCAGCGGCAAGCGTTCGCCCATGAAGGCACGGGCAGAGCGGATCAGATGGGGAATGACTTCAAGCGTCTCCATCACCGACACATCGTCTGCAGCGTGCACGCTTGGACAGGTGGTGAAGGTCGCGTAGTCGAGCGCCTCTCCTGGCGGGCGCTTGCGATTGAGCTCGGTGAAGTACGCGGCCATGCCGCCGCCCAGCGTTACACCCGGGAAAGCCCGGCGCGCCGCGGAGTAGTTTTCGTGGAAGCTTGGCATCGCCGGCCATGTTGCTCCCGGCTGTACCGATTTCATGTCCTGCGCCGGAAAGACGCAGACAGCCTCTGGAGCGAGGCCTAGGCGACGGACAGCGTCCGCGACCGGCTTCAACTCGCCGAACGGATCCAGCGTTCCCCTGGTTATGATCTCCAGTACGACGCTTGCCCCGATCAACCGGGTCAGCGCTGCGTAGCGTTCAAGTTCATCGTGACCGTGGCCGAGACGGAGATCGACCTGGCAGACCATCCACTGCGGAGCCAATTGCCGAATTAGATCGGAGGTTTCAAGGGCGTGCCTGGCTTCCCCGGCGGCGACGCCGACGCCAATGCGAGGCACTCGGCCGGCCGGTCCGCCAATTGTCACGTTGATCGGTGGGTTGGGGTTTTCAGACGTCCCCCTACAAAGCGTCCCCGACACATGAAGCCGGACGGCCTGCGTGAATTTCTCACCCTTGGGCAGTCTGTAGGGCCACGGGCGACGCAGGGGACGAACATAGGTCTTATAGGAGGCATCAGACCAGTTGCGTTGGTCCTCCATCTCAAAGGCATCACCATCCATGGTGCAGGTGGCCCAGATCCCAGGCGCGATCTCATGCGACAACGCGCGCAGGTCAGTAAACGGACATTCAGGATCAATAACGTCTGGAAAAAGCGAAGGTCTTTCGAGACCATCCTGATGCAGCACCCTCACCGGCTTGCCGGCCAAAGCCGCGATCGGATGCAGCACGACGAAGCCGGTCCGGTTGGTCAAAAGGTCGGTCTCGGGCTCTGCTTCTGCCACAAACGACAGTGCGCCATCGCTACTGCCCGAGATCCGGGCCCGGTAAACCAGGCGGCCCGATGTTGCGGCACATGTTCCACGGTATTCAATGGCGAACGCATCCGGCCTCTCGTCGATCCGCAGATCATCGAGAACGGGGGTACATGTTCCCCAGTTTTCGTCCCGTACAAGGAACGAGATTCCGCGCAAAACCTCGATCGTCCCAATGCGGATGTAACGCAACGCCCCATTGTCGAACGCGAGCGACAGGGAGCCGGCGCGCAGTGTGCGCAGCGGTTCCTCGAGCTGTTCGGTGCCACACAAGCGGACTGCCAGAGAAGCTGTCGAGGTCAAAGTGCCCGCTCCGTCGTGGCGTCGAAGATCGATGCCCGTTTCATGTTGATGTCGATCGCCAGCTTCTCCCCAGGACGGCTGACGTCGTGCGCCTGCAACTCCGCCATCACCGGCGCACCCGCAAGTCGGAATGTCGCGTAGCTGCGCGAGCCGGTCGGCTGCAGCAGGTCGATTGTTGCCTCATAGCGAAACGTGCCCTGCGCCGGCGTGGCAGTGTGCGCACGAGTGAGGTGCTCCGGTCTCAACCCGAGCAGCACCTTCTGTCCGTCTGCGACGCCCTGCAGCCCCCTGCCGGGCGCTAAAGGCAGCAGTGCGTCCGCGAGCCGGATGGCGGCGGTGCTTCCCTCCAAGGCAAGGGTGCCTGGCAGGAAGCTCATCCGCGGCGAACCCAGGAACCCAGCGACGAAGGTCGAGGCTGGGCGCTCGAACAACTCGAGTGGCGCGCCCTGCTGCTCTATCAGCCCGTCGCGCATCAGCACGATGCGGTCAGCCAACGTCATTGCTTCGATCTGGTCATGGGTGACGTAGATCATCGTTGTGGCAATGTCCTGGTGAAGGCGTTTGATCTCGCCGCGCATTTCGTCGCGAAGCTGTGCGTCGAGATTGGACAGCGGCTCGTCGAACAAAAAGATGCGGGGGTTGCGGACTATGGCGCGGCCGATGGCGACGCGCTGGCGCTGGCCACCGGACAGTTGGCGCGGAAAACGCCCCAGCAAGGGAGTGATGCCAAGCATGCGCGCCGCCTCGGCAACGCGCATCTCCACCTCTGGCTTCGGCATCTTGCGAGCCTTGAGGCCGAAGCCAATGTTCTTGGCCACGCTCATATGCGGATAGAGCGCATAATCTTGGAACACCATTGCCACGTCGCGGTCGCGCGGCCTGAAATCATTGACCACCTCGCCGCCGATCTCGATCGTGCCTTGTGAACTCTCCTCCAGTCCGGCGATGGTCCTCAACAGGGTGCTCTTGCCGCAGCCGGACGGACCAACCAGAACGGTGAACTCGCCGTCGCGGATGTGGAGGTCAATACCGCGCACCGCATGGAAGGCGCCGTAGCGCTTGTGCAAGCCGGTGATTCTGACTTCGGCCATGCCTAACTTTCCCTATCCGCGAACGGCGCCGAGCGTCAGCCCGCGCACGAGATGTCGTTGAGCAAGCACTCCAAGGGCGATCGATGGCACGAGGGAGACGATGGCAAGGGCCGCGGCTTCACCATATTGTGCGCCCTGGAAGCCGATGAAGGCGCGGAAGACCGTTGGCAGCGTGAAGGCAGTTCGGCTTGTCAAAATCAGCGCGAAGAAGAACTCGGTCCAGCAGGCAATGAAGGCGAAGACAGCCGCCGCGACGATGCCGGGCGCGGCCAGCGGCACGGCAACGCGCCAGAAAGCCTCCCATCGCGTGCAGCCATCGACGAGGGCCGCCTCCTCCATCGACTTCGGCATGCCGCGGAAATAGGCGAACATCATCCAAACTGACACCGGCAGCGTGAAGACCGTGTAGGCTATGATCAGCCCGATATGGGTGTCGTATAGCCCGACGCCGCGGTAGATCAGGAATACCGGTAGGACGATGCCGATAGGTGGCAGGAAGCGCTGCGACAGCACCCAGAAGGACAGATGCCGGCCACCCGTGTTGTAGCGCGCCAGACTATAGGCCATCAGCGTGCCGAACAGTGCCGAAAGCACCGTGGCCGAAAGCGAAATAACCAAGCTGTTGATAAGCCCGTCGAGACCGCGATAGGTGAACAGCGCGGCTTCGTAGTGGACAAGCGTCGGCTCCGCGGGGAACCAGACAGGCGGTACGGTGAGGTAGTCGTCGCTGGGCTTGATTGAGGTGTTGAACATCCAGTAGAGCGGCCACAGCACGAACACCAGGAAGAACCCCAAAAGCAGGATTCGCCCGATCGGCACCGACCGGCGTTTCCTGCGGCGGGCGGGCGCTACGGCGGCCATCAGACCGGATCGACCTTCAAGAGCCGGCGTACCAGCAACGCCACGATGAGCGCCGTAAAGATCAGGAACAGCCAACTTCCGGCCGTTGCCTGCGACAGATGAAACTGCGTGAAGCCGACGGTATAGAGATAATAGGAGGCCGTGTACGTTTGTGTTCCCGGGCCGCCGCCTGTCATGATGAATATGGTATCGAACATACGGATGGCGTCGAGCAGACGGAAAGTCAGCGCCAGCAGCATCATCGGCCCCAGATGGGGGAGCGTGATCGCCCAGAAGACCTGCCAGGCGTTGACCCCGTCGAGTTCTGCCGCCTCATAGAGATTGGGAGGAATTGCGGTCAGGCCAGCGAGCAGGATGACGAACATGAATGGCGTCCACTGCCAGACATCGGCGATGATGAGCGAGACATAGAGCCACGGGCGCTCGGTCATCCAGCCGATCGTAACCTCCTGCCCCAGCAATTGCGTCAGGATATAGTTGGTCGGTCCGAAAGGCCGCTGCAAAAGCAGCGTCCAGGCCTGGCCGACGATGACTGGGCTGATGAACAGCGGCACGATCAGGATCGACATGATCACGCCGCGGCCCGGAAAGCTGCGCACCATTGTCAGCGCCACCAGGAGACCGAGCACGAATTCGATAGCGACGCTGATGCCCGACAGCCATGCCGTCAGCAACAGTGACCAACGTGCCACGGGATCGAACACGACCCGCTCGAAGTTCTTCAATCCGACAAATGCGTGGCCCGGCACCTGGAAGTCGTAGTTGATGAAGGAAACGACCAGCGAGAACAGGAGCGGATAGATCGACAGCGCCAATATCAGCAGCACCGCGGGCGCGACCAGCAGCCACTTGAAATGGCGGTCGGCCCATTGGGCGAACGCAGATAGCCGGGGCGGTGCGCCGGCGGCCTTCAAGCGGTGAATCGTGGCGGTGGGCTGCATCGGTGTATCCAAAAGGCTGCTTAGCGGTTCGGCGAGGTGTTGCGAGCCAAGCGCCCGCAACACCAATTGCTCCAGGCTCTGCCTCCCCTCAGAGGGTGACCGCCATGCCAAGTTTTTCCACCGTGTTGTCGGCGGTGGCGCCAGGCAGTTTCAGGAACTCGGTGTAGAAACCTTTCTGCGAATCCACACCCAGTCGGTCGGTCGTCTCGTTCCACTCGGCCGCCGCCGTTTCCAGCGACGCCTTCGGATCCGCACCAGCCCACACCGCGGTGCACATACGGTCGATGCTCAAGAAGTAGTCCTGCGCGCCTGGCATGATCGGGTCGAGCAGACCAACATTTGCCGAGTTGTTGAGATTGGCAAGGTACTCCTTGGCACTTGGGAAGAGCGCGCCGTAGAGTTCGGACTTGAAGTGCGAGATGCGGTACGGGTCTCGTAGCGCATAGGGCAGCATGCAACGCGCCAGAGAGACCGGTGGCGAGCATATCCATTGCATGAACAGATACGCCGCCTCGGGGTTGGGCGAGTCCGCCGACAGCGCCTTGTTGTAGCCGGTGGCATGTTCCGGATTGCCCGGAACGACGGCATAGCCGACCTTGCCAGCGATCTGGGACTGGGGGATGAAGTTGATCGCCGTGGCGGACTGCGAATAATTCGCCGCCATGCGGCCGCTGGGAGGCCAGGAATAGATCATCGCGACTTTGCCGGTCAGGAAGGCCGCCCACAGGGAGACGGCGTCGAGCTCGTTGTTGCCGGGGATCGAGGCCTTGTTCGCCGCGAGCATGTTGGTCAGCGTCTTGACGCCGGCGTCCGAAACTAGGCCCGCCTTCATGTCGTCGCCGAACAGTTTGCCGCCGTTGGCGCGGTACTGCTGCAGGAAGTCGAACTGGTTGCCGGGGCTGCCCGCCTTGCGGAAGTGTCCCGCGCCATAGACCTTTGGCGCCATCTGGTCGGTGATGAACTGGGCGATCTGGGCATATTCCTCCCAAGTCTTCGGCGGTCCAAGCTTGGCGTTGAACTTTGCCTGGTAGGCCTCCATCATCTTCGGATCCTCGAAGATGTCCTTGCGGTAGTAGAGAGCGAACATGTCGCCGTCGTCGAAGAACCCCCAGATCTTGCCCTTGTAGGTTGGCAGCGCCTTGTACAGAGGGTGGTAGTCCTCGAGGTCTGCCGGGTTCATGTATTTGGCGATGTAGTCGTCGAGAGGTGCGATGACGCCGCCATCGGCAAGCGATGGTGTCCAGGCCGGCGAGACGTCGAGGACGTCATAGGCACCTGAGCCGGCGATGTGCTCGGCGACCGCCTTGGAGTACTGGTCCGGGTTCGACAGTTCGACGACATTCGACTTCATCCCGGTAAGCTGCTCCCACATCGGCCCACTGAAATTGCGCGGATCGAGTGCCTGCAGGCCAGCCTCGTAGGTCATGTTGAGGGTGACGCCCGAATGCGCCTTGGCGGCCTCCACCGCGCGAAAGGCGGAACCGTCCGCCGGGCCTTCCTTCGATGCTTTCAGGGCTGCAGCCTGCGCTTGGCCGAGCGGCGAGGTGGCGTCCGCCAGTTCCAGCGTCTGCTGCGCCACCGCCCAATCGGTCATCATCCCCAGCATCGGGCCAGACGCAGCCAACATGCCGGTCATCTGACCGAAGCGGGTTATGAAAGTTCGGCGGGTAGTTTCGCCGCGCATGAAGGCGTCGACCTCTGCTTCGAGACCTGCCTGAAAGTCACGTTTGTCACGATCGTTCATAGTGCTTGGTCCTCCCGTTTCCATTTGCCTCACTCGTCCGCGGGCGCGGCGGTCGAGCATTCCTCCCGTAAAGTCGCCGCAAGGGGGCCGCGGCGGCGCACCAAAAAATCAGCGTCCTCCTAGGTTCCGAAGCGGGCCGCGAGCCCCGACAGCCTGGTCTTCCACAGCTCGCTCGAAAGCACCTCGCGATTGACCACGCCGCGCGGCTCGCGACCGTGCTGCACCTCGATCACCGCCTTGACGTCGGCGGCACCGTTGCCGGCAAAGCACTGGTCGGTCCAGCAAAGCGCGTGCGGCGCCAGGATGACATTGTCGAGTTTGAGGATCGCATCGTCTGCATCGGGAGGCTCCTGCTCGAGCACGTCGAGACCGGCCCCCGCGATGCGGCGCGCCTGCAGCGCTTGTGTCAGCGCTTTCTGGTCGACGATCGGGCCGCGCGCGGTGTTGATCAGGTAAGCTGTCGGCTTCATCAGGGCGATCCGCTCAGCATTGACGATGTGGTGGGTCTGCGGCGACAGCGGGCAACTCACCGACAGCACGTCGGCGCGGCGAAACAGGTCCTCCAGCCCGACCAGTTCGACGCCCAGGTCGGCAGCAACCCTCTTGTCAGCGAACGGGTCATGGGCAATGAATTGCATGTCAAAGGGCCTCGCCAAGCGGAAGACCTCGGCGCCGATGTTGCCGATGCCCAGCGACCCAAGCGTACGCCCGACGAGCCCGACGCCCATATGTTCCGAGCGCTCCTGGAAGCCATGAGGTCCCTTGCGGGTGAGCGCGTCCTTTGTCAGCAGTTTGCCGGTCAGTGCCAGCATGAAGGTGATGACGGATACGGCGACGGGCCGTCGCACGCCATCGGGCGTGATGACCAAGGCAATGCCGGCGGCGGTGCAGGCCTCAACATCGACAGTGTCGTAGCCGACCCCGAAGCGGGCAACGACGGCCAGGCGGCCGCTCCTGGGCACACTCGTGGAATCGAAGCGATGGGCGAGAAGGATCAGCGCATCGAAATCCTCAAGTTGGTCGGCGCGAAGCGGACTGTTCGATTCCAGGAACACCATCTCGACGCCCACCGCATTGCGCAGCGGCTCCAGATCGAAATCTGGATAGGTCGGCGAGCCGTCCGGCTTACGGAAATCACCCGAAAGCGCCACCCTGAATTTCACGCTGTCCATCGTCTCCTCCGCTCTATTGGCACCCGGCCCGGATTTTGGAAACCGCGTCAGCCATCGCGTCGTGCAAGACCCAAACGTCGCCCGAATAACAAATGAAATCGAAGCCTTGTGCGTAGAAGTCGTGTCCCTGCGCGACGTTGGGCACCAGGCGTCCAAGCGATTTGTTGTGCTTCTTGGCGGCTGCAACGATTTTGGCCATTGCAGCGGTGAAAGTGGGGTGGGCGAAGTCGCCCGGAATGCCGAGCGAGACGGACAGATCGAAATGTCCGACCCACAGACAATCGACCCCGTCCAGTCCCGCGATGCCGTCGATGTTCTTGACGCCGTCGGCGGTCTCGATCAGGCAGATGAACGTCGAGCGCTTGTTGGCGGCCTCGAATTTGTCAGCGACCGAACCCGGACGGTAGCGGTCGTGAGCGATCTGCAGCGCCACGCCGCGGGCGCCGGCAGGATGGTATTTCATGGATTTGATGATGTGTTGCGCCTCTTCGACCGAACTCACCATCGGTGCGATCAGCCCTTCAGCGCCCATGTCCATCGCGCGGGCAAGGAAATGGTAGTCCTGCGACGGCACGCGCACCATAACCGGCAGATCGGCTGCCTCGAAATAGCGGATCGCGCTCTTCAGCGTTTCCAAGCTGAATCCCGAATGCTCCATGTCGAAAAAGACGAAATCGCAACCAGCGGACTTCAGGATGTGACCAATTCCCGGCGTGGCGAATTCGGCGACAAGCGTACCGAGCTTGACCCGCCTGTGAGAGGCTAACGCCTTGAGACTTGGCTCTAACATGCACTACCCTCCCGTTCGCCCCAAAGGGCCGATCTGCCTATGTTGCCTTCAATGCGTGGCCTCAAGAACGAGATCGCAGGTCGTCACCAGCTTGGTGACGACGAGCGGCGCGCTCTGCGTGTTGAATTCGTCGAAATGAGCGGTGCGGCAGTGGTGCTCGAATGCCGCTTCGCTGTCGTAAATCTCGTAGAGCAGGACCCGGTCAGGCTCGTCGCGCGCCTGCGTCACATCAAAGCGACGGCAACCGGTTTCGCTGCGAATCGACGCGGTCGCATTGGCGTCGACAAGCTCGCGGAATCTGCCCCGGGCACCCGGCTTGAGGCGGAAATCGACCCAGACCACGAAGCCCCTCATCACTTGGCACCTGCAATTTCCAGATAGCGCCTGGACACATATTCCAGATGCCTGCGCATAGCCGCTTCGGAGGCGTCTGGATCGCGCGCTGCGACGGCGTCAAAGATTTCGCGATGAGCCTCATAGGCCTTGCGGTCTTCACCTTTGGCCAAAGTCGTGCGCCGCTGTTCGAGCAGCCATTCGGCCAACGCCGCGTGGATAGCTGTGAAGATTCGATTGCGGGTGATCACCGCCAGCACGTAGTGGAAGTCGACGTCGGTGCGCTCGAAGCGCGTCAGGTCCCCGATCGACTGCCGGTTGATTTCGAGCGCCTCCTCGAGGCTTTCGATATCCTCTGGCGTGGCATTGATGGCGGCGTTGCGGGCAAGCCCGACTTCGAAAAACAAACGCGCGCACTGGAAGTCATGAATCCCGCCCGGCGCCGAAATCATGTGCCGCGCCGGCCCCGAGAGGGCGTCGATCACGAATTGGGGAGTTGGCCGAGTGACGCGGGCGCGCTCGCCGGATTTCACCTCGACAAGGCCCATCTTGCTCAGATGCAGCAGGGCCTCGCGGATTGAAGGGCGCCCGACCCCGAACTGCCGCATCAGTTCCCGTTCGGATGGGAGCCGGTCGGCTTCGGCCAGCTCTCCCTTTCGGATCAGCCTCTCTAGATGCGCGGCAACCTCGTCCGAGAGCTTCCGCTGTTTGATCAGAACTCCGATCATGTGGCATACCTGTTATACCAGTCAGATACGCTATGGCCCCAGAGCGCCTCTGTCAACGAGGCTTCTGCGCGGAGAACGGCACGCGTTTCGAAATCGAGTGCTACCACATCGGCAATTTCTACACTCGCCATCCGTCGAGCGGGCCTGGTCAACGCACCGTTCTTCGTACAGAGCGTGTTCGGCACACAGTGGCATCGGCACTCATCCCGAGGACGTGGCGCATATGAAGCGCACCGCCGACCCGCCGGTTCGAACAGGATCGCCATTGGTCGGTGCTGGGCGCCGGTCGCAGCCGCTGCGATCGCCACCCCAGGCGATCGCACCGGGCGGCAATGTACGCGTTGGACTGGAGGACTGGCTGTGGATCGGCAAGGGCCAATTGGCGAAATCCACCGCCGAGTGGCTGATCGTGAGGCTGAAGGGCAGCGACAAGACCGCATCAGGTTTTGAGAAAGCCTATGGCACGGTCCGAATTATTCATGGCGTGTCGGTCGACATTGGGTCAGGTGAATTCGTCATCCTGGTCGGCCCGCCCGGCTGCGGCGAGTCGACTTTGTTCAGATGATTGCCGGACTTGAAGACATCAGCGCCGGCGAGATCGCGCTCGAAGGCAGGGGCATTAACGACGCTGCGGCGAAGTCGCGCGATCTCGCCATGCTGTTCCAGAACTATGTCGCTCTGCCCGCACATGACGCCCGAGAACGTGGGCCTTCGCGCTGACGTTGAAGAACACCGACAAAAGCGAGATCGGCGAAGTGGTGCTTGGCCACATTCGAGTGGCTTTAACACGATGCTCATCTAGGTGGCGGCGCTCTTCGTCGCACTGATGCTTCGCTCAGGGACATCCAAATTCCGAAGTGGGCGGCGCCCGAGCTTCCCTCTGCCAGCCCTCGCTACTTCGCACCGTCTCCACCAAAGGTGTCTTTCATCGCGCGCAGGATGATGACGGCCGAGGCCGCTCCCGGGTCCATGTGCCCCAGGGATCGCTCCCCAAGCCGGGCCGCCCTTCCGCGGGCGGCGACCATGGATCGTGTCGAATTTGCACCGGCTTCCGCAGCCTGCAGGATGCTGTTCCACATCTCCCGGCTTCCGGCAGCGCGGGCACATGCATTGACGGCTGCTTCCGTTGCGGGAATCCAGGCATCCAGCATGGTCTTGTCGCCGCGCTGCCCTTTGCCGCGCTCCTTGATGCCGGTCGTGATGGCTTCGATGATGGCGGCCTGGCCGGCGGCTGAAAGCCGTTCATCCTGTTTCAGGGCTTGTGCCGCTCTTCGAAACGCCGTCGCATAAAGCGGCCCCGTGGAGGCGCCGACGGCATCGAGAAAGGCCGATGCGGCAGCGGAGAAGATTTCCGACGCAAGCATGTGGTCGAGGTCGAGCTTGGCCAGCTCCGCGTTGACCGCCAGGAAGCCGAGTGACATGGTGATGCCATGGTCTGCGTCGCCGATGGCGCCATCCAGATCCGAGAGGTGATCCTTCCCCGCCTCGATCGCAATGGAGATGCGATAGAACATCCTGCTCAGGCGTCGCGCCGCATTGTCCGCCATCGTGTTCCTCCCAGTTCAAGCAGGATGCGGCCCATCGTATCGGCGCATGCTTCTAAGAAACTCAGCCGACCCGCAGGACAGCCGTATCGCAAGGGTGATGCAACATTTCCGTCAACTCGTTGTCGAGGTGCAAGATCGTTATCGACGCACCGACCATGTCGAGCGACGTGCAATAATGCCCGACCCAGTTCGCCTCTATGGTGATGTCCTTGGCGCTCAATCGCTGCGCGACACGCCTGAATAGGATATAAAGTTCCATCAGCGGCGTGGCACCGAATGAATTGATCAGCACGGCGACACGGTCGCCCGCTGCCGGCCTCATTTCCGAAAAGATGCGGTCCATGATCCGGTCCGTGATCGCGTCGGCGCTCATCATCCTATCGCGGATGACACCAGGCTCGCCGTGGATGCCCATGCCGATCTCGATGTCGTCGGGACCGATCTCGAAATTGTGGCGACGGGTCTGCGGCATGGAGCAAGGCTCCAGCGCGACGCCCATGGTGAATGTTCGTGCATTGGCCTTGCGCGTCACGGCCTCGCATTTATCGAGCGACAAGCCACGGTCGCAGGCGGCACCGGCGATCTTGAAGATGAAGAAGTTGCCGGCAACGCCACGGCGGCCCTCCCTGTCCTCGATCGGGGACGAGGCGATGTCGTCTGTCGTCACCACCGTGCGAACCTCGATGTTTTTTTCCGCCGCTATCTCGGCCGCCATTTCGAAATTCATCACGTCGCCGGCATAGTTGCCGTAGACGAAGAGCACGCCTTGCCCGCCCGACGCGGCACTGGCGCACTGGAAGATCGTGCCGGGAGGCGGTGACGAAAAGATGTTGCCGACGGCCACGGCATCGGCGAGCCCCTTTCCGACATAGCCGAGAAAGCAGGGCTCATGCCCCGTGCCGCCGCCGATCACCAGCCCCACCTTCCCAGGCCTCGGCCCCGCACGGGCAACGAGAGCACGATGCGAACCCTTTATCGGCTCGATGTAAGCGGCGTGGGCCTTCACCACGCCGTCAAGCATTTCCTCAACGACATCGTCGGGATCGTTGAGGAACTTCTTGACATGGGTGCGGAAGTTGCTGGGCAAAGCCACGGCGTTGTCGAGCCTTGGACGTTGCGAGAGCTTCTGGTCGAGCTCCGTCACGCCGTCGGCATTCAGAATGCCGCGGCCCGTGGCAGCGTCGGTGATGAGCACGTTGACGTAGCCGCCGCGCAGCGCGGCAAGGATCGCCGGCACCTTGTCGAAACCGCCGGCGACCGCGATGCGCAAACCAATGGCCTTCAGCCTGTCGAGCGATATACCGATCGTGCGGTCGTCGAGCGGGCCGGCCACCGGATTGCCCTGTCCGTCGATGAAGCGGCCGGCAACGACCCCCACGGCATCCTTGGCGAGGTACTGTTGAAGTGAAACCGATTCAAAGAAGCCGCTGGTGTGGATCGTCGAATTGGGGCGCAGGGAAGAGATGCCGAAAAGCGCCTTGTTGGCTTTGGCAAGCGCCTCGAACTGGCTTTCGATCAGCGTCTCGCGCAACAGCATGTCGCGGACCTCGGACGTCGAAACAACTGCTGGTGCGGTGATGTTGATCAGCTTCCCGCCCACGGCGCCGGCGATGGCGGCCGCGCAGAGTTCCGGCGTGTAGGCAAAACTCGCACGCGTGCCCCCCGTTGCCTGGACGATGGTGACGTCCTGGAGGCCGGGCACAGAGGCCTGCTCCCCGATTGTCAATACGGTCCTCCCCCAGGCAACGGCAAGCGTGTCCCCGGATTTCAAAAGCTTGGCAAGGGCCTGCGCCGCGGCCCCGCCAAGCCGATCGATCAGCGGACGGGTATTGTCGTCGCTTGGCAAGACCAGACAATCGTGCAACCCGAAATGGCGCTTGAGTTCCTGGGCGATGGAGAGCGAGCTCAGCCGTGACGGCTCGAGGGAAATGTTGACGATACCGCGGGCGCGGGCATCGGCCAGATAACTGTTCACCGTCGCCCGCGAAATGCCCATGATCTCGGCGATATCGCCCTGCGTCATGCGATCTTCGTAGTAGAGCCAACAGGCCCAGACATAGGGATCGTCACCGTAGCGCAGCGGGATGGGCTCGGTGCCTGCCTCGGCTCCCGCCCGCGCCGTCCCGTTCTTGCGCGCCGATGGTGGCTTGACGGTCATGCTGCCTGGTTTCCCCGAATCCGAAATCGATCCTCAAGATGAGCGCAAACGGGCGAACTCTCAATATTGCTCCGATCGGCCATTGAAGCCTGTTCCAGCTCAATGAAATTCGGAGCTAGCTGAGCTCCCGGCTGGAAGATCAGCCGGGAGCCATTGCTCGGGAGGAGCATATCCGTAATTCAGTGGCTCGCTGTGGCAGACAGCTGCAGTTTCTGCTTGGCACCGAGCGCCAGGGCTTTCAGGATCAGCGCGCAGGATGTGGCGCCGGCATCAACGACGCCGAGCGAGCGCGCACCCAGGCGGCTGGCCCGTCCGATCCTTGCCACAAGGTCCTTTGTGCCATCGCGGCCCTTTTCGGCCGCGATAACCAGCGCATCCAGCGCTTCCGGGAAAGGCTTTCCATCGGCGTTGGCGTTGTCGAAGGCGTCTATCGCCGGGACGAGCGTGTCGAGAAGCGTCTTGTCGCCAACCTTGGCCGACCCGATGGCCTGGATGCCGTCGAGACCATTGGTGAGCATGGTGCTGAAAGTCTTCGCATCGATCGACGGTGACTTTTCGATCGTTTCGGCAAATTGCGTGAACATGACGCCATAGAGCGGACCCATGGAACCACCGATTTCGGTCATAAGCACGGTTCCCAGCGTATCGAAGGCCGTGGCCAGCGACATGTCGGTGCCCCTGATCCTCTCCGCGGCCATGCCGAAGCCCTTAGCCATGTTGACGCCGTGGTCGCCGTCACCAATCTTGCCGTCAATCTCGCTCAGATAGGCTCGGTTTTCGATGATCCGGTCGGCCAGCGAAAGAACGATATCGCCAGCGGAAGCGTTGTCAAAGTGCTGCATTCGTCCGTCTCCTAGAACCTTGCGGGACAATCGACGTCCACATCCAGCAGCCTTTTCAATTCGGGGTCGAGCGCCATGACCGTGAGTGTGGCGCCGACCATCTCCAGCGAGGTGAAATAGTTGCCGATATAGGTCTGGCGGATGCTCAGCCCGCGTCCGGTGATCTCCTGTTCGATGGTGTCGTTGAGGATGTAGAGCTCGTTGACCGGCGTTGCGCCGAGGCCGGACACGAGGACCGCGACTTCCGTTCCGGCTGCGAGATCATGATCGTCGAGGACGATCTTGACCATCTCCCGCGCGATCTCGGCCGCGGGCTGCAGCGGTTCGACCCGCACACCCGGTTCACCGTGATGACCGATGCCGACCTCCATGGTGCCCGGCTCGATCGAGAAGTTGGGGTGCCCCACGGCGGGCAGCGTACAAGGGCCAAGGCCAACACCAATCGAGCGGCAGTTGTCGATCGCCCTTTGCGCCACTGCCTGCACGTCCGCGAGATCGGCACCTTCCGCGGCCTTGGCGCCGGCGCACTTCCACATGAAGATCTCGCCGGCAACGCCTCGGCGCTTGTCGCGCTCGTCCGGTCCCGCCGAACACACATCGTCGTTGGCAACGACGGTTGCGATCTCGATGCCTTCCTTGGCGGCGAGCTTAATGGCCATCTTCACATTCATGTTGTCGCCGGCATAGTTGCCATAGAGGCAGACGACACCCTTGCCGCCATCCGCCTCCCGCGCGGCGTCGAAGAAGCTCTTTGCAGTCGGTGACGAAAACAGCTCGCCGACCGCGACCGCATCCAGCATGTTGCGTCCTGTGTAGCCGATGAAGGCGGGCTCGTGGCCGGAGCCGCCGCCGGTGATCACACCGACCTTACCGCTGACTGGCGCATGACGGGCGACGATGACACGAGGATTGACGCCAAGCCTGACGATATCGGCATGTGCCTTGACGAAGCCCTTAACCGTATCCTCGACGACCTCGTCTGGATTGTTGATAAACCGGCGGCGGTCGAGGCCACCAGGATGCCAAAACGGTCAGGATAGGATTTTGTGCCCAAATGGGTCGTGCATTCGTTGTGCGCCTCATAGATCGTTTTCGCAGCTTGCATCCGGACGTGAGCGTGGCCATCGAGGACATTCCACACGAACAGTGCCTGGCGGCAATACGCCGCCGGCGCGTCGACATCGTCTTCACGCACGGGCTTGAGAACGCCAGCTTATGCCGCAGCGAAATAGTTGCGCAGGAGCGCTTGTTCGTTCTCCTACCCGTTGGCCATCCGCTCGCCGAAAGGCCGGCAGTCACATGGGCGGATCTTGCAGATACGTGTCTGCTGATACCAGTCGGATCGCCGCAGGATCCGGTTTTGCTCGAAAAGATCGCCTCGGATGGTGGCCCCACCATTCAAATATGTCGCGCTAGCGATGCAACTGTCATCCTCAGGGTCCAACTCGGTCAAGGTGTGACTTTGGCGGGCGAAGGATTTGCCGGGACAGTCGCCATAGACGCCACGGTGTGGAAGCCCATCAGTGGACAGAGCAGCACCAGTTCGATCAAGGCAGTGTGGCTGGAATCGAATCCGAAGCGTGCGCTCCTGAGGCTGGTTGGAACTGCAAGCAACATGGTGACTGCGACGAGCTAGGCCCACCCAAGTCAATGCGAAAATAGGAAACCTCCAGTGCGATTCCCTCCATGGATGGACTGACCCCATTCGAATTCAGTCGGCCGGCCTTAACCACCCTCAGAACGCTTTGCCCTGGAGAAGCCCCGATCCGTCGCCATGAATCGCTCCAGCATCGCGACGATGAGGCGCGGCGCATCGGCGGGTCGTTGCCCCGCCTCGCGGCCGAGGATCTCGGCATAGGCTGTCAAGTCACGATGCAATGCCGCTGGGAGTTCCACCATGACCTTGACAGGTTTGTCGTCGGCGATTGGCCCCAGTTTCAGCTTGGTCATTTCAGCCTCCATAAGGTTCGAGCACGAGGTCGTGCGTGACGATGACGCGTACCGGGAATCCCGGTCGGATGGTGAGCGTCGGCGCTATGTTGAGCTGCCGCTGGACGATCTGCTGGCCTGCCTGGCTGATGCTGTCGGAAGCCCCTTGGCGCAGGGCGCGCACGATGTCGCTCTCCTGGCCTGATGAGCCTGCCTGCGCGCCGATGCTCAGAACCGTGGAAAGTGCTGCAGCCTTGAACAGCTCGCCCCAATGATAGTCGACGCCATCCTCAAGACCAGCATAGCCCTCGGCATCCGCCCCGGGCTCACGTTCCAGCACGATGGAGCGGCCGTCTGGAAAAATCAGCCTGGTCCAGACCAGCAACACGCGACGCTGGCCGAAGCCGACACCATTGTCATACTGGCCGACGAGGCGCGTCCCCTGCGGAATAAGCAGGATGTGGCCGGTGGGGCTGTCATAGACATTCTCCGTCACCTGCGCGGTAATCTGACCCGGCAGGTCGGAACGAATGCCGGTGATGAGGGCGGCTGCGATGACGGCGCCCGCCTGCAGGACGTTCTTGGAGGCCGGCGGCGCGACGCGGTCAGGCGAGACGGTACGCTTGTCCGGCGGCTGATCGAGGAAGGCGAGCTGCCGATCCTGCGCCGAGGGCGTCGCTGGCTGCGGCGCGAGGCCAAGGCTGGCGAGATCGGGTCGTGGCATGGTTTCGGTCGTGGCTCGAGCGAGCGTCGCGTCACTTGCGGGCCGCGTTTGCGTGGACGCGAACAGACGCGCGGTCCTCGCCGCTTCCAGCTCCTGTTCCCGGCGCTGCTGCTCGGGGTCCGGTCCGACGGGGCTTGTCGATGGCGTGGGGCCGCCATTCTGCGCGTTGAGGATCGGGCGGCCGAGATCACCGGGAAGCGGTGGGCCAAGCTTCGGAACGCCTGCATAGTCCTTTGGCAGGCCGGCGAGCCCATCGGGCGTCGAACGATTGTCGGTTGAATACAGCTCCTGCCCTTGGCCTTGTTGACGGTTCTGCAGCGCGTAGAGCAACGCACTGCCGACAGCGAGGCTTGCGGCGAGCCCCAAGCCGGTTAGCGCCTTTCGGGAAAGACGCGTCACGCGCGGCGGCTCGGCGCGAAGCCGCATGGCCGCGATTGGCTCGCCTGTCAACGGCCGGGCGTCATCCTCGACCGGTGCCTCCGGCCAGGCGTCATTCGCCGGCCCCGGGCCTTCTTCCTTCCCGGGACCCATTTTGTCGCTCATGATGACGACCCTCCCCTGTCTGTTCGGGGGTACGTCGCTGGCGGGGTCTCACCAGGGCCACGCATCCATGAAAATCGACTGCTCCTTACCCCATCGGTGCGGGAGACGCGGACGCGCTTCTGGTTCTTGCCGGCGCCGAAGCGCAACTCGGCGGCGGCAAACAGCCGATCTACGATCATGTAGTTGCCGCGCACGCGATAGTTCACCAGCTCCGACGTGTCGCCTTCCGGGCCGACCACGAACAGCGGCGGCATCTCGCCCTGGCCGATGCCTCGCGGGAACTCGATGAACACCTGTTTGCCATCGTCGAAAGCACGCAACGGCCGCCACGGTTCGCGATCGCCCGTCACCTCGTAGCGGAAATTCACACGAGAAATATCGATGCCCGTCGAGACCGGCTGTGCCGCTTCGGCCTCTTGGCTCTGACGGCGCAAGGCAATGAGCTGGTCCTGCGGGTACTGCCAGGTAACCGATGCCATATAGGTCGACGGCGTCGATCGCAGTTCCAGGTGATAGGTGCGCCGATCGGTATTGATGACGAGATTGGTTATGAGTTCGGCGCGCGTCGGCTTGACGAGGATGTGGACTTGCCTGGTCGCGCCCGTACCGCTCTCGGTATCGCCGATGATCCAGCGCACGGTGTCACCGGCGGCGACGGGGCCGGAGCCGACGAGCTGCTCGCCGGGCTGGAGCGCGATGTCGGTGATCTGTCCCGGCGAGGCATAGACCTGATAGAGCGCGCCATCGACGAAGGGATAGACCTGCATCGAATTGATGAACCCGTTGCGGACAGGCTGCATGCGCGCGGCCGCATTGGCCAGGTTCACGCGCGCGGTCGGATCGGACGGTTCCGGCTCGGGCTTTGCGTCCTTGCCAACCGGCTTCAACTGGCCTGGAAGCGGCAGCGGCTTTGACAGCTCTACCACCTTGACGGGCGGGGGCGGATCGACGGCCTGCACGGCCGGGACGGGATCGTCATAGGAAATTTCCGGCGGCTTCTGCCTGGTGGCACAGCCTGCAAGCGCCGAAGTGCAAAGCAGCAGTGCTGGAAAGGCCATCTTGCGGAAAGCCGGCATTGCGTGGATGAGGAAAGTTGGACACCCCCAGTGGGCGGCCTTGAAGAGTGCGGGCGTCATTGTCCAAGCTCCTTCGACCAGTTGATGGCGTTGATGTAGATGCCGAGCGGGTTCTTCCTCAGTGCGTCGGCGTCGCGCGGGGGCTGCACGACAATTGTAAGGATCGCGGACCAGCGCTCCGTGGAAGCAAGCGAGCCGTCCTGATAGCGGCGTTCGACCCAGGCGATGCGGAAGCTCACTGGGGATGCGCGGATGACCGACGACACGTCGACGGCGATCTGCTGTTTGCCGACCTTGGTGAACGGGTCATTGGCGCGCGCATAGTCGTTGAGAGCCAGCGCCCCGCCCTGCGTCGCGAAGTCATAGGCGCGCAGCCAGTTCTGCCGCACGATGACCGGATCGGCGGGGATCGACCTCACCTGTTCGATGAAGTGCGCCAGGTAGAAGGCGATCTGCGGATCGTTCGGCTGATAGTCGCCGACCGCTGGGGCGACAGCCTGCGCCTGGCCCAGACGATCGACCTGCACCACCCAGGGCACGATCGAGCCGTTGGCGGATTGCCAGACGAGCGCGGCGGAGAACCCGGCGGCGAGCGCCAGGCAACCGAAGGCCATGTAACGCCAATTGCGCGCCTGCACGCGAGCCGAACCGATGCGCTCGTCCCAGACCTGTGCAGCGCGTTGGTAGGGCGTCTCGGGTTGTGGGGATCTGCCGTAGTGCGTGGACGGTCGTTTGAACATGCTTAGTCTCTTTCAGAGAGGTTGATCGAGGAGCCGCCCCCATGGCTGTCGCCACTGCGAACGGCGTGGGCGGCGGCCTGGACGCCATGGGTCATCTGTTGCGAGCGCTTCATGCGCTTCGCCCAGGCGGGCTGACTTTCGGCTGTGGAAGACGCGACGGGAGCGGAGCCGGCTTCGCCAGCGTTCGCGCCGATCGTGCCGGCGGTGGATGATCCGCCCGTCGTCCCGAAGGCCGCGCGAGCGCCGGACTGGTAGCTGTGCTTCATGCTGCCTGCCGCATTATTGGCCGCCCGCTTGAGCGGTGAGATGGCACCCTGGGCGCCGGCGCTGATGACACCGCCGAGCCCGGATGCGACGCCGGAAAAACCAGACTCTCCGGCCGCGCCGAGATTGTAGGCTGTGGATGCCCTGCCCGCGGTCGCGGCACCGCCACGAGCCGCCGCTGCAGCACCGCCGCTGACAGCCGCGCCTCCGGACACGACGGCGCCGCCGGCCGCTGCGCCCACTGCTGCCATGCCGCCCGCGGCGAGCCCGGTGCCGACCGCCGCACCCGCGCCGAGTTGCGGACCGCCGGAGACGAGACCGTTGGCAATGCCAGGTCCAAAGATGCCAAGGCCGAGCAGCGACAGCGCGGCCAGCACGATCGCCATGGCGTCGTCGATCGACGGCGTGGTCCCGCCGAATCCCGAGGTGAACTCGGAGAAGAGGGTCGAGCCGATGCCGATGACGACGGCGAGCACCAGCACCTTGATGCCGGACGAGATGACGTTGCCGAGCACCCGCTCGGCCATGAAGGCCGATTTGCCGAACAGACCAAAGGGAATCAGCACGAAACCGGCGAGCGTCGTCAGCTTGAACTCGATCAGCGTGACGAAGAGCTGGATCGCGAGGATGAAAAAGGCGAGCAGCACCAGCGCCCAGGCGAAGAACATGCAGGCGATCTGGATGAAGTTCTCGAAGAAGGACCAATAGCCCATGAGGTTCGAGATCGAGTCCAGCAACGGCCGGCCGGCGTCGAGCCCGGTCTGCGCCACCTTGCCCGGGCGCATGAGATCGTTGACGGTAAAACCCGTACCCGAGGCCTTCAGGCCAAGCCCAGCGAAGCTTTCGAAGACGACGCGGGCGAGATTGTTCCAGTTGGAGATGAGATAGGCGAAGACGCCGACAAACAAGGTCTTCTTGACGAGGCGCGCCATGATGTCGTCGTCCGCACCCCAGGACCAGAAGAGGGCCGCCAGCGTCACGTCGATGACGATCAGGGTTGTGGCGATGAAGCCGACCTCCCCGCCGAGCAGGCCGAAGCCGCTGTCGATGTAGCGCGTGAAGACTTCGAGGAAATGGTCGATGACGCCCATGCCACCCATGTCAGCGAGCCTCCGGCCGGGGCGGCGCGACCTGCATCGCGGGAACGGTCATATCCGTTCCGTCCCCTTCTTTCCGATCGGCCGACGCCGCCACATTTGGAAACAGCGTCGTCGGCGCTACCGGAGCAGGCGCGGTCGCCGCGTCACGTTGACCGAGAAACCGGCGCCGGCTGTCTGCCCACGCCTTCAAGCAACCGGGATCGCGAGGACCGGCCTCGCCGATCCCGGAGCAGCGGCGCAGTTCGGACGCCAGCGGGTCTTGTGACGCGATGGAACGATCCCGCATCGCCGGGGCATCAGGCTCAACGTCCTTGCTGCTCATCTCGATCGCGGTCACTGTCAAAGCGACTGCGATGAAGACGACTGCACTGACACGCGCGAGGATCTTGCCATCCATCGCGCCGGCCTCAGTTCTTGCCATAGAACATCTGCGCACCGCCGGGCTGGTAGCCCGAGCCCTGCGTCAGGAAGCGGCGGCGCTGCTCGCGGCCCTGGTCGGCGGCGGTGGCCTGTTCGGCCGATTGCAACGCCTGCGCCCGACCATTCGCGGCGACGACAGCGGTGAGATCGGCAAGTTGCTGCGCCTGAAGCGCGAGGAGTTGGTTGCCGGCCTGTGTTGCCTGAAGCGCTCCGGTCGCACCCTGGCTCTGCCCGACCAGCGCCGACATCTGACTGCGGTTGGTGTCGATGTTGCCGACGACGCCCGCCTGCACACGCATGGCGTCCTGAAGGCCACCAACCGTGTTGCCCCAGCGCGAGCGCGCCTCAGTGACGAGTTGCTGATCCGAAGCCGACAACGAGACGTTGCCATATTTCTGCTGGAAGGCCTGATCGATCTGCTGGACATCATAGGCAACGTTCTGCGCTTGGCCGAGCAATTGCTGCGTACGCTGCACGGACTGCTGGAGCTGTTGCAGCGAGGAGAACGGCAGACTTGCGAGATTGCGCGCCTGGTTGATGAGCATCTGGGCTTGGTTCTGAAGCGAGGTGATCTGGTTGGTGATCTGCTCGAGCGAGCGCGCCGCCGTCAGGACGTTTTGCGAATAGTTCGACGGATCGAAGACGATCAAGGCGTGTGCCGGCGTCGCCAGCATCGGCGAGAGCGCGGCGGGAGCGACAAGCAGCGCGGCAGCGAGCCGCATGCCAAGGGAACGGCGCAGTTTCATGGGGATTTCTCCTTGTTGGTGAGGACTGGGCTGGTTAGGGCGGGAATGAGTTCAGCCGCCCAGCCGACGCCACGGTGGTTGAGCCAGGCTGCGAGGAAGCCGTCGCGACCATGCTCGGCGACGATGCGGGCGATCGCGGCCTGGTCGGTCTTCGCGGATACTGCGCAGAGCGCGAGCGCTACATCGGACAGCCCAAGCTCGAACAGCCGGTTGCCGCGACGGGACTGGCAGTAGTAGTCGCGCTTCGGCATCGCCCGCGCGATGATCTCGATCTGCCGGTCGTTGAGGCCGAAGCGGCGATAGATCGCCGTGATCTGCGGCTCGATGGCGCGCTCGTTCGGCAGCAGAAGCCGGGTCTGGCAGCTCTCGATGATCGCGGGCGCGATCGCCGAGCCGTCGATATCGCTGAGCGACTGCGTGGCGAAGATGACGCTGGCGTTCTTCTTGCGCAGCGTCTTCAGCCATTCGCGGAGCTGGCCGGCAAAGCCGTCATCGTCCAGCGCAAGCCAACCTTCGTCGATGATCAGGAGGGTTGGTGAGCCATCGAGCCGGTCTTCGATGCGATGGAAGAGGTAGAACAGGACCGCGGGCGCGGCACCTGTTCCGATCAGCCCTTCGATTTCGAATGCCTGGACCGACCCCGATCCGAGATGTTCGCGCTCGGCATCGAGCAACCGGCCGTAGGGACCCCCAACGCAATAGGGGCGCAATGCCTGCTTGAGATCATGTGATTGCAGCAGCACGACCAGACCGGTGATGGTGCGCTCCTCGACGGGGGCGGATGCCAGCGAACTCAACGCCGTCCAGATATGCTCCTTGACCTCAGGTGTGATCGTCACATTCTCGCGCGTCAGGATCGCCACGATCCAGTCGGCAGCCCAGGCGCGCTCGGGGACATCATGAATGCGGGCGAACGGCTGCAGACTGACACTATCGATCGCCCTATCGGAGAGATCGCCGCCGAGATCATGCCAGTCGCCGCCCATGGCGAGTGCGGCCGTGCGGATCGAGCCGCCGAAATCGAAGGCGAATACCTGTGAGCCTGCATAGCGGCGAAACTGCAGCGCCATCAGTGCCAACAGCACCGACTTGCCGGCGCCGGTCGGGCCGACGACCAGCGTATGGCCGACGTCGCCGACGTGAAGCGAAAGCCGGAACGGGGTCGAGCCTTCGGTCTTGCCGAAGAGCAGAGGGGGCGCTGCGAAATGCTCGTCGCGTTCCGGCCCCGCCCACACCGCGGAAAGCGGGATGATGTGGGCGAGATTAAGCGTGGAGATGGGAGGTTGACGGACGTTGGCATAGACATGACCCGGCAGGCTGCCGAGCCAGGCGTCGACGGCGTTGATGGTTTCGATGATCGCTGTGAAATCGCGGCCCTGGATCACCTTTTCGACCCGCCGTAGTTTTTCGCCGGCGATGCCGGGATCGTCGTCCCACACCGTCACCGTCGCGGTGACATAGGCCATGCCGGCATAGTCGGCGCCGAGTTCCTGCAGCGCCATGTCGGCGTCGGCGGCCTTGTTTGCGGCGTCGGTGTCCACGAGCACGGACGCCTCGTTGGTCATCACTTCCTTGAGGATCGCCGCGACTGATTTGCGCTTGGCGAACCATTGACGCCGGATCTTTGTCAGCAGCCTGGTCGCATCGGTCTTGTCGAGCAGGATCGCGCGTGTCGACCAGCGATACGGAAACGCCAGCCGGTTCAGTTCGTCGAGCAGTCCCGGCGTGGTCGCGGTCGGGAAACCCGTGACCGTGAGAATGCGCAGATGCGACGCGCCCAGCCGCGGCTCGAGCCCGCCGGTCAGTGGCTGGTCAGCCAGCATGGCGTCGAGATACATCGGCGTTTCAGGAACGCGGACACGGTGACGATTGGTCGAGACGCAGCCATGCAGGTAAGTCAGCGTCTCGGCGTCATCGAGCCAGCGGCACTCCGGCATGAAGGCTTCGACAAGGCGCAGGACGCGGTCGCTGCGGTCAGTGAACCCGGTCAGCACCGCGTTGGGGTCGAGGCCCTTCTTCTCGCGGCCTTCGTAGAGCCAGCTTTCCGCGCGCGCGGTGTCTTCGGCGGGCGCAAGAAAGGTGAGTGTCAGGAAGTAGCTGGACTCGAAATGCGCGCCGGCCTCCTCGAAGCCCGCCTTTCGCTCAGCATCGACCAGCGTGGAGGCCGCATCCGGAAAGCGGCTGTCGGGATAGCTGGTCGAGGCATGGCGCTGCGCCTCGACGAAGATCGCCCAGCCGGAGCCGAGACGGCGGAAGGCATTGTTGAGGCGGCCGGCGACGGCAACCAGTTCGGCCGGCACCGCGCTGTCGAGATCGGGACCGCGAAAGCGGGCGGTCCGCTGGAAGCTGCCGTCCTTGTTGAGGACGACCCCGGCGCCGACCAAGGCCACCCAGGGCAGGAAGTCGGCGAGCCGGCTGCTACGATTGCGATATTCGGCAAGATTCATCATCGGCGCGACCTCGCTCAGACAGTGAGATGCGCAGGGATGCGCAGGTGCCGGCGAACAACGTCGGCGAAAAGCGGATCTCGCTTGGCGGCCCAGACGGCGGCAACATGGCCGATCGCCCAGATGGCGATGCCGACGAGCCACAGACGCAATCCCAGCCCCACGGCGCCGGCGAGCGTCCCGTTCATGATGGCAATGGCGCGCGGGGCGCCACCGAGCAGGATCGGCTCGGTCAGCGCCCGATGCACGAGGACCGTGAAGCCCGGCACGGCATAGTCGGGCATTGACCCGCTCTGTTCGACACCACCCGCCATCAGACCAGCGCTCCGCCGCCGAACGAGAAGAACGACAGGAAGAAGCTCGACGCAGCGAATGCGATGGACAGGCCGAACACGATCTGGATGAGCCGGCGGAAGCCACCGGACGTGTCGCCGAAGGCGAGCGTCAGGCCGGTAACGATAATGATGATCACCGCCATTATCTTGGCGACCGGCCCCTCGATCGACTGGAGTATCTGTTGCAGCGGTTGTTCCCACGGCATCGACGAGCCGGAGGCATAAGCGGGCGCGGCCATCACCAGGATGAGGGTGGAAACGGAAGCGGTCATGGCAAGACGATGGCGCGCGAGGCGCAGGCGTTGGATCACGGATTTTCTCCTTCAGGGCTTTGGGATGAGCAAGGTCGGCCTGTCGTCCCCATCGAGGACGGCTGGCGCGACCCGGTAATCGCCGTCCGGGCGAATGCCATCGACACGGGCGAGTTCGGACAGCCGGCGCGCGGAGCCGCGCCCGGAAAGGACGGCAACCAGGTCGATCGTCTCGGCGATCAGCGCGCGCGGGACGGTGACGACGGCTTCCTGGATAAGCTGTTCCATCCGTCGCAGCGCGCCAATGGCGCTGCCGGCGTGGATCGTGCCGAGGCCACCGGGGTGGCCGGTGCCCCAGGCCTTGAGCAGTTCGAGCGCCTCGGCTCCGCGCACTTCGCCGACCGGAATGCGGTCGGGGCGCAGGCGCAGCGACGAACGAACGAGATCGGAGAGCGACGCGACGCCGTCCTTCGTTCGCATCGCAACGAGATTCGGCGCGGCGCATTGCAGCTCGCGCGTATCCTCGATGATGACCACGCGATCGGCGGTTTTAGCCACTTCGGCCAACAGCGCATTGATCAGCGTGGTCTTGCCCGTGGATGTACCGCCTGCAACGAGAATGTTGGCGCGGCTGGCAACACCCTGGCGCAGCGCGTCCGCCTGGCGCGCCGACATGGTCCCGGCCGCGACATAGTCGTCAAGGGTAAAGATCGCGACCGCGGGCTTGCGGATCGCGAAGGCGGGCGCCGCGACGACGGGAGGAAGAAGCCCCTCGAACCGCTCCCCCGTCTCGGGCAGCTCGGCCGAGACGCGTGGCGCGCCGGCATGGACTTCGGCACCGACATGATGAGCGACAAGGCGAACGATGCGCTCGCCATCAGCTGCCGACAGGCGCTCTCCCGTGTCGGAGAGCCCCTGCAACAAGCGGTCGATCCACAAACGCCCATCGGGATTGAGCATCACTTCGACGATGCATGGGTCGTCGAGATAGCTTGCGATCGCAGGTCCGAGCGCTGTGCGCAGCATGCGTGCGCCGCGCGCGAGGCCTTCTGAACTGTGCTGCGAAGTCGCCATGCTGTCCCCGTTTCGATCCGGGGCAAGATGAACGCCCCAGAACGGGGATGATTAAGAGAGCCGCATCTCGAGTGGATTCAACAGCTTTGTCGAGGCGTCGTAGCCTAGCGTGCAAATACAGGCGGTCGGCGGTTTGGACCGGCAGCCCGGATTGCGGATTTCGCGCCAGACTTGGTTCCGATGGAGCCGCAGCATCGACTCAACGTCGGTGCCGTGTTGGCGAAGCGACCCCCTCCAAGTCTCTCCTGCAAGGCTCGACAGGCCGGGGAGAACTGATCTATGACAACATATCACCGCAGCACTGCGATATATTTTTACATATCGGTCTTTCCAAAATCCTCAGCAAATGATATATTTACGCATATAAATTTTGAAAGCGATATGTAGAGGCATATCAAATGCTCTATTCGACGGACGAAATTCTCCAAACGCTCCGCAACGCA
Source organism: Mesorhizobium sp. WSM4808 (assembly GCF_055811675.1). Taxonomy (NCBI): domain Bacteria; kingdom Pseudomonadati; phylum Pseudomonadota; class Alphaproteobacteria; order Hyphomicrobiales; family Phyllobacteriaceae; genus Mesorhizobium; species Mesorhizobium sp. WSM4808. Next base: position 257,576 of record NZ_JBVVQX010000008.1, read on the forward strand.
CGCGAGCAAAGCGGGTTGAGCCAACGCGACCTCAGCGCTCGCATTGGCGTTCCGCAAAGCCATATTTCAAAGATTGAAAATGGCGGGACCGACCTCAGGCTTTCGAGCCTGGTTGAGTTCGCACGAGCGCTCGACCACGAACTGGTCCTGGTTCCGCGCAAGGCCTTGGCAGCGGTCGAAGCCGTCGTCAGCAATGCTTACACAACGCTTGACGGCGAAGACCGCCAGCGCTCCGTGGTGTTCAATCGCGCCCAAGCTGCCCTTGCAAGGCTGCAACGCGACCATCCCGACGCTGGCGAATTCAAGCGTCTCGACCAAACGCTGCGCGAGCTTGCAAACTTTCGGTTGGGCAAGACCGATCTCGATACGCTGCGCGCCATCGCCGAAAAGCTGATGAAGCTGCCGGTCGGTGCGGGCGCGACCGCTGCCCTCGAGCGCGCCTCCAAGCAGCTTAGAGCACTGCGCAACAGGATCGCCCACGCGCTCCCCGACACGCCCCGCCCTGCATACCAACTCGACGATGAGAGCGAGGATGCCTGACGTTTTTGTCCTCGACGTTCGCCTCTATGGCGAGAAGATCGCAACACTCACGCTCATTCCGGGCGATCGTACGCTGTTTGCCTTCGACGAGGCCTATATCGACGATCCCGAGCGGCCCACGCTTAGCCTGTCGTTCAAGGACCAGTACGGGCAGCTCCTGACCGAATTCCGACCGTTCAATGTCAGGGTTCCTCCGTTCTTTGCGAACCTCCTGCCGGAAGGGCCACTGCGGGCCTACCTTGCCGAGCGCGCGGGCGTGAGCGAAAAGCGCGAATTCTTCCTGCTTTGGGTTCTCGGCCGCGATCTTCCTGGTGCGCTCACCATCGTGCCGGCGGACGCAGAAGCCTGGCCAGACCTGAGGGACGAGGGCGACGCGGAAGCACGCCGTGCGCGTCGGAGCAATGCCCTGCGATTTTCACTCGCCGGCGTGCAGTTGAAGTTCTCGGCGGTGAGGAACACCGGAAAGGGCGGCGGGCTTACGATCCCCGCCGACGGCGTCGGCGGTTCTTGGATCGTCAAACTGCCCTCACAGCTCTATGAGGGCGTCCCCGAGAATGAATTCTCGATGATGAGTCTCGCGGCCAGGCTCGGCATGGACGTGCCAGAGGTCCAACTCCTCGACGTCGATGCGATCGACGGCCTTCCTGAGGGCATGCGCAGCATGAAGGGCCAGGCACTGGCCATCCGGCGCTTCGACCGCACCGGTGACGGTCCGGTGCATATCGAGGATTTCGCCCAGGTGTTCGGCGTGTGGCCGGACGACAAATACAAGCGGGCAAGCGCACGCAACATTGCGACCGTGCTTGGCGTTGAGGCCGGAGACACTGGTGCCTCCGAGTTCATCCGCCGGCTCGTCTTCAACACGCTGATTGGCAATGCCGACATGCACCTCAAGAACTGGTCGATGATCTATCCCGATCGGCGGACAGCGGCGCTCGCTCCAGCCTACGATTTCGTATCGACAATCCCCTATATGCCGGACGAGTTCGCCGCCATCAAATATGCCCGCACCAAGCGCATGCGCGAGCTCTCCCTTGACGAGCTCCGTTACCTGGCGGCGAAGGCGCATCTAACCGAGAAGCTGGTCGTCGACACGGCGCGCGAAACCGTCACCCGCTTCCGCGACGAGTGGCCCGAGGCGAAGAAGACGCTTCCGGCGGCGCGCGCCGTCGCCGACGCGATAGACACTCACCTGCAAAACCTTGCGCTGATCGCCGAGGCCTGAGCACCGGCCGCGCCGCCGACGAGCTGCCGATCTGCGGCGACGGCGATCCGACCGTCTAATCATTGCCCCGGCACGCCGGTCTTGAGTGTGCCGAAACCGGCGTCGATGTCCTCGCTGATTTCTTGCCTCAGCTTCGGTCCTTTCGCCAGGCGCCGGCCAAGCGCCGTGACGAAGGCATCGTAGCGCTCGCCAGCCTTGGCGTGAGCAGCCTGCGCCGCGGGCTCGGGCAAAGCCGGAGTTGTCGCCAGCCAGAAGCGCACGAAAACGGCGAGCGTTTCAACGGCAATTGCGAGATCGCGCTCATGGCGGGTCATTCGGCGATCGAGCTGGTCTAGCCGCTTGGTGATCGCGGCCTCCTGGCGCTCGGCGGCATCGGGTGAAAGGAAGGATTCGATGGCCGCCTCGGCGACGAGAGACCGTGAAAAATCACGGCGCGCCGCATGTTCGACCAATCGGTTCATCACCCTCGGATCGAGATAGACCGAAAGACGTTGTTTGCGCGGAACCTTTGCCATCGGAGCCTCACATGTCCACGTCGTCATCGGGGTCGAGCGATGCCTGCCGCGCAATGCCTTGCATCAGGCGCGTCAGTCGACGGTTGCGGGCAACATTGTCATCTACGTCGTCGAGGTGATCGATCTCGAACTCGTTCTCGGGCGAAGACTTCACGACCAGCTCGACGCGGCTGAGCTCGGGTTGCCGACGACGCTCGGACTCCGTCGGATCCTCATTCCCGGCGGATGACCCCGACCGCATCGACGTCGCTTCGGCAATTTGGGGACGGAAAGCCAGAGGCAGCTTCGTCCAGTCGTCCGGTTTCCCCTCTGCTGCCGCCATCAGCACCGGCGGCGGCAGGATACGCTCCCGGAAGCGAGCATCCTCATGATAGCGCGCCTTCTTGGCGCGGATCGGCGGCGCACCCGAGACCATGACAATCTCGTCGGTGGCCGGCAGTTGCATCACTTCACCCGGCGTGAGCAGCGGGCGAGCCGTCTCCGAACGGGAGACCATCAGATGACCGAGCCACGGCGACAGCCGGTGGCCGGCATAGTTCTTCATAGCCCTCATCTCGGTCGCTGTCCCGAGCGCATCGGACACGCGTTTGGCGGTGCGCTCATCGTTGGTGGCAAAGCTTACCCGGACATGACAGTTGTCGAGGATTGAGTTGTTGGCGCCGTACGCCCTCTCGATCTGGTTGAGGGACTGAGCGATCAGGAAACTTTTCAGCCCGTAGCCGGCCATGAAGGCGAGCGCCGACTCGAAAAAGTCGAGGCGGCCAAGCGCCGGGAACTCGTCGAGCATCAACAGCAGCCGGTGCCCTTGCGCCCTCACCTGCAGATCTTCGGTCAAGCGGCGGCCGATCTGATTGAGGATCAGGCGAATGAGCGGCTTGGTCCGGTTGATGTCGGACGGCGGAACGACGAGGTAGAGCGTCGTTGGATGCTTGTCGTCGACAAGATCCGTGATGCGCCAATCGCAGCGTCGCGTGACCTCGGCCACGACAGGATCGCGGTAGAGGCCAAGGAAAGACATGGCGGTGGACAGCACGCCGGAGCGCTCGTTATCAGATTTGTTCAAGAGCTCTCGCGCGGCGCTGGCGATCACCGGGTGCGCACCGGCTTCACCCAGATGCGCCGTTTTCATCATCGCCGACAGCGTCCATTCGATCGGACGCTTTGGATCGGAGAGGAAGCCGGCAACGCCGGCGAGCGTCTTGTCCGGCTCGGCGTAGAGAACATGCAGGATCGCGCCGACCAGAAGGGCATGGCTGGTTTTCTCCCAATGGTTTCGCCTCTCGAGCGAGCCTTCGGGATCGACAAGGATGTCAGCGATGTTTTGAACGTCACGGACTTCCCATTCGCCGCGGCGCACCTCGAGCAGCGGATTGTAGGAGGAGGATTTCGGATTGGTCGGATCGAACAGCAGGACCCGGCCATGCCTGGCGCGGAAGCCCGCGGTGAGCTGCCAGTTCTCGCCCTTGATGTCATGCACGACTGCCGAGCTCGGCCAGGTCAGCAGCGACGGGACGACGAGGCCAACACCCTTGCCCGAACGCGTCGGCGCAAAGCACAGCACGTGCTCCGGTCCGTCGTGGCGCAGATAGGCGCCGTCATATCGACCAAGCACCACGCCATCGGAGCCGAGAAGGCCAGTTGCCTTGACCTCCTGCTTGTCGGCCCAGCGGGCGGAGCCGTAGGTCTCGACCTTCTTGGCCTCGCGAGCCCGCCAGACCGACATGCCTATGGCGACGGCGACGCAGGCGAAACCACCGGAAGCCGCGATAAAGGCACCCTCCACGAAGATCGACGGCGCGTAGGCATCAAAGCCATACCACCACCAGAAGAAGGACGGCGGAAGGTAAAACGGAAAGCCCAGGACATGGAACCATGGCCTGCCGAGCTCGGGCTGGAATGCCAGGCGCCAGGCCACCCATTCCGTGGCGCCCCAGGTCGTGATCAGCACGATCGCCAGGACGGCGAGGACCTGGCCCCAGAGGATCTTGGTGGCGGACATAAAAGCAGTCCTTTCTTCAACATGAGGTTAGAGGCCGAGCCCACGGTTGCGGCCGAAGCTCCAGTCGATGCCGCCTTCATCGCGAGCCACGCCAGAGACGTGGCGGCCAAGGTGCTTTTCCAGGGACGGCGTCCAGGGCACCAGTTGGAACCCGAGGCCGTCATCGATCAGGGCGAAGCGGCCGGAGGCGAGCGTGAAGCGTTGCCGGTAGGAACCGGTGACGTACTCGCCGCCGCGGGCGCGGTTGAAGGGCTGGCCGGTGTCGACCGAGAGCTTTTCGCCGAGCGCCTCCAACTCGCGGCGACGCAGCGTGTCGATCAGGTTGCGGGTGAAGGTTGTGCGTTGGCCATGCCGCTCGCCGAGGCCCTGTTCGACGAGATGGTCGGCGCGGCGCTGCATGGCCAGCCGCACCTCGGCGCCGAAGCCGCCTTCCGACAACGCAATCGGCTCGCGGGCGATATTCTGGCGGTCAAGCCAGGTCGCGCCGGCGGCGGTAACCTGCCGCTCAATATCGAGGTCGGAACGGACAGCGAGTGCTGCGCGCCCGTGCCCCTGCACATCATGGAACCTGCGCAGCTCGACGATCGAACCGGGAGCGCCGTCGCCCGCGGCGTCGAGATCGGACAGCCTGATGTGATGTGTGCGGCCGTCGGTGCCATCGACCACGGCGTAGGCGCTGCCCTTCAGCTCATCATCGAGGCCGCGGTCGACCAGCCGACCCACGATCGGCGTGTCGAGGCGCTCCGCCGCCAGCACATAGTTCTCCGTGCCGCGCTCGATACCCTGTTCTGTCAGCGCGCGGTGCATCCGCTTGATGATGTCGCCGCGTTCGCCAAGCTCGCGCAGCGTTGCCTCAGCCTTGTCGTCGATCATCCACTGGCCCGGGCCGACCTGTTCGGCAAGGCCAAGGGTTTCGAGCTTGCGCATCCGCCCGACCTTCAGCACGTGATACGCGTCGGGCTGGGCGTTCGCGGCGGCGGCCAGGTCGATGACGCCTGTGTCGCGCCCGTCGCGAACAAGCTGCCGGTCAAGCTGGGTCCAGCGTTCGGCTTCGACCTGGCGCTCCAGATTGCGACGGATATCGAGATCGGTGCGGGGGCCGAGCTCCTGGGTGACAAGATCGGCCGCACGGGCGCGCATCCCCTCCTTGATGTAATCGCGTGAGATCACGAGATCCTGGCCGTCATCGGTTTGGCCGCGCAAGATGATGTGAAGGTGCGGGTTGTCGGTGTTCCAGTGATCGACGCCGGTCCAATCGAGCTTCGTGCCGAGGTCCTTTTCCATCTGGCCCATCAGGTCGCGGGCGAAGGCTTTGAGGTCGGCCATGTCGACGGCATCTTCGGGTGAGACGATAAAGCGGAAGTGGTGCCGATCATCGCCACAACGCGCGGCAAAAGCACCGCCATCCATCGCATCGGTTTCCGGCCCGAACAGCCTTGTCTTCTCCCCGTCACGGGTAACGCCTTCGCGGCGCAGATAGGTGAGATGGGCAGCAAGCGGCGCTGCGCGCGCGTGATGGCGCACCAGCCGTGTCTTGATGATCACGGTGCGCGAGCGGCCGGTGAGGAGGCGATTGGCACGCACGCTCGCCGTGCGGCCACGCCCGAAGGTCGAGCGATTGCACGAATTGATCCGGCCGGTGCGAGAGATCCGGGCGCCGGCCTTCTGGGCGGCGGCAAGCGCCTGCGCAATGAAGGGCCTGGCGCGCTGGGCACTGGGCGAGCGGATGCGGCCTGGGCGAATTCGAAGATCGTCCTCGCCAGTCATCTTAGAGATCCCGCACATCGTGCCAAGCCGCGGAAATCACAGGAAAATCGATGTTCTGACGCGGTGCGCCGCTTGCTAGCACCTCGCGGAAGTCCTGCATAAGCTATTGAAACAACACAACCGACCGACGCCGCACCTCGCGGCCTTTTATCTCGCCATCTTCCGGTTGTTCTGCACACCTTCCGCCTCCATCCACGCCACGGTGCGCTGGAACTCGCGGTTGCGCGAAAACGTCCATACGCGCTCATGGCTGGATCCCTTTGCCCGCTCGCGCCACGAAGAGGCCTTCGGACAGCGGCACGATGGCGGAGACCTCGCGCACGGTGGGTGCAGAGCTCGCGTCATTTGGCGGTCGCTCGGCCGTTACGGAGGCGGCAGCTTGGATGCGGTCCGGCTGACCTACGAAGAGCGCGCCGTGCTTCCAGGGAATGGCCTCGACAGATGTGACTGCGAAAGGGCGCATACCCTCGCTTCCGCCGATAAGGGGGGCGAGCGTCTCGACATAGGCGCGGGTCTCGGCCGGTAAAGGACGGCCGGTGAGGTAGGCTTCGTAGCGCGCAGGACCCGCGTTGTAGGCGGCCAGAAACCCCGGCGAGCCGTAGCGATCGTGCAGTTCGCGCAGATACGCCGTTCCTGCCAGGATGTTATCGCGGGGATCGAACGGATCGCGGCCAAGCGACCAGCGGGCGCGCAGATCATCCCATGTGCCGGGCATGATCTGCATCAAGCCGCGGGCGCCGGCGCTGGAGACGGCGCGCGCATCGCCAGCACTCTCCTTGCGCATGACGGCGCGTATCCACGCGATCGGAACGCCGAAGCGCTGCGAGGCTTCGCTGATGTGCGCACCAAAGGGGTCGCGTTGCGACGATCGCGCGATGGCCAAGTCCTGCGCCACTGTCGCCGCCGGCATGACGGTCGCGACGGACAGACCGCAAAGGAGGAGCAGAGCCATGCGCCGGGCAGCGCGAAGCGGCCCGGGCGCACCGCGATGGCTCGTCGACGGACGGCGAGCGCGCATCATTCACTCCTTCTCGCTGCGGTCGCGCGGGCGCGCCCAGTGCAGCGACCAGGACGTCTTGTCGTCGCCATTGCGAAAGAGGTTCGCGCGGATCGGCTGCGCGAACGTCGGGTCGTCGATCTGGATCGAGACATATTCGCCGGCCTTTTGGCTGGATCGTTTCCAGCCGGCGCCGATCTCGGGGCCGTCCTCGCTTCCGGTGTGAACGCGGTAGTCAGGCGCATTCTCCGTTTCGCTCGCCTCTGCCGTTACGATAGCGATATCCAGGTTGAGGCTGAGCGTGTGGATGCGCCCGCTATAGCCAGTCTTCTGGCGCGTGAATTCCCCGATCTGTTGCATGTCAGGCTCCTGTTATCAGTGGTGCGGTGATGATGGCTGGCGGCACGACGCGCCGCCGGTCGCGCGCTCACCGCGTTGGCGCGCGCCATTCGAAGCGGCCGTTGCCGCCCTCGTCCGTCCAAAGTGGGACGGCGCGGCCGATGATCCGGCTGGTGGAGATGAGGCCGAAGTAACGTCCGTCGAGGCTGTCGCGGACCTGCCAGTTCATCAGGAAGACTTCCCCCGTCGAGATGCGGCGGCAGCCCTGCCAGACCGGCAGGTCACGGCCGGCCCGATCACGTTCGAGCGCCACCCCCGCCTTGACGCCGTCGACGGTGATGGTGAGGTTCGAGCGACAGACAATTTGCCCGGAAACGCCAAGGATGTGCTTCAAGAGTGGCACGCCCGCCGGCAGATAGCCGCGATTAGCGAGGAGCGCGGCGAGTGGCTCGGGCGCATCGACGGCCACAAGATCGGTGACCTCGAAGGGTCCGTGGAACTCGATGGTGTAGAAACCGATCGGCGCGCTGGCTGACGCATTCCAGATGAGCTTCGTGGGCATCGAAGCGAGGCCGGGATAGCCGACGCCCATGGTTGCGAGAACGCTAGCGAGAAATATCCCGGCGCGCGTCACGGTTCGGTCCTCTTGCGCAGCAGGAAGGCGCGGTGTTGATCGAGTGTGTAGCTGCGCGGCGCGTGCCCGGCGGTTATCCGGTTGTGGATGTGCCGCCAATGATCGTGCGATACCAACTCAGGCTCGACGTCGAGGCGCTGGATGGCGTCGATCGCCTGCAGCACGCGTTCGACCTTGGGCCAGCTCTCGACCTTCAGAAGGATGTCGCCGCCGGGGCGCACGAAGGGCAGTGTCTGATAGGCTTCGCCACGTGCGACAGCACGCACGATATCGATGCGTGAGATCATTGTTCCGAAGTCGTTCGCGGCCCAGCGAACGAACGCGAAGACCGCGCCGGGGCGATAGGACAAGATGCGCCGGCGACGATCAACGATTTGTTCCAGAGCGTGGGTACCGAACCGTATCCAGTTCTCTTGTCTCTTCTCGATCCAGGTCAGTTCGACATGAACGAGATCGTCGGGAGCGTGGTGCGTGGCCGGGAACGCGGCACGCATGCGAGGAGCCGCGATGCCAGTCATGAGGGTTCTCCTGATGTTGCGGGAATTCGCGCAAGCATCTCGCGAAGCGTCTCGGCGGCGATGACGTCGTGCTGGACAAGCGGCGATGCGGTCGCGCCCCCGCGGCGTCATGCCGGTGGTCGGGCGCACGACGAAGGCAGACTGATCGACGGTCCCCAACGCGCCGACGGCGGACTTGATCCGCGTATCCGGACCTGACGGCCGCGATGCAAGGCAATGCTTTCGGGACCACTCACTCATCGCGCGATCCCTCGATCTCGCCCGCGGGTGCGGCGGTCTCTCGCGCTGCGGTACTGTCGCCATCGAGTACGAAACGCGCGCCGCTCGGGCCGGCAGACGTATGCTTCGCGGAGACGGGCCAGAAGCTCGGCCAAAGCCAATCCATGGAACGGAGACGGTTGCACTTGAGCAGCACGAGGGCGGCGAGCAGCGCGACAAGATTTCCCTTGCCGGCCAATTCGCCGACGAGGAGGAGCGTCAAAGTCGCCTTGCCGACACGGCTCTTCCGATTGAGGAGCCCGACAATCATCGGATGCCTCCGATGGGCGTATCTAGAGGTGGATTCGGAACTTCGGAGACGCTGGTTGCCGTGTTGCTGCCGTCAGAAAGCGATGGCGCATTCGGGGTCTTGTCGGTGCCTGTGCTGAGTGCGTCGCTGGCCCGTCGGATGAGCCTTTGCACACCACGCGCGCGCGCTTCAAGGTTAGAATCTGGGTTAGAGTCTAAGTTAGACGCGTGATTTCGGTTTTGCTTTCTACAGGTTAGAGCCTGTCTGGGTTCCTGATAGCACGAGCCCGCGGTTCCCGATGGCACGATAGTTCCGGTCCCTGATGGCACGAGGCCGTCCACAGGCCTTCCACAGGAGCCGATCCGCTCGAAGGCGAGCAGCGCCCGGCCGCCAATCTCCACTTCCAGCGCAAGCGTGTAGCCGGGCAGCGGCTGGCGGCGGATGATGTCGCGAAGCTCGAAGGCAAAGCGCTTGTGGGGCGACAGGCTGCCGGATTTCTCGTGAAGGTGACGGAAGTCGAAACGCCAGCCGTCGCGCTGGCGCCCACCATGCTTGCGCACCAGCCTATAGAGCCAGCGCTCGAGACCGCCAGTCCGGTCGAAATAGGCGCGATCGATCGTCAGCACCAGCGCGTCATCGAGGACTGCCTGGTAGAACCAGTCGGGGACGATCAATTCAATCCCCGCGGGTCTGCCATGACGATCGATGCGCTCCTGCCACTCATTGATCCATGAGAAGCGGTGACGCCGGCCTTCGGCCGGCTGACGGATGGTCGTCGAGACGGTGGTTGACTGCAGCCGATCAAGCCCCGCCTTCAGGCGCTGATAGTCGCGCAGGCTCTTGCCGCGGCCGACGAAGGTGAGAATCTCATAGGGCGTTGCGGCCATCAGGCGCGAGGTGCGAAGCCCGGTGTCCCGCGCCTCGACGATCTGGCTCGCGGCCCAGATCAGGATGTCGGCGTCCCAGATGGTCGCCATGCCATGATCGGGTACGGCTTCGACCCGGATCGAGACGTTGCCGGCGGCAAAATCGATCGGGGTGGTGCGATGCGTCTTGGAAAGGGAGAAGAACGGATAGGCCATGAGATCCTGCGCGTCTCGAGGGGCGAAGTCGCCAGGCAGCGCCCGGAAAAGGTCGAGCTGCCCGCGCTCCGAAAGGGATTGGTTTCGCGCCACCATTTGGAAATCCGCGCGCGGTCAGCGTGCGTATCGTCCGCCATGCGCCGGCGGCGTCGTTGTGTGACGCTTGGCCGGCAGGACCGAGCCACGCGGATCGGATGTAGAGGTGACGGCGCCGCGTTCGGCCCAGGCCTGAAGATCATCGACGGCATAGACGACACGGCCGCCGAGCTTTCGGTAGCCAGGACCAGTGCCATAGGTACGGTGCTTTTCGAGGGTGCGGGCGGACAGGCTGAGGAAATCCGCGGCTTCCTTGGTGCGCAGGAAGCGTGGCGGCAAGACGGTGATATCGGGTCGCATGGATCGGGCCTCCGTGGGGTTTTGGACGGCCGCTGGCGTTCAGCGGGGAACGGAGACCACGGTGGCGGAGAGTAGGCTTCGCCGGGGATGGGGAAGTTGAGGGGGGCTAAAACGCCACCCCTCTTTGCGCGGGCAGACCCGCTAGGATCGACGGCGATGACGCAGGATTTGCAAATAACCGCCACCAATCATGCCGGTGGCGCCTTCGACGAGACCGATCACCGCGTCGCGCAGCGCGGAGGTTTTCCAAGGATCAGCGGCGACGCGCTTATACCCGTAAAGAGCCACGGCAATGTCGCGATAGCTCGCGCCATTCGAGCGGCCGTCAGCGGCCTGTATCATCAGCCGGAAGCGGCGGCGTTGCTGCGGGGTCATCCGCGTGTCCGAAGGTGCTGGGCGCCCCTGCCAGGCACGCCAGAAACGGGTAAGGGCTTCGATCCGTCCCAACGTTTCTGCATCCAAGGGAATCAACGCCGCCAAAGGGCCGTGCGGCTCGCTACCGGGCAGAAGGAGAAGTTGAGTGGCGACACCTGCATTATGGACGGTGTGGCGTCCTTCAACGCTATCGCGGCTCGCGCCCACGCCGGTCAACGGCGCCGATCGCAAGGACGACAGGAATTCCGGCGCCGGCACGAGAGAAACCACAGCTGGATCGACGTCAGGCGACCAGAAAACGTCTTGCGCCAAGGCGGACAAATCCGGCGTCGCTGGGAAATCGCAACCCCCACTGCCGCTGTGCCTCAGGGTGGAAGGGGGCTTTTTCGGCTCTTGCGGTCAGAAGTGCTTGATAGTGCCGTTGATAGGGTTCGTGACGCCGCAGACACTCCCAGGCGAGCCCTTCGATGGGCAATGCATCGAAATAATCATAGCTGGCATTGTCTCGCCAATGTGACGTATCCGGCCTCATCGAAGAGCTCCTCGCAAGAAACGCGTAGCCCCCGCTTCAAAACAATTCCGGGTTGCACCGATCGGCGGAAGACCCTCGCCGGGCATCGGGTGATGCCGCTTCGGCATCACCCGGGACGACAGCGGCTGGGGCTAGTTGCCGGGTTGACGCAAAAGATGACGGTAGCCAGCTCGCGCCATCCAGCGCGCTCGCGCCAGATGGCTGTCATGGATGCGCCGGGCGCGTTGTGGCTCCCTCGTCAGATCAATGCCGAAGACAATTTCGACCACCTCGCGCCAGTCGGCGCCGTCGTCGGCGGCGTCCAACAGGCGAGCATAAAGTTTAACGTGTTCCCGATCGTACTCGGTGAGTTCTTCACCGGTCGGCGCGGTGTCATCAAATGGCTCGATCATCGCTTGCCCTCCTCTTCACCAGAGTGAAAACCTGCATTTTATAGAAACAACAGCACTGACGGAGGGTGGCTGATCAGCATCAGGCGATGCGGTTTCGGCATCGCTTCGGCTTGAGTGGATGAAGCGGCCGGCCGCGAAAGAAGGCCCCGGCCTTCTGGCCGGGGCCTTCGCGGGTCCTCAGTCACCCCGCCGCGCATTCGGGCGGGACCAGATGAGCGAGAAGCCCTCTCCTTCCTCGTCGTCGAAGAGGTTGGCGTAGATCGGGGCGTTGAAGCTCGGATCGTCGAGCTTGAGACCGAGATAGTCGCGGCCCTCGTTGGAGCGCTTGGACCAGGCGGCGCCGATCTCGGCGCGGCCGACCAGCACCCGATGGCTGGGAGCGTTTTCGCCAGTGGCGCGTGTGTCTGGGACGATGCGCACGTTCTTGGCCTGGACGCTGAGGGTGACGATTTCACCGGTGAATCCTTCGTTGCCGGACTTCTTGAAGGTGCCGATGGTAGCCATGATAGTTCTCCTTGATCCTGATTGTTTCGAGCCGCACCATTGCGGTCTCGATGGTGGTCGAGAGGTCGGAGGCGATCGAGGGCGCACCCATGGGCCGAAGCGAAGCGGAGGATGGCGCTGGAGCGACTTTGTTGTGCCGCTAGGAATGACGGCGCAGCCGACAGGGGAAGAAAGTCGCGAAGCGCCGTTGCGTCACAGGCGATCGAGGCGAAGCCGACCTTCAGACCAGAAACACCCATCGATGAGACCGCTTCGGTGTGCTCGTCACGACAGGAATGGATGAAGGAGAACGCGGCAACCCGCAGCCCTTCTTGTCCGACGATGTTTCACAATCGAACGAAATCCTGCTCAGCCTCTGGCACGCATTGTCGCATTCCCGAACTCGCGATGGACTGACGTGCCATGCGTTTGATTGACTTCAGGTGTGCTCCGCTCACCTCGGCGGTAGGCAAGCCTCCAATCAAGCCGGAGCTCTGATATCAAACTCAATCGCGCACCACCGCTCGACTTTGCCGCCTTGGCGATGATGGCCGTGGGGTTATCGGTGTCCTGTCTGGCGGTGTCCTCGAGTTGGAAAGACGCCGAGGCCATGGGACCACGCTTGAGCGCCTATCTCATTTAAAGGACGCTGCCTTTCTTCAGGCAGCCGGCTGCAGTGCTGCCCTAATCAGCATGCCGAAGAGGTCGCGCGGCTCGTCGGGATCGGCGAGCAGGTCGAGCTCCTCATAGAGGCCGGTGGCCTGGAGCTGGTCGCGGACATAGCGGAGTGCGGAGAAATCTTCCGTCGCGAAGCCGACGGAATCGAACAGCGTGATCTGCTCCGCAGTCCTGCGGCCCTCTGCCTGGCCGGTCATCACCTGCCACAGCTCTGTCACCGGATGGTCGGCGTCGAGCTGCTGGATCTCGCCCTCGATGCGCGTCTGCGGTGGAAATTCGACGAAGATGTCGGAGCGCAGCAGGATGTCGCGGTGCAGCTCGGTTTTCCCGGGGCAGTCGCCGCCGACCGCGTTGATGTGCACGCCGGAGCCGACCATGTTGTCGGTCAGGATGGTGGCGCACTGCTTGTCGGCGGTCACTGTGGTGATGATGTCGACGCCTTCGACAGCATCCTGGCCCGTCGTGCAGATGGTGATGTCAAAACCCTTGCCGGCGAGGTTGCGGGCGCATTTCTCGGAAGCTGACCGATCGATGTCGTAGAGCCGCAGCCGGTCGACGCCGAGCAGCGCCTTGAAGGCGACGGCCTGGAATTCGGACTGGGCGCCATTGCCAATAATGGCCATGGAGCGCGAACCCTTGGGCGCCAGGTATTTGGCGGCGACAGCGGAGGTGGCCGCGGTGCGCAGCGCCGTCAGGATCGTCATTTCGGTGAGCAGCATCGGATAGCCGGAGCCGACATCGGCGAGCACGCCGAAGGCGGTGACGGTCTGGCGGCCCTCGCGCATGTTCTTCGGGTGGCCGTTGACGTATTTGAAGCCGTAGAAGCGGCCGTCGCTGGTCGGCATCAGCTCGATGACGCCGTCATGGCTGTGCGAGGCGATGCGCGGCGTCTTGTCGAACAGTTCCCAGCGACGGAAATCCTCCTCGATATAGGCGGCGAGTTCGGTCAGGAACCGCTCGACGCCGATGGTCAGCACCAGCTTCATCATGCGGTCGACGCTGACGAAGGGAACGATGGCAAGGCGCGATGGCTGGGTCATGCAATGCTTCCGGAATGGCTGCGGGTGGGGCGGTCCATTATGCGCCGGCCCATCAGGCTGGCGGCCAGGTCGACCATCAGCGTGGCGGTGCGGCCGCGCTCGTCGAGGAACGGGTTGAGCTCGACCAGGTCGAGGCTGGAGACCAGCCCGCTGTCGGACAGCATCTCCATCACCAGGTGCGCCTCGCGGAAGGTTGCGCCGCCGGGCACGGTGGTGCCGACGGCTGGTGCGATCGAGGGGTCGAGGAAATCGACGTCGAGGCTGACATGCAGCAGGCCGGTGGCCTCTTCGACAAGGGCGAGGAAGGCGCGCAGCAAGGGCGCGATGCCGTGCTCGTCGATGGTGCGCATGTCATGCACGGTCACGCCGGCTTCGTTCAGCGCCCGGCGCTCGGCCGGATCGACGCTGCGCAAGCCCATCACGCAGATGCGGGCCGGATCGACGGCGACGGGCAGGTCCGGTAAATAGCCGTTGAAACCCGGCCGACCGCTGGCATAGGCAAGCGGCACGCCGTGCAGATTGCCGCTGACGGTTGTGTCGAGCGAGTGGAAATCGGGATGGGCGTCGAGCCACAGCACGAAGAGCGGCCGGCCGCGCTCGGCGGCCCGGCGCGCTATGCCCGACACCGTGCCGGCCGATATTGCGTGGTCGCCGCCCAGGAAGATCGGCATGGCGTCTTTCGAAGCCGCATAGGCGGTCTCGGCGATCGCTGCCGTCCAGGCGGAAATCTCCGGCAGGGCTTTCAGCGCGAGATTGCCGTGGACGACAGGGCGCGCCGCAGCCGGCTGCACCGCGCCCCAGTCCTCGACCTCATGGCCGAGTTCCGACAGCACCGAGACAAGCCCTGCCGTGCGCAGCGCGCTCGGCCCCATCTCGCATCCCATCCTGCCCGCGCCGTCCTGCACCGGCGCGCCAACGATCCTGCAGCGCATTTCTTTTGCCCTTACGATTGATCGAAGGAATGAATCATCATGCTGCGGCGGTTTGAACAGGGAAAATTGGCATTTCGAGAAGACTACTCTATCATGTTGAGCAACCACTTTGATCGAAATGGAACAATCATGGATGCTCTCGATGAAAGGCTGGTCACGCTGCTCAGGCACGACGCCCGGCGCAGCATCTCAGATCTCGCGGTCGATCTCGGCGTGTCGCGCGCGACGGTCAGGGCGCGGATGGAGAAGCTGGAAAAATCCGGCGAGATCATCGGTTACACCGTGGTGCTGCGCGCCGACGCCGTCGACCAGAGAATACGCGGCGTGATGATGATCGAGATCGAAGGCCATGCCGCCGACCGCGTGGTCCGCGCGCTCGGCGGTCTGGCCGAGGTCTCGACCATTCACACCACCAATGGCCGCTGGGACCTGGTGGTCGAACTCGGTACGGCCTCGCTGACCGATTTTGACGCGGTGCTGCGCCGGATACGCCTCATAGCTGGCATAACCGGCAGCGAAACCAGCCTTCTCCTGGCGACGCCGCGCACGACCCGGGCACGACTGACATAGCGCGTTCGGGATTTCCGGCTCGGTCTCGCGACGCCGTACCCTTGAGCGTCGGTGCAGTCGCCACAGCACAATCAGTACGAGGCGCGCCCGATCTCGACGCGCCTCGCTGCTCGCCGACAAATCCGGCGTCGGTTCATTCGGCGTAGGGGTCCATTTCCGCGACAATATCGCAAGCGTCTCCGTCATACTCATCTGCCGGTACGACGGCGACCGTTCCGTCCCCGGCTCGGAAAATGAGGATGCTGACCATCATGCTGGTGGCGAGGCTGAAGGCGAAAGCGTTTGCTTCTGCGAGGGACATCTTTCCGGCTCCTGTTGGAAGCGGGGACCATCCCCGCGTGACAGGCGCCCGATGCGTCCGGCCGAGGGCCGCAATCTCCGTTGAGGCGAAGCCGAAACGGCGGCACGCTTCGCGTTGTCCGACCCTTCATGGGTTGATGGCATCAGGGCCTCGGACCGGATCAAGGAATTGCGCCGATAACGCAGTGATGGGTCGTGCTTCCGATTTCAGAAGCCGATGAATCCTCGAGCTTGACACCCTGCCTGCGCCTTCATCGCAAACCCGCCAGGAGTCGCTGGGTCAGACGCCGCTTGGGACGAACTCCGCCGACGAGCATGGCATTGTGTGGCCGTCATGCGGCGCCGAACTTCATGACCGGGATGCCAAGCTGGCGGGCCTTGTCGGCGAGGTTGTCCTGAATGCCCGTGCCAGGAAAGTGAATGACGCCGATCGGCAGTGCCTCGAGCATTACATCGTTGCGCTTGAAGGGAGCGGCCTTGGCGTGCCTGGTCCAGTCGGGCTTGAAGGCAATCTGCGGCACCTTGCGATGGTGAGCCCATTTTGCCGCGATCAACTCGGCTCCCTTCGGTGAACCACCATGAAGAAGAACCATGTCCGGGTGCTTGGCATGGACCTGGTCAAGCTTGGCCCAGATCAGGCGATGGTCATTGAAGTCGAGCCCGCCGGTGAACGCGACCTTTGGCCCGGCAGGAAGAAGTGCGTGGCTATCGGCGTACTTCCTGGCGGCAAGGAAATCGCGGCTGTCAATCATTGCCGCGGTGAGATTGCGATGGTTGACGACCGAGCCTGAACGCGGTCGCCAGATCGAATGCGTGTGACGCTCGAAGTGCTCGGCGGCCTGATCGCGCATCAGTTCGAAGGCACCGCGGCGTTCGAGCAGCGTCTGACCTTGGGCGGTGAGCCGTTCGAGTTCAACGGACTTGACCTCTGACCCGTCCTGTTCGCGCTGCAGGCGCTGCTGCGAGACCTCGTTTTCGTCGAGTTCGCGCTCGATTCGGCTGCATGCGCGATGGAAGAGGTTGACCGTACCCCAAAGCAACTCCTCAAGATCGGGTTCGAGGCGCGTGTCGGCCATCGCCACGACGAGGGCATCGAAGATGTCGGCGGTGCTGGCTGCGATGACCTGGGCCTCGGGAAGCGGACGCGGATCGGGTTCGTCTTCGAAACGACGGTAGCCGTAGAGCTGGAGTTCCTGGAGGACGTGGTCGGTCGGAGATGATGCGGGTTGCGGTTCGAAGTGGGTATCGTCCGGGTCGCCCATGATTGTTTCCTTCGGCGGATCGGCCGCGCCCATCGCGGCTTCATGGCGACGAAGGCAGCGGGCGGTCCGGACTTGCACCCGCAGCGCCAGCGCAGGGCCGAAACGCCAGTGGAGGATGGCGAGACCGGCTATTTTGTTTCGCGATGGTCCCCGCGCGGCCTGCCGCGTGGGGTGGAAAGGGCCGCCGGAAAATAGCTGGGCGCGGCCATTGCCGGTCCGGGCCGCCTGCTGCCCGATCGCCCTCTGGAAGGCCGTGGGCCGGCCCACGTCCACGCGAAGAAACGCAATATGCGCATGACACCCGACAGCGACTTGCCGCCATCACGTCCCTCCTTCCGGTCAGGCCGCAAGGGGCATGAAACGGGGGACGTCCTGGGGTGCGAGCTGAACCCGCAACGACGCTCTGACGGCGTCCAGACCAAGCAGGCGCAGATCCTCGTTGAAGTCGCCGAGCTGCGGTGTCAGCGCCATCGCTTCGATCCCGACCGAGCTGGCGCGCTCGATGAGGGTCGCCATTGCCCCATCCCCTGCCGGATCATTGTCGCGAGCGATGTAAAGCCGCCGCAGTGTGCCAGGAAACAGGATGGCTGACAGATGTGCCGCCGACAGGGCTGCGATGACTGGTAAGGAGGGCAGCGCTGAACGCTGCGACAACATCGTCTCGATGCCTTCGCCGGCCGCCATCACGTCACTACAGACGCCGAAGCGGACCGCGTGCCCGAGCAACTCGCCCATGGCTCGCCTCGGCGTGTCGATCGAAGCTCGGCCGAGATTGGCTTCGCTGAAGCCGCGCGGATCGAGCCAGGTGCGGTGGGCGCCGGTGAGCTTGCCGTTGAGGTCGGTCACAGCCGCGATCATTGCGGGCCAGGTTTCGGTCGGCCCGGATTCGTCGGGACGGTAGTAGCAGCGCGGATGAAAGCGAAGAGAGGCTGTTTCGTGCAAGGCTGTGATCCCGCGTGCGCGCAAGTATGTCTCGACGGGCGTGCCTGACATCGCGTGCGACATGGAGACCAGCCGCCTGGCCGCTTCGGCAGAGCCGCAAGGGGCGGCAGCCGATCGTCGTCTGCGTTCAGTCTTATCTGGAGTTGGCTGGGGCATGGACAAAAAGCTGCGCGCCTCATCGGCGACGTCCTTGAAGGCCGCCGTGCCAAGATATTCCCCGATGACGTCGAGCAGATCGCCGTGCTCGCCGGTGGCGGCATCCGTCCACTTGCCTGCCGCGCCTTTACCCGAATCCGGACCCTCAAGGCGGACAAACATTGACCGCCCAGGCGAATTGCGAACATCGCCAACCAGCCAGTACCGGCCTTCGCGGTGGCCATTGGAGAGATAGCGGCGGCACACCGCTTCGGCCTGTCGGGCAAGACGGTGTGCCAGTTCGGAAGCATTGTGAGGGAACATCATGCTGCCTCCCTCTCACTGACGCGCAGCACAGGATAGCGCTCAAGAACCGTGGCAAGCACCGCAGGTCCCGTCGCGTCGATGGGGACGAACATGCGCAATTTCCACGATATGATCTCGTGGAACAGCCCGTCCGCCGAGAGCCGCTCGCGCATAGCGTCGGTGAAGCCCGAAAGCTCGATTCGATTGGCGCCCATGATGCGGACGCGGCGCAGGTGAAGGCCTTCAGCAAGGTCGAGGGTCGTGCGGCCATCCATCAACGCGTAGAAGGCATCCTGTGCGGTCAAAGTGCTCACACCGATTGCGAGTGCGCCAGCGACCCAGGCCGCCGAAACCCTGCGACCGATGATGCGCTCACTGTCATCGGTCTGAAGGCGATAGACGCGGCTCGATTCGTTGGGTAGCCGTTTCCAGATCGGCAGCAGCAAGCCCGCGACGATGTGGATGGTCGAATCGGTGAACGCGGGGATGCCGGCAACCTCGGCGCTCCACGCCGCCTCGAAAGCGTCGCGATCCGCGTTGCCCCAGTGGCTCTCCTCCATCATGCGCAAAGAGGCATGATGTTGCTCCATTGGCCGGATCAGGCGGACCCGTCGCTCGATCTCACCGTCATCGAGCATGAACGAGGGTGCCGGCAGTTTCACTGCTGCGCGCCCTGACCGTTCGTTGATGAGGAGAACGGCATGTGACTCGGCGAGATGGGCGACAGCCTCCTCGACTGACATGGGTCGATTGCGCTGGCGCTGCGCGATGGTGAGGAGCTGGGTTTCGGCGCCGGTGCCCGGATGGGTGTAGATCGTGCGCCGCCCGGTGATGACGAAGCTCTCGGCCTGCATCGTTTCCAGCCCGACGTCATAGACGCCAGCCGCGATGGCGCCTTCCACCTTGGCGGTAAGCAACTGCTCGAAGACCGCGAACAGGATGTCCTGCAGGTCGATGGTGAGTGCGAGCAGTCGATTGAGGAATGTGGTGATCGGCGGCAGCTCATCCTTGATGCCGCTATCGTCCATCAGCTTCAGGCCGGTCATCTCCTCGAACCGCTGCAACGAGCACCCTTCGACCTTGCCGCGGGCGACCAGCAGATAGAGCTGGCGCAAGGCAGCGCGCGCATAGTGCGATTCCAGATTGTCCTCTGGCCGAAACAGGCCATGCCCACCGGTCTGGCGCTGCCCGCGCGTGATCGCGCCCAGGGTGTCGAGGCGGCGCGCTATGGTGGAGAGGAAACGCTTCTCCGCCTTCACATTGGTCGCGATCGGCCGAAACAGCGGGGGCTGCGCCTGATTGGTCCGGTGTGTGCGGCCAAGACCCTGAATGGCGGTATCCGCCTTCCAACCGGGCTCGAGCAGATAGTGGACGCGCAACCGCGTGTTCCGCGCCGACAAGTCGGCGTGGTAACTGCGTCCCGTCCCGCCGGCATCACTAAAGACGAGAACACGTTTCACATCATCCATGAAGGCTTGCGTCTCGGCAAGATTTGCGGAGGCCGCGCGGCTCTCGACCATCAATCGGTCTCCCTTCCGCACAATGCGCCGCGACCGCCCCGTCACCTCCGCCACCATTTCCGTACCGAAGCGCTGGATGATCTGGTCAAGCGCGCCGGGGACCGGCGGCAGGCTGGCAAGCTTTTCGATCAGCGCCGTGCGACGCGCGACCGCCTCGCGGCTTTCGACGGGCTGCCCGTCACGATAGACCGGCCTGGATGACAGGTTGCCCTCGGAATCCGTGAAGGGCTCATAGAGCTGGACCGGGAAGGAATGGGCGAGGTAGTCGAGCACATATTCGCGCGGTGTGATGTCGACGCGGATATCGTTCCATTCCTGCGTCGGTATCTCTGCCAGCCGCCGCTCCATCAGCGCTTCGCCTGTGGAAACGATCTGGATGACCGCGCAATGACCGGCATCGAGATCCTGCTCGATCGAGCGGATCAGCGTTGGCGTCTTCATCGATGTCAGCAGGTGACCAAAGAAGCGCTGCTTGGCGCTCTCGAAGGCCGAGCGCGCGGCTGACCTCGCCTGGCGGTTCAGCGTGCCGCTATCGCCCGTGATGTTCGCCGCCTGCATGGCCGCATCGAGATGGTTGTGAATGATGGCGAAGGCGCCAGCATAGGCATCGTAGATGCGCCGCTGCTCTGGCGTCAGTTCGTGCTCGAGCACTTCATACTCGACGCCGTCGAAGGAGAGCGAACGAGCTGTATAAAGTCCGAGCGCCCGCAGATCACGGGCGAGCACCTCCATGGCTGCCACGCCACCCGCCTCTATCGCCTCGAGGAACTCCGCCCGGGTCGAGAACGGAAAATCTTCGCCACCCCACAGGCCGAGCCGTTGCGCATAGGCCAGATTGCCGACCGTGGTCGCGCCGGTCGCGGAGACATACATGACACGCGCGCTCGGCAGTGCGTGCTGCAGACGCAGGCCGGCGCGGCCCTGCTGCGAGGGCGCGACATCCCCGCGTTCTCCCTTGCCGCCGCCGGCGTTCTGCATCGCGTGCGCCTCGTCGAAAATGACCACACCATCGAAATCGGTGCCCAACCATTCGACGATCTGCTTGACCCGCGAAACCTTCTCGCCACGGTCGTCGGAACGCAGCGTGGCATAGGTTGTAAACAGGATGCCTTCCGCCAGAGTGATAGGACGGCCCTGCGGGAACCGCGACAGTGGAGTGACCAGCAGGCGCTCCATCCCGAGGGCCGACCAGTCGCGCTGCGCATCCTCAAGCAGCTTGCCCGACTTGGAGATCCATACGGCCTTGCGGCGGCCTTGCAGCCAGTTGTCGAGGACCATACTGGCGGACTCTCGGCCCTTGCCGACGCCCGTGCCGTCCCCGATGAAAAACCCGCGTCGGAAGCGCACCGCCCCTTCCGCGTCCTCGGGTGCGGCTTTGACGATATCGAACGTATCGTCGACCGTCCATGACCCGGCGAGAAAGCCCGAATGGGCGTCGCCGGCGAGGATCAGGGTTTCAAGCTGAGCATCGGAGAGTGACGTCAGGATATCGACGGGAAGCGTTGGTCGATAGCTGGGCTTTGGCGGCGCGACGGACGCCATCGCGGTGGATTGGACGAGTCTGGTCGGATGCGCTTGGGAGCCTGGAATACGGATCGTTTGCAACCTGTAATGCTCATATATCGCGTCAGTCAGCCGCACTCTCTCGTCGGGTGCCCAGTCGATCGTTTCATACAGCAGTTCAACGCCGGCCGGTTCGGAAGGCGCCGGCCGAGCAGGCGTAGCGATAGAGCGATCGAGACAGCCGCGCACGGGGCGCGGTATCGCAACAAGGGGAGCGACCTTTACCGTGTCGGCGACCGGCAACCTTGCCGGAAGATGTCCTTCTATCCAACTGAGCAGCGTTGCAACGTCCGGGGCAAGACCGGGAGAGACCGGAAAGACAGAAGGATCATTGGCCGGCAGCTTGTCGATGACCGTCAGGCGCGTCTCGATCGTTGTGCCATGCCTGGCGTAGACAGAGCCCTCGATAGCCGCCGTGAAGACGACGCGGCCATGCTCCTGCAGACGGATGAAAGCGTTACGCCAGGCGGGTGCCTCCGGTGCGAAATTCGCGCTGCTGATGGTGACCAGGCGACCACCGTCGGCAAGCCGGGCGAGCGCCGAGGCGATGTGGCGACAAGCTGCGTCAGAGACGCGACCCTGCACATTGGCGAGGACGGAAAAAGGCGGATTCATCAGCACGACAGTCGGCATGATCGCCGGATCGATATGGTCATCGATCTGTGCGGCGTCGAACCGGGTCACCGCGCCCGCCGGAAAGAGGCTGGACAGCAGGCCGGCGCGGATCTCGGCAAGTTCGTTGAGGACGAGCGAGCCGCCGGCGATCTCGGCGAGGATGGCGAGCAGACCGGTGCCGGCGGATGGCTCCAGAACGCGATCGACGGGGGTGATGGCCGCCGCAGTAACAGCCGCGAGGCCCAACGGGATCGGCGTCGAGAACTGCTGCAACGCCTGACTTTCCTCGGAGCGGCGCGTCTGCGTGGGCAGTAGGCCAGCGATCCTGCCAAAAAGCGGCAAGGCGCGAGCCTGAGATCCGGCTTTGCGCAGAAGTGATTTTCCGTATTTGCGCAGGAAGAGGACGGTTGCTGCCTCGCATGCATCATAGGCGGTCTTCCAATCCCAAGCGCCACTTGCGTCGGACGCTCCAAACGACGCTTCCATCGCCCCGCGCAGAAGAGCTATGTCGATGCGTTGACCCCGTTCGAGATGGGGAAGCAGAAGCAGCGCTGCCGCGTGGATTGCCGCGGCGGGGTCGGCGGTGGCTGTCGGGAACGAAATGTTCATCGGGAAGGTCCTTCGGAGAGCGACACGGGAAAGCCCTCCGGCGCTCTCTCTGACCGGACGGGCTCAAACCCGTCGCGGCCGCCCTCTCACTCTGACCACCGCACACAAAAAGGCCCGGCGCTCTTGCGAGTGCCGGGCAGCCAGATCATCCGCGAAGCCGAGGCTATTCCGCGGCGTCGAGTTGCTGCTCACTCTTCTCGTCGCCCCGACTGTCTTCGTCGTCACCGGCGAGAAAATCGGGCAGCGCTTTGTCTGCCTCGTCCGCGTTTGACGCGCCCTCGGCATCGAGGTCGATGAGCCGCAGCGGTTCGGGCAGCCAGCCACTGTCGGCCAGCAGCCGCTCCGCCTCTTTGGCCATGTCGTCCTTCTTGAGGTGGTCGATAAGCTGGGCGGCGCTCTCGCCTTCACCCTCGCGAACGGCCTCGATAATACGTGCCTTGGTGACGCGCCCGAGATAGTTGCCGACCGTCGGCCGCCAACCGGCATCGACCATGTCGAGGCCGACTACCCGGGCCAGGTGATCGGCCTCAGTGAGACGCTCCTGCACGCCATGTGCCGAGATAGCGCCGTTCCCATAGCGATCGGCCTTTTCATAAAGGGCGTTCACGCCGAAGGATGCACAATGGGCAAAAAGCGCGGCTCGCTCGTCGTCAGTAAGCGCCGCAAGCGCATCCCAGAGGTCGTCGACCCCCCCAGGCAAACGGGTTTCCCAGGCCGCGTGGCGGACTTCGATCGCGTGCGCGTAAGGCGTGTCGCGAAGCTCGGCAGATTGGGCCGAGAAAACCGTGCCGCGGACAGAGACTTCCATCGCGACACCCTGTGATCTGTAGCGAGAAAACACATCGCGCACGAGCTTGTGGAGCACGGCAAGGTAGGCGATCGCCGGATCGTTCGCGAGCTTGTCGCGTAGCGCCAGCGTGCGCTCGGCGGTCAGTTCCATGATCAGGCGATCCGGCAAGGGCTTGATGCCATCCTCCTCATCATCCTGCGCCTGAGCTGGCTGGCCGCCGATGGTAATTACCGCCCGCTGGATCGACCCCGCCGTCGCCCTATCGTCGGTTCCCTCGGCCCCGAAGTCACTCTCGCCATCGGGCGCAACGGCAGCTTCGTCCTCCGGCTTCACATAGCCACGCTCGACGAGAAGCGATCCATCGGCGTCAACGCTGAGAAAGACACCCGCTCTTGCAATGTCTTCCGGATCGAAGTGGACTGGGCGCGCCTCCAGCGCACGAATGGCGGCTTCAAGCTCGCCGAACCGCTGGTCGATCTCATCGGGCAACTCGTCCGCCTCTTCGTATTCCGCCTGCAGCTTATCGAACTCGTCACGCAGCGCCCCGAGCGTTGCCTGCTCCTCGTCGGTCAAGTCAACGGGCGTGCCGTGGAGTTCACGCAAGCCGTTCGCGGCGCCGTAGGGAAAGCTCACCGCGACTTCGATCCACTTCCAGCCCTCATTGGCAATTTCATCAGCCATGAGCTGGAGCTTTTCGGTGACAAGACGGTCGAGCAGCAGCGCGTCTTGGAGCCATCCGCCGTCATCCGACTGGAAGAGGTCCCGCAGCACCTGGCCGCCAGCTGCCTCATAGGCATCGAGCCCAACGAACACGGAACGCTTGTCGGAAGCGCGGACAGTGTTCTCCGTCAACATGCGGCGAATCTGGTATGGCTCTTTCGACCAGCTGTTCTTGATCGCCTCCCACACTTGCTCCTGTCTTGCGTGATCGTCACTGACCGAGAACGCTTCGAGCTGAGCGATCGTCATTCCGGCGTCGGCATAGACATCGAGCAGCGCCGGCGACACGGCGGTCAGCTTGAGGCGCTGCTTGACGATGGTGACGGAGATGAAGAAAGCGGCGGCAATCTCCTCCTCCGACATGCCCTTGTCGCGCATGTCCTTGAACGCGCGATAGGCATCCAATGGATGAAGTGGGGCGCGATCGATGTTCTCGGCCAGCGAAACTTCCTCCGCCAGGACAGCGTTGGTGCCCATCACACAAGGAACGGGTGCGGTCCTGGCAAGCCGCTTCTGGTTCACGAGCATTTCGAGAGCGCGGTAGCGGCGGCCGCCGGCCGGCACCTCGAATATGCCTGTCTCTTCGCCGCCGGCATCGAGCAGGGGACGAACATGGAGGCTCTGGATCAGGCCCCGGCGGGCGATCGAAGCCGCCAGATCCTCGATCGAGACGCCGGCCTTGATGCGCCGGACGTTGCTCTGGGCGAGCACCAACTTGTTGAAGGGGATGTCGCGCGAGGACGACAAGGTGATCTTTTGAACGGCAGTAGCCATGGTGTTTTCTCCGCGACGGACGCCGAGAGCCTCTCTCTCGACCCAAACCCGTCATGAAATACCGGCACCCCTCTCACTCTCCTGCCACCGAACCGGGAAGCCGGCGAAGCGCGGTCCGACTCCGGTTCGGCGTGGCCATCACGCCGCCTCCCGTTTGTCATTCGCTGCTGCTGCCGCGGCCGCTTGCTGATCCACGCCAGGCTGGAAGCCGAGGATGAATTCGGCGGCCTTCGAGGCGGCGCTGGCGGCACGGACAATGGCGCGATTATCCTCGCGAAGGACGGCCAGCCACGAGCCGATGTAGTCGGCATGCCGAACCGTCGGGACGATGGCGAGAGAAGCGCAGACAAAGGCCCCTGCCATCTCAGCCACCAGTTCCTCCCGCGCGTAGGATTTCGAGCCGAGGGAACCGGCCATATCACGGCCGAGGCGGGAGGAATGACCCGACCAATGCCCCAGTTCATGGAACGCGGTACGGTGCCAGTTGATGGGTTCGAAATAGGCGGCTGGCGGCGGGACCTGCACGAAGTCGCTCGCAGGGCTGTAGAAGGCGCGGCTGCCTCCGATCCGAAAATCCGCGCCGGTGGCCCGGATCAGCGCCTCTGCTTGCGGTTCGATCATGCCCGGCGGAGGTGGTGGTGCGACGGCGGCGACGTCCTCCGGAAGGTTCTCGCATTGATCGGCGTTGAAGACTGTGAAGCGTTTGAGGAATGGGACCGGCTGTGCTTCGTGCCCGCTCTCGCGGGCTCGGTTGCGCTCATCGTCGGGCACGAAGCGGTCGGCATAGACGATGGTCGTGCCATGTTCTCCGTTCCTGACGTTGCCGCCGAGCCCGAGCGCCTGGCGGAATGTCAGCCAGCTCTGTCCGGTGAAACCGTGCTCGATGACCGCGCCCCACAGGATCAGAATGTTGATGCCGGAGTAGCGACGGTGGGTCGACGCGTTTTCCGGCATGGCGAGCGGCGCCTTTGCCGCCGCCGTGCCCCAGGGCTGCACCCATGGAATGCGTCCGGCTTCCAACTCGGCGATGATCTTGTCGGTGATTTCCGTATAGAGGCCTGGCCGGTCGTTGCCGGAACGGGCGCTAGCGGTGTTTCTGGGCATCGCGGTTCTCCGCGACGGGCGCCAGGAGCCTCTCTCCCGACCTTCAACCCGTCACGGCAACCCGGTCTGCACTCTCACTCTCATCGACCCGTCTCGGTACCCAGCGGCGGCAGGAAGTAGCATCGGCGTGGCCGATCTCACGTCAGGCATGGAAGCCCGTAGGGTGAAGACCGTCGCAAATTGGTGCCCACATTATGGCGCGTGCGCTTGGCTTTGGCGTCGACCGGCCCAGCATGCCGCGTGTTGCCAAGTGGTAAGGACGGCCAGGCGCTGGGCGCCGCTTTCCGCAGATGGTCTGATGAGCCTGACCTTGAGCGCATCATTGTGAGCCACGGCGATGTCAGCACCGACAATCCGCGCGATGCTCAAGCAGATCGCGAGATTTCGGGCATAGCGGAAAATCTCCGGATGGTGGCGCCGCAGCCAAGCCGCGTTATTTGTTGTAAGTCATCAACTGACTGAAAGCGTGGGCAGCCATGTGCAACGACTATGAGCAGCATATCGCCTGGGCCGAATATTGCAGGATGCTGCAATTGCTGGCGCTCGACATTCCCACCCATCAAACCGAACTGGATTTGCCGCAGGCGGATGACATCCGCATCAGTGATCCCGCCCCGATCATGCGCGCCGCCGGCGACACGATCGAACTCACGCGCATGACCTTTGCCTTTCCGCCCTCCGGGCCCAAAGGCGGGCCGATCTTCAACTTCCGCTCGGAAGGACGGAACTTCTCCAACAGCAAGCGCTGCCTTATTCCGGCGTCGGCTTTCTTCGAATTCACCGGAAAGAAGTCTCCAAAGGCTAAGCATCGCTTCACACTCAACGGCGCCTCGTTCATGGCGATCGCCGGCCTGTGGCGCGATGGCGAAGGCAACAAGCCACCGACATTCGCTATGCTGACGACGGAACCCGGCCCGGACGTGGCGCCCATCCACAATCGCCAGATTGTGGTTCTGCGCCCGGACGATTGGGCGGCATGGATCTACCTCACGAAACCCGAGGTGGAGCTGTTGAAGGCCCTGCCGGCCGGGTCGCTGGCGGTAGAAACCGTGCGACAAGGAAGCGACTAGCTCAGATGCCGGTGCGTTTTGCGCAAACACGGAAGATTCTTGGCGGCATCGCTTCGGCAATTGCGGCCCCTCGGGATCGCGGCTCTCGCCAAAGCGTCAGCACCTCGTTGTCACTGATTGCCGAGTGGCCACTTCCGCCATCAGCGACGCTTGGCTCGTCGGTGCGCATGAAAGGTATCGAGCGTGAAATACGTGCCCGCCTGCCATGGGCGGTGAGGAAGTACGTCAAAGCCGAGACTGGTCGCATAGCCTTGCGGATGCGCGAAGACGATGCCGAAGAGTTCGAGGCCGCCTCGAACAAGATCGCCAAGACCCTGGAAACCATCGAAGTACTCCCGGTCCTGCCGCGCGAGGCCGAGGACATCCTCGCAATTTCTTCGCGTGAGCGTCACAAGTGGCTGAAAGACGGACGGCTGCAAAGCATTGGCACCCGCACCGTGAAGATGCGCGGTCGATCCAAGGCCGTCACCTTCCACGTGTTCGATCCCAAGCACATCGAGGACATCCTTGATCGTGATCTGCCAAGCCTTTGGCGCGAAGAAGACGCGCAGCAAGTTACGGAGAACAGGCGACGTGGCGCCGGCAAGGCTGCCCTGACGCGGGCGGGAAAGGGTAGCGAGAAGGTTCGCGGTTCCGGGAATAACCCCAGAGATGACGCTCCCCGGCCTAAGTTGAAGGGCTGGGACGCGTTCGACGAGGAGGGCCTGCTCCGTTAGATCCGCCTTGTAGCCATTCGCGCGTCCAGAATGGACCCTGAGCGAAAGCTAACCGGGAGAAACGATCTGCAGTCGCGATTTGCCCCGAACCATTCCATGCTCAAGGAGTTCTTAAAGCCGACAACAGCCCGTTTCCTGAGGATGGCCGATGTTCGAAAACTTCGCGCTTGAAATGGCGGAAACCGAGGGCGGGCCGATAAGGCTTCGGCATGGCGGATCTGGGCCGCCTCTGCTTCTGATCCATGGCCATCTTCGCGCGCATATGACGTGGGGCCAGGTCGCGGACTTGCTGTCAGCAGATTTCAGGATCGTGTGCCCCGACCTTCCGGGCTTCGGTCGCTCCTACGCACCGGCCGATGACCCCGAGAGCAGGTTCTCGTCCAAGCGGGCAAAGGCTTCGGCGCTGGTGGAGGTGATGGAAAGGTTGGGCCACCACGCTTTCTTCGTCGCCGGGCATGATCGTGGAAGTCTGGTCGCTTTCAGAATGGCGATGGACCATCCCGACCTGGTGCGAAAGCTGATTGCCGTGGATGGGTTGCCAGTTATCGAGCATCTGGAACGGGCCGACTGGAACTTTGCCCGCGATTGGTACCACTGGTTCTTCTTTGCTCAACCCGAGAAGCCGGAACGGGCCATCCTGGCAGACCCGATGGCATGGTATAGTGACTTGCGGCCAGATGAGATGGGACACGATGCCTATGACGAATTGGTTTCATTCATCCACGATCCCGCCATCGTCCATGGCATGGTCGAAGACTACCGCGCTGGCATAAGGATCGACCATCGCCACGACCGCGAAGATCGAGAGGCCGGCAGGAAGGTGCGCTGTCCGATGCTCTGTCTTTGGTCAATCGACGATGATTTGGAACAGATTTATGGCGATCCGGTTGCCATCTGGAAGCACTGGGCCGACGACGTGGGGGGCTACGGAATCAGGAGCGGGCACCATGTCGCCGAAGAAAATCCCGCCGCTCTCGCAGCAGCGTTCAAGGCCTTTCTGAAAAATGACAGAAGCACCGATTGAGCGATCCGCTCATGTGTATCGACGAACCCAGCCATTGTTCGGCAGACCCGTTCTTGCACCGCGCTATTTGAAATCCCGTGTCTTCACCTTGATCTGGTCGATGTGCAGATGGGGATCGATAATGTTCCGGGGCCTCGGCCCCTTCGGCATGCCGCGCGGATCGGGCGTCGGGCTGCCATGATGGAATTCGTCGCCGCGCCCATGCGGCAGGGGAAAGGCAGACTGCCGATCGCCGACGCAGGCCAGCTCGCCTGAGAGATCGCTCAGCCGATGAGCGACGAGATGGACCACCTCGCCTTCCCTTTGGATGCGACCATAAACGCCAATCATGCCGGCGCCGAGCACGACCCGACGATATTTTTCGAAGACCTTGACCCACACCACCAGATTGGCGATGCCGGTCTCATCCTCGATCGTGATGAACATGACGCCCTTGGCCGAGCCAGGTCGTTGGCGGACCAGCACGAGGCCAGCCGCCTCCAGCCAGTGTCCGTCGCGCGCCTGCATGGCCTCACGACACGAGACGATGCGCTTGCGCCCCAGGTCGGCGCGCAGGAAGGAAACAGGATGGTCGCGCAGGGTCAGTCCAACATGTCCATAGTCCTCGACCACTTCGCCGCCGGCGGTCATCGCACGCAGCGCGACAAGGGGCTCCTGGATCTCCGATACCGTCCGCTGCTCGCGGCCGGAAGCCGCGGCAAACAGTGGCAGCGGTTCGTCGCGCAGTGCCTTGATCGCCCACAGGGCCTCACGCCTCGCCAGCAATAGGGATGGTTGGAAAGCGTCAGCCTGGGCAAGTTCAACCAGAGAGGCAGCAGGAACACCGGCACGGTGCCGGAGGTCATCCACCGACGCAAAGGGCTGGTCTGCGCGTGCGATGACGATGGTCGCAGCATCGGCGTTGGCAAGACCCCGGACCATGCGCAGACCAAGCCGGACAGCGAACCGACCGTCATCGGCGGTGGGCTCGAGCGTGCAATCCCAACGCGACGCGTTGATGCAGACAGGGCGCACCTCGACACCATGGTCACGTGCATCGCGAACGATCTGCGCCGGCGCGTAGAAGCCCATCGGCTGAGCATTGAGAAGAGCGGCGCAGAAGACATCGGGGTGATGGCATTTCATCCAGGACGAGGCGTAGGCGATCAGGGCGAAGCTGGCGGCATGGCTTTCGGGAAAGCCATAGCTGCCAAAGCCTTCGAGCTGCTTGAAGGTCTTTTCGGCGAACTCGCGCTCGTAGCCGTTCTTCACCATGCCGCCGATCAGCTTGGCGCCGAAGCTGGAAACGCCACCGGTGTGCTTGAAGGTCGCCATGGCGCGGCGCAGTTGATCCGCTTCGCCTGGCGTGAAGCCGGCGCATTCAATCGCCACCCGCATCGCCTGCTCCTGGAATAGCGGCACGCCCAGCGTCTTTCCAAGCACCTTTTCGAGCTCAGGCTTGGGATAGACGACGTCTTCCTTGCCTTCGCGCCGGCGCAGATAGGGGTGCACCATGTCGCCCTGGATCGGGCCTGGCCGAACAATCGCAACCTCGATGACAAGATCGTAGAAAGTACGGGGTTTGATGCGCGGCAGCATCGACATCTGGGCGCGGGATTCGATCTGGAAGGTGCCGAGCGTGTCGGCCTTGCGGATCATTGCATAGGTGCGTGGATCCTCGGCAGGGATCGTCGCGAGATCGAGAGTGATGCCCTTGTGCTCGGCCAGCAGATCGAAACCGCGCTTCATGCAGGACAGCATGCCGAGCGCCAGCACGTCCACCTTCATGAACTTCAACGCGTCGATGTCGTCCTTGTCCCATTCGATAACCTGACGATCCTTCATCGCGGCTGGCTCGATCGGCACCAGATCGTCGAGCCTGTCGCGAGTCAGGACGAAGCCGCCCGGATGTTGCGACAAATGCCGCGGCGCGCCGATCAACTGCCTGGCCAAGTCCAGCGCCAGACGCAGGCGACGGTCGCCGAGATTGAGGTTCAGTTCCTCGGCATGTTTCGGCTGGACGCCTTCGTCCGACCAGCCCCACACTTGCGAGGACAGCATCTTGATGAGGTCTTCGGGCAGTCCAAGCGCCTTGCCGACATCGCGCAAGGCGCCCTTCGAGCGATAGCGGATGACCGTCGAGCAGAGCGCGGCGTGTTCGCGGCCATAGGTTTCGAACACCCATTGCATGACGATTTCCCGACGCTCATGCTCGAAGTCGACATCGATGTCAGGCGGCTCACGCCGCTCCTCCGAGACGAAGCGTTCGAACAGCAGGTCATTGCGGTCGGGATCGATCGAGGTGATGCCGAGCACATAGCAGACGGCGCTGTTGGCTGCTGATCCCCTGCCCTGGCAGAGAATGCCCTGGCTGCGGGCAAAGCGAACGATCGAGTTGACCGTCAGAAAATACGGCGCGTATTGCAGCTTCTCAATGAGCTGCAACTCGTGCCTGAGCGTGCCAACGACCTTGTCCGGCACGCCCTCGGGAAAGCGCTCCGTCGCGCCCTCCCAGGTGAGTTTCTCCAGAGCTTGCTGCGGTGTCAGACCCGGCAGCATCCGCTCCTCGGGATATTGATAGGCAAGCTCGTCCAATGAGAACCGGCAGCGCTCGGCGATCTCGATCGTCCGCGCTAGCGCTTCGGGATAGCGGCTGAACAGCCGTGCCATTTCATCGGGCCGCTTCAGGTAGCGGTCGGCGTGCCGCTCGCGCCGAAACCCGGCATCATCGATTGTCACATTGTGCCGGATGCAGGTGACGACGTCCTGCAGGATGCGCCGTGACGGTTCGTGGAACAGGACATCATTGGTGACAACCGTTGGCACGTTGGCCTGTCCGGCAAGATTGGCCAGATCGTGCAGCCGCAGCGCCTCGTTGGGACGGCGCCGCAACGTCAGCGCCATATAGGCGCGATCGCCAAATGCGTCGCGCAGCCGGCGCCGCCAGAGTGGGCATGTGTCATCTGCCTGGTCGGGCACGAGCACTGCAAGGAGGCCCTCGCCATAGGCGACAACGTCAGCCCAATGAAGCACGCATTTTGCCTTGCCGCCACGCTTCTTGCCCAGCGACAGCAAGCGGCACAGCCGCGAGTAGGCCGGGCGATCGGTCGGGTAGACCAGGATGGAAATCTCTTCCACCAGATCCAGCCGGCAGCCGACGATCAGCCTGACGCCGGTTGCCTTTGCAGCCTCGTGGGCGCGGACAATGCCGGCCAGACTGTTGCGATCACAGATGGCAAGGGCGGGCATTCCCATGCTGGCTGCTTGCGCGAACAGTTCCTCACAGGAACTCGCGCCCCGCAGAAAGGAAAAATGCGAGGTGCATTGCAGCTCGACATAGCACGCGTTCATCCGAAGATGCCGTGCAGGAACCAGCGATGCGAGCCGGTTGCGGCATCCTCGCCATCGCCTGCGCGATAAATCCAGAACCGCTCGCCGGCTTCGTCCTCGACCTGGAAATAGTCGCGCACGGCAGTTAGCTCGGCGTCGCGCTTCCACCATTCGCCGAAAACCCGCTCAGGTCCATCGGCGCGCTTGATCCGTCGACGGATGCCTTTCCAGGTGAAGCTCGCCGGCGGATGGTCCGGTAGCAGCGCAATGG
This sequence comes from Mesorhizobium sp. WSM4808, assembly GCF_055811675.1. Classification (NCBI taxonomy): domain Bacteria; kingdom Pseudomonadati; phylum Pseudomonadota; class Alphaproteobacteria; order Hyphomicrobiales; family Phyllobacteriaceae; genus Mesorhizobium; species Mesorhizobium sp. WSM4808. The sequence continues at coordinate 290,128 of NZ_JBVVQX010000008.1, forward strand.
CCTCGATCGGCTCCGGCACGGTAAACAAGCGAGCCGGACGCGGCCAATGGTCTGGCCATGCGTCGCCGGTCTCAGCCGATGCAGCGGCTACACGCCGGAAAGATCGCTCGGGCACATCGCTGGCAACCGGGGTAAACCGATAGAGCTTTTCCTCACCGACACGGTTGCCGAGTGTGTCGATCAAATCCGAGATGTCTGCATCCCGTTGCTCGATCAGCGACGAAACGGTCTGCCTGGGAGCGAGTGATTCTGCCAAGGGCGCGGACAACCGCATCAGCTCGATGCCGAAGCCCGGATCGACCGTCTCGATCTTGTCGCAGAGCAGCCGCGTCAGCCGCTTCACATCACGGACAGGCAAGGCCGTGCCGACGCGAATGGCTTCGACGCGGTTGTCGACGCGGTAGAGCAGCAGGTCAAGCCGCCGGGCGCCGAACCCTTTGGTCTCCAGCCCGACACACAGCGCCTGAACAAGCTTGCCGACATAGCGCGCGATTGTCTCGGCCGCACTGATGGGCTCGCCAAAGGCGCGCCTTACCTCGACCACATCGACCGGCCGCACTGGCTCTATCGGCTCGGCGAGACGTCCAGCAGCCTGGTCAAGCCGGCGGCCGAGTTCCGGCCCGAAGCGCAGCGCCAGTGGGGCGCGCGGCTGCTGCAGAAGCTCACCCACCCTGTCGAAGCCCAAAACCCGCAGACCGCTGACGATCTCATCGGGCAAACGCAATGCTGCGATGGGCAGAGGAAGGATCGCATCGCAGGTTGCGTTGACCGCGACCACGCTCACGGCTTGCCTGACATATCGCGCAAAGGCATGAGCAGCACCCCAGCTATCCGCTATGGCTGCGCGCGCCGAGAAGCCGACCTTGCCGAGACGTTCGACCATATCGGCGAGCATCAAGCGTTCACCGCCATGAAGATGATCGGCGCCCGTGGTATCCATCACCAATCCGTCGGGAGGATCTGCTGCGACAATCGGCGCGTACCGCCGCAAAGCCCACAGGGCCAACCGATCCAATGCCTGCGCGTCTGCTTCAGGTTCGGCATCCATGACCGCCAGCCCCTGGACGAGGGCCTGTGCCTTCGTCGCGGGCATTCCGACGCGCAGGCCCGCTTCTGTTGCCGCGCGATCCACCGCAGTCACCAGGCGACGATTACCGTGCCGCCCGACCAGCACCAAAGGCTTATCCGGTGGCGGCGAGACGTCGCCCAATTTCCTTCTGAGCCGGTCGGTCGACCAGCTTGGAAGGAACAGCGAGACGACCCTTTGCATCACAAGCCTCCACTTCGATATCGAGTGTTTCCCCTCCACGAGACCGGATCAGTTCAAGTTGCCATCGCGCCCGGCCAACGCCGGGCACAGGCAGCGGTCGCGACGGCAGCACGGAAACCCGCCAGCGGGTGACGGACGCCGTCGGCTGCCCGAAATCGGCGGCTTCGGTCTGGCGGCGCCAGCGGCGGATCGCGATGCCGATCGCGCCGGAGCCTTCCGATGCCAGTTGCAACCGGCGCGAGGCAGTCATGGACAGGCGCGCCACTTCCGCGACCACAGCCCCAAGTCCGACATGCCGCAGGCCTTCCTCGAAGCAGGCGAGCAAGGATTTGTCGTCACCGGCTTCGACATAGATCACCCGGTCGGGATGCAGTCCGACCTGTGCGATTGCCGGTGCAAACAGATCCTGGCGCGTCACGCACCACAGCACCTTGCCTTGCGTCCTGGCCGCAATGCCTGCAGCAAAAAGCGACGCGGCAGCGCCATCGATTGCACCATTGCCGCCGCCGGCAACTTCATGAAGTGCGCCAAGCGCCACGCCCCCGCCTGGCAGATGACTGTCGATCGAGGAGATACCGAATGGGAGCACCGCTCTTTTGCGCGCGTTACCGCCTTCGAGACGCGCAATGCGATCTCGCAGATCGGAAATAGCAGCGTTAGGCGTCGATGCACTCATCTGTCCCCTGAACGCGACATGGTGGCGGAATGTTCCTCATTTGTTCCCTTCCTAATGAAGAGTCAATGGGATGGCGAGGTGGCGCTGCGGAAGAAATGTTTGTGGCGACCGCCCGGTGGCATCGACAGAACCGTTTGCCAGCAGGACGAGGCGTCGAAGCCACCTGTCCTGTTGGGATGTTCGCGCCGGCGGCTGGCGGCGCCCAAGGAAAAACGGCGTATAAACCGCAGTCCTGCGCGCGTCCGCAATTGCGGACATTGTCGCGCGCGGGACGGAGGAAATTCGCCCCCGCCGCGGGCGGTTAACAGGACAGCCGTAGGAGCGTCAGCATAGCGCCGGCCGCAGGACGGGACGCGGGACCGACTGTCCCCGTCCGCGGTGGTCCGCGTGTAGCATCGGCCATGAATGCAGTTGCGTTGGGATTGAGCACGAAGCCTCAAACGATTGCCAGATCTCCCTATCCAATTGGAAAAAAACCATTTTTCCAAACCATCAGGAGTCTATTGACACCTTTGTTCTTATTTTGTTCACTGTTGGTGATTGATACTGGAGGCGAACCGTGAACTTCGCTTGAACATTGAAGGTGCAACGCCCGAGGAACTGGCACGCGGGATCGCGGCAGCCGAAGCAGTCTTCTCGCGCGCCGGCATTACGGCTTTGCAAGGCGCGGAAGGTTTGTTCGCGTTGGAAGGCTGGGATATCAAGGGCTTCCCGGAAGACGACCAGCCAACCGAGGACGAGGACCAGGCTGCTTCGGTCTGGATGGAAGCCGACGAGGCTGCGACGACTGCATGTTGTGCGGGCTGGCCGGAGGATAAAGTTCCGGGCCATCAGATCATGGAGCTGATCGACGTGCCCCGAACGAGATTGCAGGCCGAGGCGCTCCCGGACACGTGGCCGGCGCGCAAACAGCTCTATCCCGATGTTGTCACCCGGTGGAGACCACGACCGGGCCGGACCGCCAGATCGATTTCGATATTGCCTTCGTTCTTGGTTGGGTGCCCGAGCGGCCGACGCTGGATCAGGTCGAGCCGCTTTCGGAAAATGGCGACCGTATCCCCTTCTTCACCAGCAACCTCGCCCAGGTGGAAGAAATGGCTCGCAAGGCACTCAAGGACTGGACGATCTAGATTGACCAGGACCCCTACGATGCCCACGTTTTCGATCCTGCAGCCAGCGAAGACGGTGAAGAATTGCGGATCGCACTGACCCTGGCGATGATGCGCGGCCAGTCGATGCATTTCGATTAGCGGTGAACGGGTTACACGGCCAACGTCGATCGATCGTGCTTGGCCACTCCAGGTCGCACGCTGGATGGCTAAAAACCTGACCAGCCCACACCGCACCCGAGGAGAGAACAATGTCAGAAAAACCACCCTATATGCCGACCGGCATTGGAACAGGCATGATGAGCGACGACGAGACCAAGGTCGGCGTTCTGATATTCGAAACGGCGCAAGGGAACTTCGACTTCGCAGTGAATCTGCAGGCAGTCGATATCCTCACCAAGGCCATCAACAAGATCGAGATGCATCTTCGCTCCGGCAAGACGCGCTGAGTGTCCGACGATGTGCCAGATCAGAGAAGCCGAAGCCAGGACCTTCGGGAGATCACGCAGGGACCAGGCATCGTGTGGCGGGTCGGCTGGGCGTCGCAAATCCGTTGTCAGTCGCCGACTGGCTCGGCTGGAGGAAACGCTCGGAAGCCAGTGCTCTCGCGCACGACTCGCGGCGCCGGGTTGACGGACTGCCGCTGCGATCGATCACGACTTGCTCACGCTGCATGCCGGCGGTAGGTGGGCCCGGCCATGTGCGCTCTCCCGTTAACATCGTTCCCCGGATTTGGGAGGGCCGGCTAAGTCTTGGTCGACCAATTTCGACAGGACAGCCGTCAATCTGGATTGCCCGTTTGCCGTCCAACGCGACCGAAGTTCTTCGCCCGCTGGTTCGCACCGGATCATTCTCCGTCTTCTCTGCGACGATCGCGACGCGTGGCGTGCGTCACTGGCGGCCATTTTAGCATCAGCTTGACAAGTTAATTGCCCCAAAGCAGTTTCGGTGTGTGAAAAGGGAGGAACAGCTATGAAAAAAGCCTATGAAAAGCCAGTCCTGACCAAGCGGGGAATTCTTTCCTCAATCACGGCGCAAGTCATCGAGTCGGGTCTTTCTGCGACCTGAGCAGGTCTTTGACCACTGGAAGCCCGCTGGCTCCGGCTGGCGGGCTTTTTGGTCTTCAGGGCGTGGATTAGGTCCTGACCGACAAAGGGTGCTACATGGGCGATGAAGAATGCCCGCCCAGCGTACGTTGTCTACGCACCACCGCTGATCGGCCTTCCGTTCCTGGCTGTGAATACTGGCTCTGGATGGGACGACCATCGCAACGCCCTTTGACACCGCAGATGAAGCGGCCGCCCACAACAAGGTGATGGCGGTTACAGGTGCGATACGGCAAAGCGGACTTGATAACCACAAATAGGAGAACCCGTCCATGAGACTGCTACGCATCACACCGATTGTCATTCTTGCCTGTGCCTTGGCCCTTGCGGCCTGCGCCAACACCGTCCGAGGCGTCGGCAGGGACGTCAAATCGACGGCCAACGCAGTCGACGACACGGTCAATAAACCCTGATGCAGAGGACCGTCACGGTCATCGAGAAGACAACGGGCCGCGTGATCGGAGCTCTGCCGATCGATCTTGCGCAGCAGAATCACGAGGCTTCCGATGATCAGTATTTCACCAAGGCGTTCGAAGCCGCCATGGACAGCGGCCTTATTAGTGAGGCCGACAAGCATGCGGTTGAATTCCGGCTTGAGTAAAGTTGACGTTGCGACGGCTTTCTGTCGCGTATCGGGGTTTGTGGTTGCATGGTTTTGCACCTCAGCCATCCATCAGGGGTGAATCAACACACCGTCTAGTCCAACTATCCCTAGGCACGGCCCGCCGCTGCTATGAATGGGGCGGCGGGTTTTTGACCCGGAGGCGAGCAGCAGCCGCTACTCAGACCCACTCAGTAGAGCAAGTCGGCGTATTGGTAGGCGAACACTCGGCCATTGCTCTCGTCGGTCACCTCAAGAAAGTAGTTTCCGGATCGGTGGAGCGTCAGTGGCCTTTTCGTTGCCTGTGCGGCGGCGCAATAGGATGTCGGGGCCTCAGCCCGGTATTCCGCTATCACCTGGCCCGCAAGATATTCTCGGATTTGATACGCCACGGTCAGCCCCCGGGGTCCGAATCATACATTAGAGATATCTAACATTTCCCTTTTGGCGAGACGGGGTGTACTTTAGTTACCGCTGGGTTTCCTAGCGACCTACACTGCCCGCTGCCGAGAGGTGGCGGGCCTTTTCGTTTATGTGTGGAACGCCGCAATCCAATGGGAGTTGAAATTCTGTCACCGCCCCTTCCGTGGAGGCGATGATGGCCACGGGCGTACAGCCGTGCTCGGCCCGCTCCCGCTTCCTCAGTGGGCGGGCCATCTCGCGGGTCGCTCACTAGCAGCATCTGGTGCACCATGCCGTCAACCTCGATACGCAGGTTCGAATACAATCCGGACACCAGGGTTCTATCGGTGTGGTTTGTAGCGGGCGGCAGGCAGTACGACTTTCTGGACGTGCCGCCTGATACCTACGCCGATTTTAAAACTGCCTTTGCCAAGGGCCGCTATTTCAACGATCGCATCCGCAACCATTTCGCGTTCCGGCCTGTGGCAAGCTCCGGCTCCAGCGGCTCATGCTGAGGCAGATTGTGCCAAGCGACCTGGCGGAAGTCGCGCATGTCGAACTGCTGGCCGCACACCGGACAGGTCATAAAATTGTTGCGCTCGTCGGCAGGCTCGCCGCCGTGCTGCTTGCCGGGAATCGGCGGTCCAAGGTCGGATAGCTTCGTCATAACTGTCAAACATTCAATTCGTCTAAAATGTTCCGGAACCATTTTAGCGCGCGCTAATTGAATCGCACTATGCGAGTCGGCGCATGCCTCTGAAGTTCATCAAGCCCATGGAGCCCGAGCTGGTCGACACGCCACCGCAGGGCGACGAATGGCTCCATGAGATCAAATTCGACGGGTATCGCACCCAAATTATCAAGGATGAAAACGGAATCCGGCTGTTCACCAAGAATGGTTACGACTGGACCGGCCGCTACATCGAACTTGCCGGAGAGGCGGAGGCGATCGAGGCCGAAAGTTTCATCATCGATGGCGAGACTATCACGGTCGACGAGGCCGGACGGTCCGACTTCCACGCCCTGCAATCAGCCGTTACCCGCCGTAAGCCGTCGCGCGACCTGTATTTGGTGGCGTTCGATCTCCTGCACCTGAACGGGCACGATCTGCGCAACATGCCGGTGGAAGACCGCCGCGAGATCCTGCAGGCATTGATACCAGCCGTCGGCCGCATTCAGGCCAGCAAAGCTATGCCCGGCACTGGCGATGCGGTTTATCACCTAGTCGACAGGGCAGGGCTGGAGGGCATGGTCTCAAAGCGCAAGGATAGCGTCTACCGCAGCGGGCCGACGATGAACTGGCGCAAGATCAAGTGCTATGCCGAAAAGGAAATGGACATCATTGGCGTGCAGCGCGAGGCCGGAAAGCCCGCGATGGTGCTCATGGCCGACAAGGGTCGCTATGCTGGCGGCGCGTTCGTTGCCTTTAAAGCCGACAAGCGTCAGCGACTATGGGATCGCGTGCAAGGGAAGGTCGGGGGACCAGTGCCGATCGGTCTAAAGAAAGAAAAGGCCGAATGGCTCAAGCCTGGTCTGGTCGGTCGCGTGCGGTTTCTAAAGGGCGAGGAGCAGCTTCGCCATGCGAAGCTGCTGGACTACCGGGAGGAATAATTCTTGGGCTGCTGGCAATGAGTGCCCACGTTGCGGAACAGAACCGTGTGGCTGGCGTTGTGCCGACATCTGCACGTCGGCGTCATGTCTTGGGCAATTTCACCGGCTCGTCGCACTGCGACGCTGCGGCGATCAGGAGGAAAAATCATGACGCCCGACGTGACAAATCGCGGAGGCTACGAGCAGCCTAGACACATCGTGCTTTGTTGCTGGATTGCCGTTGTGCCCGTAGCTATAGGTCTCGTCGTTTGGTCACTCCTTGTGACCAACTGGTCGGCGTGGTCACCGTCACCCAAAAAATGATCGTGCCGACCTGGCCATGGACCGATGCCATGTGAGATTGCGTGGATGATCGTTGCTTTAGTCAAGCGCAATGTAGCGTTGAGCGGAAACGAAGTAGGCCCGCCACTGAGGACACAAACAGCGGCGGGCCTTGCTTTGAGACCTGGCCCGGGGAGCCAAGCTGCAAACCCAACTTCGATTTCAGAAACAGGTTCCAGGCCTGCAGAAAAAACTTAACGCTTGCTGGCATTGCATAGGCCCGCCACCGGGTCTCGGAACCAGAGGCGGGCCCTCGCACCCGAGCTTGGTCGTTTCAAGGAGGGAGTCGTCCTCACCAAGCACATCCCGAACTTCGACTGCAGATGCATGTTCCTCAGGTCAGTGCAGAGACCAGCTTTGCAACTAGCGAAAGCCCGGCATCATGGCGAACAACGGCACCCTTCAATGACGGCCGGGTAGGTTGAGCTCTATCCGGGCTGGCGCATGATCACTCGGTTTTTCCCAGCCGCGCAAATCAGCGTCCACCCCGGCATCACGTAACCTGGACGAAAGTGACGGGGTGACGAGGAGATGGTCCATGCGCAGGCCGGAACTCCTGTCGAAACCGCCACGATACGAAAAGTTCCAATACGTATAGATGCCCTTCTCCGGATGGATACGGCGGACACCATCGATCCAGCCATAACCAAGCATTTCGGCGTAAGCTTGCCGGCTCTCCGGAAAGTAGACCGCGTCGCCTAGCCAACGTCCTGGCACCGCGGCATCGATCGGCGGCGGCACGACATTATAGTCGCCGCACAGAACGCACGGGGATACTTCCCTGAGCAATACCTGGCTGTAACTGATCAGACGATCGAATTTCGGGCCAGGCGCTGGATTGCCGTTGGGCAGGTACAGACAGCCGATCTCCCATCCACCTCCGCCTCGATATACCGGCTGTGAGTATCGTCAGGATCACCCGGGAGGCCACGCCGACGCTCCAGCGGCTCTTTCCCTCGGACGACCGTTATAAGACTTCTGCCCATGCCAGACGGCACCGTAACCGGCGTTCCTGATGGCTTCGGCGGGAAATTTCTCATCCGAGGTCTTCAATTCCTGAAGGCATACGATGTCATAGTTGGTCTGACCTAGCCATCTGATGAGCACCGGCAGGCGACCGTTCACGCCATTCAAATTAAAGGTCGCGATGCGGGTCATTGCATTATGCCGGCGGCGGGGTTGTCAGTCTTGCAGGCAGCCTCGCCAATAACCGCCGCTCCTTTTCCATACCGGCGCATATCTCGTGCCCGGGCTGGCGACCGATGTGTCTCGATGCCATGTTTCACCTCCTGCGCCCTCCCCTCTTCTGGCACGCGACCGACCCTTTTGGGGAGGCTCGCCCGCAGCCGATCTCTCGTTTCGATTTAGACGGTGTAGTCCTCTCAGCTCCTTAACCGCGGGACGGGGGGAAAGTTTCACTACAGCTTTGGCATTTGGCATCGGTTCAGGGGTCCGGAGGCTTGCGAGGCCGATGAACCTTTAGGGCCGTCACTGCGTTCCCTGCGACAAAACGCGAACGATGCATTCCAATGGATCACAACCCACGTCCCGGGCCGCAGAAGCAGGAGGCAAGTGGCGCCGAAGCCCGCTTTTCCTTCGATCGAATGGCCGTCGAGCGGTTTCAGCAAGCTTTTCCGCGCGCAAGATGGAGTGACGAGCGCAAGAGCTGGTTCGTACCCGGCACGACGGCAGCCCGGCGGATTGAACGCTGGCTAGCGCAAGAGGCAGCGCTACGGACGCCCCACGAGGACAGCAAGGGACGAGATGCGTTCGCCTTCGATCCAATATCGAGCCAATATCTGGAGATCGCGGACGACCTGCGCATTCGTACGCCCTACTCGAGGACAGTGCTTGAAGAGTTGCGCGCCGTCCCGTGGTCGGGTTGGGACGACGAATTGCGGGCCTGGAGAGTTCCATTTCGCTCATATGACGAACTCCGGCGCCGGTGGCCAAGCATCGAAAAAGCTGCTCGCAATGCCGAGCCGGAGGAAAGGAAACGGCGACGTGTGGACGCCAGAAATACTGAAGCCTACAGAACCTCGCGCCAACTGGCTGCTGAACGCCGGCGTCACCGCTATCCGTTGCCAACTCACGATCAACCTCGCCTGGGTCGCGCTGTCGCAACCGAGCTCTACGGGGTCGTCGTCTTCACTGACATTTCCGGTGAAGTGGTCGTGCCATCAGACGCAACTGCCCTTTATCCTCACGCAATGGCTTCGAACGGCGAGTTGGTTTGGGGCAGATGGCGCTCGGCTACGCTGGGCGAACTTGTAAGGACATGGCCCGCAAGGGTGGCCGCTGGACCGACCGAACGCCTGAGGGGTTGGTGGTGGCCAACACTTGCCGAGCTTAGAGTTGCGCGTCGAAAAGCCCGCAGTCGAGAGCGTATTAGGCGAAGTCGCAGCTGGCAGATGTGACGCTCGCATCCGGCCGTGCGGCTGCCACGAAGGTCGCTAATCGGGGCTGTCCGTCGAGCGGACTTCAGGCAGGTTTACGGCAGCACGATGTCACCCGCGTTGAATCATGGGCGTGAGTTTCGACAGAGCGTCATTCGGCCCCCGCTCAAGCGTCAGCTTCACCAGTGTCACTCCGGCCGAGCTATCCCGGAAGGAACGGGGCGCCATGAAGGCCGTTGGATGCTTTTCAGTGAGAAGTCGCCATGCACCTCTTCCAAATCCTGCTTCCTCGCGCGGACAATGACGGCCGGCCATTTGAGCGGGAAGCTTTCGATCGGGTCAAGGAAGAGCTGGCTGCCCGGTTCGATGGCGTCACTACCTTCAGGCGCCAGCAGAGGGGTTGTGGCGAAAGGGTGCCGACTCCGCCATCGATGAAATTGTCATCTTCGAGGTCATGGCGGAAGAAGCCGACTTGTCCGATTGGTGCGCCCGCCGCTCCGAACTGGAGCGCCGTTTCCGGCAAGACAGGGTAATCATCCGTTACATGCCGATGGCATTGGTCTAGCGCGACACCGTCGTCGCGTTCGCGATCCTCGCGTTCAGCGAGATATTTTGAACGATGAAGTGTGTCCAGGTGGGAAAGCGCCCCGCCGGTTGAAATGTTGGTGTTCAAGACCGGACCGGGAGTTTCAGTCTGCGCCGCTGTGGGATTGTGCGTGTGATCTCTTGGACCAATCTGAGGCGGTTCCGGTCCGGCGCGACAAAGGACGGATGGCGGGACCGTTGAGAACGGCTCCATCCGGCGCGAACTGGGAGCCATGGCAGGGGCAGTCCCAGCACTGCTCGGTCGAATTCCAATGGACGATGCAGCCGAGATGCGTGCAACTGGCGGAATGCATGTGCATTCCACCGTTTTGGTCACGGCACACGGCGAGTTTTCTCAAACCATCGCGGAGAATACCGCCCTGACCGGGTTCCAGATCGGCGGCTGATTTGATCTCGCCGGGCAACAGATACTCCGCGAAATTCTTCAACGCCGTCAGATTCTCGCTAACGTAGTTCGCCAATGCCAAGGGAGGCTTGCGATCGGGGGCATAAACCTCCTCCCACACACTGGACCCACCGACGACAAGGTCCCGGATGAGCAGGCCAGCCAACGCTCCGTGGGTGATTCCTTGTCCTGAATCCCCGGTAGCGATAAAGACGTTCTTGCTGCAAGGATTGCGGCCGATGAATCCGCAATAATCGATCGTGTCGAGAACCTGGCCAGACCAACGCGCTGCTTCCTCGCCCAGTTCCGGGACAAGGGCGCGGATCCAGGCGTCCAATGCATCGAAACGCGCCGAGCCGTCATCGGCTTCGCCAGATTTATGATCACGACCGCCCGCAATTAGATAGTCGATGTCACCCTCCCCGGGTTGGAGACGAACGTAGTAGTAGGGATCGTCCATATCCCAATAGAGCGCGTCCGGAAGAGTTGCTTTGGGCAGCTCGAATGCCATCGCATAGGTCCGATAGGGCGCCATCTTGCTGTGGATGGCCACCACCGTATTGACCGGCGAGTTTGTGGCAAACACGGCGTTATCGGCTGTGATGGTTGCGCCCCCTTCGACGCGAAGGCGGATCTGTTCACCCTCCTCGATCTCGGTGACGGCACTTTCGGCAAAAGCCTTGCCTCCGCGCTCCCGGAAATCGTCAAGCAGGGCACGAAGATATTTCAGTGGGTGAAACGTGGCCTGATCGGGATAGCGTAGCACCGGCGCCGCCTCATGGCCTTTCAACGGAACGCCGCGGCCGTGGTCTGCGATTGCACCAACCTTGCCAGCCGCTTCATACTCTTCATCACATTGCTTGGTGGCTTCATTTTCGTCCATCCAGGCTGCGGGAAAAAGAAATCCGTCGAGCCGACGAAAGTCGCAGTCTATTTCAAGATCGCTGACGTGTTCCTCGATCCGGTCGACAGCGGCTTGCTGGCTCTCTTGAAAACCTCGAGCGAGATCCTCGCCGCGGATTTTGACGAGTTCGCTTAGGCCGTCGTCGCAGATCGGGGCCAAGTGGGCGGTCGTGCGGCAAGTCATCCCACCGAGCAGCCGCCCCCTGTCAACCAGCACCACTGACTGTCCCGCCAGCGCAAGTTCGTAGGCAATAGAAACGCCGGCCATGCCCGCCCCCACCACCGCCACATCGCATCGCACATCCTGTTCCAGTTGCGGGGCCGAGGGCAACTCCGTGTCCTTCATCCAAAAAGATTTCGTGGCTTCGTCACTGACGTTCATCGCTGCCTCCAACCTGGCTGCGCGTCTAACGGTCGGAACTGCATTTTGATCCGAAATGTGCAAACGAATCCAAATTGTTTGCTCCCTTGCGCGGAAATGGGACTACCAACGGGGTAGACCGTCGCAGATCGTGAGGGCCGACATCGGCTAGGACAAAGCGTCTCGTTGGCCGCGACAAGAGGTCGTTTAAGGAGCCTGACGATGTCGGGCGCTCGCTCCCAGGGGGTTCGTCGAGCCGATCATGGCTCAGGACGAAGCCACCGGGAAAGCCGCAGCCGCCGATCATCGAGATTCAGATTCAGCCCTGTGGCTCGCTGCGCGTGGACGGCTTCGACATGGCCCCAAATCTGCGAGGACAGAAGTCTGGTCATGTCTCGGGCAATCCGAGCGCCTTTCCCGCATCGCGGATGGTACCCTTGGTACCCATTGCATGACGATCTCGCGCCGCTCGTTGCTCAACCTTCGAACAGGAGATTGCTGCGTTCGGGATCAATGGAGGTGATGCCGAGCACGTAACACACGGCGGAATTGGCGGCCGAGCCGCGGCCCTGGCACAGAATGTCCTGGCTGCGGGCGATACGAACGATCGAGTTCACGGCCAAAAATACGGCGCGTAGACTGGAAAAAGACGGCTGACCTGCTCGGCTTCGGGCCGGCGTTGCCTTTTCGGTTTTGCAGCAGCAAGACAGTCCATCACGCCCTACATCGTAGAAGATGCCGCAAGTCTTCCGAATGCGGGGAAAGGCGGTAGCGCTCTCCCGTACCAATCCCCGATGGGCAAAGAGCCTGTCCCATTTGCACGCCGCAGCCGCCGACTACACCCCGAGCCGAACGCAGGCCCTTCACTGCGCCAAGAAAGTCCGCCTACGCATTAGGCACGGTACATTTCTGGTCTTGCAGAAAGGCGAAGCATTGAGGCGATATTCGCCCACGCTTCAACCAATCACCGTGCACCGGATTGAGCGAGCGCTCGATCGCGTGGCCGAGATAATCGTCGGGCGCGACGACCAAGGCGAGATATGGCTCCCGCTGTACGACTATCTTGAACGCGCCCTGCAGGATTATCGAGCGAAGGAGGAACGCCTCGCCGCAGTGCGCCAGCGTGTCATACGATCCCAGGATCGAACGGCAACACGATCTTCATAAGTTCCTCTTGCCACATCTTCATGTCGCCGCCCTCGCCGTATTTCGGACGGTCGATCGTGTGGCCCATCAGCATGCGCCGAAGCTCCTCGTCCAGCCTACCGTTCTTCATGCGGTCTTCGAATGAATGGCGCAGTGAATAGACAGTGTGATTGTCAGTCGGGAACAAATTGTAGCTCTTGAAGTGCTTGTTGAGCAGGGCTGACAGCGACGCCTCGCGATCCTTGTACCGCGGGAAGCCGTTGGGGTGCTTTTTGAACACCTCAAGCGCCACGCCGACCAGCGGTATCTTGCGCACCGACGAGGCGGTCTTGATCTCTCGTGGATCGTCGGGATCGTCACGCGGCTCGACTGAAATGTGCGGCACCTCGTGGTCAACATGGATGACACCGGTATGCAGGTTCGCGAGTTCGCTCGGCCGGGCTCCTGTCTCAGCGAAGGCAAGCACGATTCCCCTCGCCTCATCATTGAGTGTCGCAAGCGCGCCAGGCGCAAATATCTTGTCGCGAATCCAGTCGGTCGGGAACGGCGGTCGACTGCGTTTCGACTTGTCGGCGAATGACAGATCGGCGAACGGATTCTTCTGTTCGGGGAAACCTAGATGGCGAAAGTAGTCGGCGTAGAGGGTCCGAAGATTGCCCATGTTTCGGTTGCCTGTCGACGCTGAACGGTCTGCTCTCCCTTTCTCAGGCGCAATTCGATCCAGCCAATATTTGTGTACCACTCGCGCGTCGTCGCGCGTTATCTCGCTCATAGGCTTGTCGCCGACCATGCCGATAAACACCTCGACCTCATTTCGCGCTTTGCTTTCCAGCGCTTCTTCTGGTCAGGGCTTTTTGTGCGGATTTCGTCGCGGGCAATCTCGTTGAAGTATAGCTTCAGCGCTTCCGATATCTTGTCGTCAGGGCGAGCGACCGCCCCGCCGACCGCATCGACAGATGGTGATTTGGCAGGCTCGCCTATCGTGCTCTCTACCCGCTGCAGGATGGTATCGAGGGGCTCGGCGACCAGGATCTCGGCGAGCGGTCGATAGACGAATCCCAAGGACTCGGCGCGCTTGATGGCTTGTTGGTATCGGATACGCGCCGCCTGTGGATTTTCACCCAGCATCAACGAAGCCCATAAAGCATTGTCAGCAGCCTCATGGAGATCTCGGGCGGTGCGCGCCTTTATCCGGTCTGCGGTGTCGAGGGCGCGGCGCACGAACACGCGACGCTCGTCGAGGTCCCTGACCTCTCTGGGCAGACGACGGTAGTAATGGAAATGATCGCCTCTCCGTTGCACAATATGTAACACAAAATAGGAAATAGCCGCAAGACCGATCCCCAGATGTTACAAATTCTATAACAGACTCAATGATTTAGCGGAAAATCCAGTGGTACCGTTGGCTGGGATCGAACCAGCGACCTCCGGATCCACAATCCGGCGCTCTAACCATCTGAGCTACAACGGCACGTTGCCTGAGCGGATCGAAACAGAAACTCATCCGCCCGCTCTGTCGTTCGGCGATGCGTCCTTACGGGCTTATGGATTCTAATTCAAGGCTTTTGGAAAGCAAAGGTCACTTCCCCACATCGACGCGGCATTTGCCCAGCAAGAAGGCGCAGGCAAGGGCCGGGCGACGGACAAAGAAAAAGGCCGGCGGGAGGAGGTGCCGGCCTTTTCCTGTTACGAGCCAGCGGGAGGAGGTGCTGGCTGGTCACCCCGGGGAGCAGAGGGAGGAGGTTCCACTCACCGGGTATTCCTTGATGGCTGCTATCATACACCTGATCGTTTTTAAGAAAATGCGACCTTTTGTTGCATCTTCAGATCATGCGCAAATGTTAGGCAACCTTGATTTCCTTCATCGCCTTCTCGAAGGCGGTCTTGATCGGCTTGGAGACGTCCTCGGCCGCCTTGGAGGCAACGGCCTGGAAGTCCTTGGCCTGCTCGACGGTCGATTCGACGCGCTTGCGCAGGAAGGCGGTCTGCAGCTCGACGACTTCCGACAGCGACTTGGCGCCGATCAGGGCTTCGAGGTGGGAAAAGCCGGCCTCGGCATTGGCACGCAAAGCGGAGATGGTCTTGAGCGACAGGTCGTTGGAAACGGTCTTGGCGGTCTCGTAGGTCGACTCCAGAGCCTTCTGGGTCTCCTCGGCGCCGGTCTTCAGCTTGGCATAGGCCTCTTTCGACTGCTCAACGCCCTTTTCGGCGAAGGCGCGCATCTGGTCGGTGGCCTTGGAAGCGTCGAAGCTCGGGAATTCAACGTTTTCGATCGTCTCGGCGGTCTTGGTCCTGGACATTTTCCATCCTTTTCAGCGGCAGCGGCTTTGACAGAAAGCCGTCTCGTTCCTGTATGATGGCAATATAAAGGCAAATTTTGTGCGTTGCAATATCTTTGTTGCAGTGCACCATAAATTTCTTTTGGGCCGTTAACCAAGAGCCCAGATTCAAGCCTTTGCACGTTCTGGCTTGTGGACCTTCGCGCCTCCGGCTTTTATTAACAAAGCGTTAACTGCAAAATCGCCGCTCCGTGAGGTCCGCCAAGCGCATGCCGTCCGAATATTCCTTCCTCGATGTCGCCGTGCTCGACGCGGTCCGCCAGCGCTTTGCGGCAGGCGACGCGATCGCGATCCTGTCGGCGGATCTGGAGCAGGTGATCTGGGCCAACGGGCCAGGAGCCGCGATGTTCGGTTATCCCGACATCGAGGCGATCATCGGCGCCTCGGCGCAGTTGCCCGTGATCGCCAGGCGCCAGATCATGGCGACCAGCGGATTTCCCGAGATTGGCAGTGACCGCGCCATCATGGTGCGGCTGGCGACCGGCATGACCAGCCGCGCCGTCGGCTTCCTGGCCAGTGCGGTGACCATGCCGGACGCCGAAAAGGCGATCATGCTGGCAGTGCCGGCGGCTCAGACCGGGTCACGCAGTGCCGGCGAAATCGCCGCGCGCGCCATTAGCGGCCTCACCGAGGATGGTCATTTCATCGCCTTTGTCGATGCCGGGGGCAACGTCGAGGCGGCCTCGGAAGGATTTTCGGCACTGGGCATCCTCCCGGAGACGCTGGCGGCACTGGTCGCCGACGTCGCAGCCGAGAGCGACCGCATCGTCAAGCGCCTTGTCCCCGGCGGCACGGCCTCCTACCCGGCAGGGCTGGCAAGATTGACCGAGGAGCGGCATCTGCTGGTGGTGATCGACGAGGACCAGCTCGACGACACAGCCCCTGCGGGCGAACATCCTACGCAAACCATTGCCGAGACGGCACCTGCTGGCGACGCGGCTTCCCAGCCGGAACAGGGTCGCGAGGCACCGGCCGACGAACCGAGCGCCTCGCAGCCGGCCGGCGACATCGCCGCATCGCAGCAGCATGAGATCGCCGATGCGATCGGACAGGCGCCGACGGCGGCCAACAGCGATCGGCCGGCAGCAGAGCGCATGCCCGCGCAGCACGACCATTGGTACTTCAACGCCGGCGAAGACGGAGGGCAACAGGCGCCGCGACCTGCCGCGTCCGGACCTGAAGCGCCTCAAGAGCCGGCCGCCCTGGAAGTCCAGTCCACGGCCACGCCGACGACCGTCTCGGCGATAGACCGCGCAGCGGCGCCGGTGCGTTTCGTCTGGCGCACCGATGCCGAAGGCAAGTTCAGCGCGCTGTCGCCGGAATTCGCCGACATCGTTGGCAAGCCGGCGGCCGACGTGATCGGCCGCCGCTTCAGGGATGTCGCCGCTACATTCGGCCTCGACCCCTCCGGCGAGATATCAGGGCTCCTCGAACGGCGCGATACCTGGTCCGGGCGCTCCGTGCTGTGGCCGGTCGTCGGCACCGATCTGAAGATACCGGTCGACCTGGCGGCGCTGCCTGTCTATGGCCGCAGCCGCGCCTTCGAGGGTTTCCGCGGCTTCGGCGTCGCCCGCGCCAGCGACGCGGTCGTCGATCCGGAGGCCATCGGCATGGCGCTGGTGCCCAATAGCCAGGCGCCGGCAACGCCGGAACCGCAAATCATCCAACCCGCGCCCGAACAGCCGAACGCCGAAGAGCCCAAGACCGAGGACACGCAGGCATCGGATCCGTTCAAGGGCGAGGTGCCGGCGTTGACCATCGTGCCGAAACAGGAGCGGCGCTTTGCCGATAAGGTGATCCGGCTCGCCGAACATCGCCAGCCTGCCAACGACAAGGGCCTGTCGACCCTGGAACGCAGCGCGTTCCGCGAAATCGGCGAGCGGCTGAAGAAGGATAGCGCTCCGGTCGGGCCGCCAGAGACCGAGACTGTGGAGGCATCGGCAGCGGAGACCGAGGCTCCGGTCAATGCGTCCGACGACCCGATGCGCACCGACGGCATCCCTGCGTCAGGGCCAGAGAACGAACCGGTCGAGGCATCCGATGTCGATGCCGAAGACGAGCGGGATCTGGCACGGCTTGACGGTCACGCGGACGAAGCCCCTCGTGACGCCCGCTCGGGGGTGAATGTGACGGGCTCGTTGCTCGACTATGCCGGCCAAGATGACGAACGTGGCCCCGTGGCGGCGGAACCAGAGAACACAGCTGCCGTTTCGCCCGGCGAAGAGCCTGAAGCCACTGACGCGACACATGATAGCCTCGATGACGACAGCATGACGTCGGCGGATTTTCGCGATGCCGAAGACAATGAGGATTGGGCGCAGCCCGACGAGGAAGCCGCGTCGCCCGACGAGCAGACGGTTGGCGAGGAAACCGCAGGCGACTCTGCGGAAATACCCCTCGAGCGCCCTCGCCTGCAGGTTCCGCCGCTCAAGGCCGAAGGGTTCGTGCCGTCGGCGTTTTCCGCCGGAGATGAACACAAGGCTCCGGACACGTCGCTGCTCGGCAAGCTGCCCGTGCCGCTGCTCATCCATTCCGGGGACCGGTTGCACTATGCGAATGAGGAATTCCTCAGCCTGACGGGTTACGAGGCGCTTGACGATCTGGCGGATGCCGGCGGCCTCGGCGCGTTGTTTGCCGACCCCTATGCCGACGACGGCGTTTCCGACGGCACCGATCGCGCGCTGCGGCTGAAAACGCGTGACGGACAGGAATTCCCGATCGAGGCCATTTTGCGCTCGGTCCCCTGGCGCGACGGCAAGGCGCTGATGCTGGTCGTGCGACGCTCCGGCGAGGATGATGCGCCGGCGAGCCTGCATGTGGTTGGCGACGAGCAGACGCAGCCGGATATTTCCGAACTCAAGGCGCGCATCGCCGAGATGCGCACCATTATCGACACCGCCACCGACGGCGTCGTGTTGATCGGCCGTGACGGCACCATCCGATCGATCAGCCGGCCTGCGGAAGCGCTGTTCGGCTTCGACAGCGACGATGTGACCGGCAAGCCGTTCGCCTCGCTGTTTGCGATCGAAAGCCAGCGCGCGGCGCGCGACTATCTCAACGGACTGTCCGAGCCCGGCGTGGCGAGTGTCATGAACGACGGCCGCGAGGTGATCGGGCGCGAGTCGCAAGGCCGCTTCATTCCGCTGTTCATGACCATCGGTCGGCTGCCCAACGACAGCGGCTTCTGCGCCGTCGTTCGCGACATCACGCAGTGGAAGCGGGCCGAAGAGGACTTGACGCAGGCACGTGCGGTGGCCGAGCGCGCGTCCTCGCAGAAGACCGATTTCCTGGCCCGCATCAGCCACGAGATCCGCACCCCGCTCAATGCCATCATCGGTTTTTCGGAATTGATGGTCGACGAGAAGTTCGGACCTGTCGCCAACGATCGCTACCGCGACTATCTGCGCGATATCAACCGCTCGGGCAATCATGTGCTCGATCTGGTCAACGACCTGCTCGACATCTCCAAGATCGAGGCCGGCCAGCAGGAGATGGCCTATGAAGCGGTGTCGCTCAACGACACGCTGGCCGAGACGGTGGCGATGATGCAGCCGCAGGCCAACCGCGAACGGGTCATCATCCGCTCCAGCTTCGCTTCGCGGCTGCCGGAAGTGGTGGCGGACCTGCGCAGCGTGCGCCAGATCGCGCTCAACATCCTGTCGAATGCCATCCGTTACACCCAGGCCGGCGGCCAGGTGATCGTCTCGACCGCCTATGAGACGTCGGGCGACGTCGTCATGCGGGTGCGCGACACCGGCATCGGCATGAGCCATGCCGAGATCGAGCAGGCGCTAAAGCCGTTCAAGCAGATCAACGCGCTGAAGCGCGGACGCGGTGACGGTACCGGGCTTGGACTGCCGTTGACCAAAGCGATGGTGGAAGCCAACCGTGCCCGGTTCACCATCAATTCGACACCGGGCGAAGGCACTCTGGTCGAGGTCGCTTTTCCGTCGACCCGTGTGCTCGCGGAATAGATCAGCCCTCTCCGCGGTTCGGTCCCGATAAAAAGAAAAGGCGCCCAAAGGGCGCCTTAAGAGATGGGATTGCTGTCACAACGGGGGCTTGAGCGAATTCGGATCCTCGGGGCTGAGGAACGGGATTTCTCCCTCAAGTTACCTGCGACTATCGACGCCGGACCTTAACAACTCCTTACCGGAGTGCCGGAAAATTTACGAATGTGTACCACTCATGAAATCTAGGTAAATTCTAGCGAGATATTTCGTTAACCATGCCGGAAAGGCCTTTTTCATGCATGTCGTTGTCTCAAAACCGGACCACTTTTGAGCGACATGCAGTAGCAGCTACTCGGCCAGCTGCGGCAGGTTCTTGAACAGGTCGAGCGCTTCCGGGTTGGCGAGCGCTTCCTTGTTCTTGATGGCGCGGCCGTGCACCACGTCGCGCACCGCGAGTTCGGTGATCTTACCCGACTTGGTGCGGGGAATATCCGACACGGCAACGATCCTGGCCGGGACATGGCGGGGACTGGCGCCACTGCGGATCTTGGCGCGGATGCGTTTTTCCAGATTTTCGTCGAGCTGCGCGCCGGCGGCCAGGCGCACGAACAGGACGACGCGCACGTCGTTGTCGAAGTCCTGGCCGATGCACAGTGCTTCCAGAATCTCCGGCATCTGTTCGACCTGGTTGTAGATCTCCGCCGTGCCGATGCGCACGCCGCCCGGGTTGAGCGTGGCGTCGGAGCGGCCATGGATGATCAGGCCGCCATGCGCGGTCCATTCGGCGAAATCGCCGTGACACCAGACATTGTCGAAGCGCTCGAAATAGGCCGCCCGGTACTTCTTGCCCTCGGGGTCGTTCCAGAAGCCGATCGGCATCGCCGGAAAAGCCTTGGTGCAGACCAACTCGCCCTTCTCCTGCCGGACCGGCCTGCCGTCATCGTCCCAGACATCGACCGCAAGGCCAAGGCCGGGTCCCTGGATCTCGCCGGTCCAGACAGGCTGCGTCGGCACGCCGAGCACGAAGCAGGAGACGATGTCGGTGCCGCCGGAGACCGAGGCCAGATGCACGTCCTTCTTGATGCCGTCATAAACGAAGCGGAAATCTTCCGGCGACAGCGGCGAGCCGGTGGAGGAGATTGCCCGCACCGTGGCCAGATCATGCGTGCGGATCGGCTTGAGGCCGGCCTTGCGCACGGAATCGATGAACTTGGCCGAGGTGCCGAGGAACGTCATCTTCTCGGCATCGGCGAAATCGAACAGCACATTGCCGTCGGGGTAGAAGGGCGAACCGTCATAGAGCAGCAACGTGGCCCCCGAAGCGAGCCCCGACACCAGCCAGTTCCACATCATCCAGCCGCAGGTGGTGAAGTAGAAGAAGCGGTCGCCATCGGTGAGACCGGCATGCAGCCGGTGTTCCTTGACATGCTGGATCAGCGTGCCGCCGGCCGAATGGACGATGCATTTGGGAATGCCGGTCGTTCCCGACGAAAACAGGATGTAGAGCGGATGCGAAAACGGCAGCGGCTCGAAGGCAACGGGCTTGCCGACGAAGGGCGACAGCGCCTCTTCCAGCGCTACCGCCTTGTCGATGGCCCCGGCGACATCGCTCGATGTGCCGAGATAATCGACGACCAGAATCTTGCGGACAGTGCCGAGCTTGGCCGCGACCGCGGCGATCTTGTCGGCGACTTCGATCGCCTTGCCATTGTACCAATAGCCATCCGGCGCGATGAAGACGACGGGCTCGATCTGGCCGAACCTGTCGAGCACGCCCTGCTCGCCGAAATCGGGAGAGCAGGACGACCAAACCGCGCCGATCGAGGCGGCGGCCAGCATGGCGGCGACGGTCTCCGGCATGTTGGGCATCATGGCGGCGATGCGGTCGCCCTTCTTCACCTTGAGCGACAGGAAAAGCTCCTGCAGCCGCGAGGTCAGCGCGTGCAACGCGTTCCAGGACAGCCGGCGCTCGACCTTGTCTTCGCCGCGAAACACGATTGCGTCGCCTGAGCCGGTCTTCTTCAGCAGATTCTCGGCGAAATTCAGTGTCGCATCGGGAAAGAAAGAAGCGCCGGGCATCTTGTCGCCGTCGACGAGCAGCCTATCGCCCTTGTCGCCGACGATGCCGCAGAAATCCCAGATCAGGCTCCAGAACCCCTCACGGTCCTCGACCGACCAGGCATGAAGCTGCGAATACGAGGAAAACGCTACGCCGGCTTTCACTCCGGCGGCCTTGGTGAAGGCGGTCAAGGGTGCTGCGTCAATCTGGTCTTGCGTCGGGGTCCAGAGCGGTTGTCCGGCAGCCATGATCGTTCCTCCACGGTCGCCATCGCTTATGCATATCGCAGCGCAGCAGAGCAAGATTTTGTTCGGCTGATGCGACCAGATGTGCGCAAATGCCATCGCCGGGCCATAAAGACTTGAAATGCCTCAGCCCTAAGTCGTAGTGACAACTTGAAGTCGTGGTGACGACTGGGGGTCGTGGTGACGACTGGGGTCGTGGTGACGACTGGGGTCGTGGTGACGACCGGGGTTACACCCGCCGGGCGATTTGTCGGAATGGAAGCATACGGGGCCATATGCCATCATCTATGATCCGGCGCGGAATATGGGCGATCGGCGCTGCCGTGATCGTCGTCGCGCTGGTCGTTGCCGCCCTGCCGCTGATTGCCTCCACCCGTATCGTGCGCGACCGCATCGCCTGGGAAATGAGCGCGTGGAGCGGCTTCCGGGTCGCCATCGACGGTTCGCCGCGCATCGAGGTCTGGCCGACATTCCGGGCAATCCTGACCGATGTGACGCTTTCACAATGGACCGACACCGAGGCGCCGCCTGTGGTCGAGGCAGAACGGGTCGAGGTCGACCTTTCCGCCATGGCGGCGCTGCGCGGCGACGTGGTGTTTTCGACGGCGCGGCTGGTGCGGCCGACGATCCGGGTCCAGCGCACGCCTGCCGGCCTTTTCCTGCCCGCTGTCCCCACCGGCGGGCGCATCACGCGTTCCATCGACACGGCGCGCGGCGTGGTCAATGCCGACCCCGCCAAGCCGGACCTCGACAAGCTGCCTACCGACACCTTCGGCACGGTCGAGTTTCGCGACGGCCGAATGGTAGCGTCCATCGGCGGCAAGGACGTCGAGATCCTGAGCAGTTTAAACGGTCAGGCGAATTGGGCGGCGATGAACAGCAATGCGACGCTGTCGGCAACAGGGATCTGGCGGGGCGAAAGCGTCGCGCTGGACGTCGCCTCGGCCAGGCCGCTTGTGCTGTTTGCCGGCGGCACGGCGCCGCTGACGCTGTCCTTCAAGGCGGCGCCCGCCACCTTCTCGTTCGACGGCACGGCCAGCATGTCTGAAAATACCTATTTCGACGGTCAGGCGAAGTTCTCGGCACCCTCGCTGCGGCGTGTCCTGGAATGGTCGCAGGCCGGCATCGCTCCGGGTGCGGCGATCGGCTCGGTCAGCATTTCGAGCAAGATCACCGCGACGGGCGGGCGCGTCAAGTTCGACAACACGGCAATTGCACTCGACAACAATCCGGGGATGGGTGCACTGGACCTCTCGCTTGGTGAAGCACAACCGGTGATCTCCGGCACGCTCGCCTTCGACACGCTCGACCTCAGATCGTTTCTGTCAGCCTTCACCCCGCTGGTGCCGACCGGAGGGGCGGGACCCGGCGAAATCGACACAAGTTTCGCCGACAAGATCAATCTCGATCTGAGGCTGTCGGCAGCCCACGCCACGGCGGGGCCTATCCAGCTCGCCGATGTCGCCGCCACGGCCCAGGTCAAGGATGGTCTGTCCGTCTTCGACATCTCCGATGCCTCGGCCTTCGGCGGCAACATCCAGACCAGCCTTCGCTTCGATCGCAAGCCGGAGGGCTCGCAGGTCGAAATCCGCCTTCTGGCGTCCGACATCGACGGCGGTGCGTTCGGCACGGCGGCAGGGATGACGCGGCTGGTGCCGGTCGGCACGGGCACCGTCTCGGTGATCCTCAAGGGGCCGGGCAGAACCTGGGATTCCATCTTCGACAATGCCGACGGCTCGGTCTCGGCGACCTTCGGGCCGGGTGCGTTGAGCAAGCTCAACCTGCCGGCCTTCCTCAAACATACCGAACAGGGCGGCTTCTTCGCGCTCGACGACGTCTCCGACGGAACATTGCCGATCGACGGCGCCGAGATCAAGGCCACCATTTCGAAGGGCGTGGCGCGGATCGACAAGGCCGAGGCCAATTCAGCGAAGTACAAGATCTGGCTGTCCGGCATCGCGTCCTACGCCGGGCGCGGACTGGCCTTGTCCGGCGGCGTCATTCAGCCTGACCAGGCGGCAACGCAGGCCAACGGCCAGCAAGGTCCCAACCAGTCATCGTTCTTCGTCGGCGGAACCTGGAGCACGCCGTTCATTTCCCCGATCAGCCGCGGCGTTTCGGGGGAATAGGCCGCCACTGCGCCTCCTGTCTTTCACCCGCGCTGCGCCGCCTGCTCGTCGAGCTGGCGCTGCACCTCACGCCGCTTGTTGGCAAGCGAGGCGATGATGACGCCAATCGCCACGACAGCGATCAGGATGGTGCAGGCAGCGTTGATTTCCGGCGTCACGCCGAGGCGAACCTGGCTGTAGATCTTCATCGGCAGCGTCGTCGCGCCCGGCCCGGAGGTGAAGCTTGCGATGACCAGATCGTCGAGCGAAAGCGTGAAAGCCAGCATCCAGCCGGAGACGATCGCCGGCATGATGACCGGCAATGTGATCTGGAAGAAGGTCTTCACCGGCGTTGCGCCAAGATCCATCGCGGCTTCTTCCAGCGAGCGGTCGAAAGTCATGAGCCGCGACTGCACGACCACGGCGACGAAGCACATGGTCAGCGTGATATGGGCGAGCGTCACGGTGAGAAAGCCACGGTCGAGCCCGACCGCGACGAAGAGCAGCAGCAGCGACAGGCCGGTGATCACTTCCGGCATGACCAGCGGCGCAAAGACCATGCCGGAGAACAGCACCCTGCCCTTGAAGCGCGTGTAGCGGGTCAAGGTGAGTGCCGCCAGCGTGCCGAGAACGGTCGCTACCGTGGCCGAGATCAGGCCAACGCGCGCCGTCACCCAGGTCGCGTCCATGAGGCCCTGATTGTGGAACAGCGAGACGTACCATTTGGTCGAGAAACCACCCCAGACCGTAACCAGTTTCGACTCGTTGAACGAGAAGACGATGAGCAGCACGATCGGCAGATAGAGAAAGGCAAAGCCAAGCACGATCGAAGTGATGTTGAAGCGGCTCCAGGTGGCGTTCATGAGGTCACCTGTCCATTTCCTGAGCGCGCGCCTGGGCCCGCTGGAAGAGCATGATCGGCACGATCAGCAGCAACAGCAGGATGACGGCAACAGCCGACGATACCGGCCAGTCGCGATTGGCGAAGAACTCGTTCCACAACGTCTTGCCGATCATCAGCGTCTGCGAGCCGCCGAGCAGATCGGGAATGACGAACTCGCCGACGGCCGGAATGAACACCAGCAGACAGCCGGCGATGACGCCGGGCAGCGACAGCGGAAAGGTGATCTTCCAGAACGCACTTGTCGGCGGACAGCCGAGATCCTTGGCTGCCTCGATCAGCGAATAGTCCATCTTCTCAAGCGCGGAATAGAGCGGCAACACCATGAACGGCAGGTAGGAATAGACGATGCCGATGAAGATCGCCGTATAGGTGTTGAGGATGATCAGCGGCTGGTGGATGACGCCGGTGGCGAGCAGCAGCTGATTGAGCAGCCCTTCGGGCTTGAGAATGCCGATCCAGGCGTAGACGCGGATCAGGAACGAGGTCCAGAACGGCAGGATCACCAGCATCAGCAAGGTCGGGCGGATCGTCGCCGGCGCGCGCGCCATGCCATAGGCGATGGGGTAGCCGACGAGCAATGTCAGGACCGTCGAGATCGCGGCGATGATGACGCTGGTCACATAGGCGTTGAAGTAGAGCGCGTCCTGCGTCAGCCAGGTGTAATTATCGAGGCTGAGTTGTTTCAGCTGAGCCAGGAACCCGGAAATGCCGCCGCTGAAATCGAGCGCCGGCGTATAGGGCGGAATGGCGATCGCCGTCTGCGACAGCGAGATCTTGAAGACGATGACGAACGGGATAAGGAAGAAGAACAGCAGCCAGACATACGGGATGATGATGACCAGTCGGCCAACGAAGGCAGCGCCCAGCCTGGCAAGGATGGATTTGCCGGCATTGGATGCCGGAGAGGCTGATGAGGTGGTGACGGCGGCGCTCGACATGGTCGCCCCTACCGCGTCAGCACGACGCCGGCATCGGGCCGGAAGGAAACCCAGGCGCGGTCGTTCCAGCTCAACGGATCCTCGGTGATTCGGGCCGCGTTCATGGTGCTCGCGCGCACCACCTGGCCGTCGTCCAGCCTGACATGGTAGACGGTCATGTCGCCGAGATAGGCGATGTCGTAGACCTCGCCCTCGATGGCGTTGACCGCCTCGGCCGGCTTCTTCGACGACACCTTGATCTTTTCGGGCCTGATGGCGAAGGTGACGGCCGTCCCGGCGCCGGCGGCGCCGGCATTGTCGGTGCGGATGGTGAGGCCATTGCCGGCATCGATGCTGGCGCTGCCGGCCTCGCCACGCGCAATCTTGCCCTCGAACATGTTCACATTGCCGACGAAGCCGGCGACGAAGCGCGATCCGGGCGCCTCGTAGACTTCGGCCGGCGTTGCCACCTGCATCACCTCGCCCTTGTCGATGATGGCGATGCGATCGGCCATGGTCATCGCCTCTTCCTGGTCGTGGGTGACGACGACGAAGGTCAGGCCGAGGTTCTGCTGCAAATCCATCAGTTCGAATTGCGTCTCTTCGCGCAGCTTCTTGTCCAACGCGCCGAGCGGCTCGTCGAGCAGCAGCACCTTCGGCCGCTTGGCGACCGAGCGGGCGAGCGCGACGCGCTGGCGCTGGCCGCCGGATAGTTGGTGCGGCTTGCGCTTGGCGAACTGCTCGAGTTTGACCAGCTTCAGCATCTCGGCAACGCGCGATGCGATTTCGGGCTTCGGCATGCCGTCCTGCTTGAGGCCGAAGGCGATGTTGTTCTCGACCGTCATATGCGGGAACAGCGCATAGGACTGGAACATCATGTTGACAGGCCGCCGGTAGGGCGGGATGCCACGCAGATCCTGGCCGTCAAGCAGAATGCGGCCGGCTGTCGGCTCCTCGAAGCCGGCGAGCATCCTGAGCAGCGTCGACTTTCCGCAACCGGAGGCGCCGAGCAGCGCGAAGAACTCGCGCTCGAAGATGGTCAGAGACAGATTGTTGACGGCGGTGAAGTCACCGAACTTCTTGGTGACGTTGTCGAACTGGATGTACGGCTTGGCATTCGGGTCGTTCCACGGTGCAAAATCCCTGCGGATGCTGCCAAGCGATTTCATATCCCACTCCGTCCTGATTTTCTTGCTTCTTGCCCCAGGTAGAAACGGTCCCGGCAGGTGGCTGCCGGGACCGTGTCGGATTGCTTACTGGCCAGTGACGATCTTGGTCCAGGTGCGCGTGATGACGCGCTGGGTCTTGGGATCGTATGGCGAGACGGTGTAGAGCTTCTTTATGGTCTCGGCATCGGGATAAACCGAAGGATCCTCCAACAATGCCTTGTCGACGAATTGCTGCGAAGCCTTGTTGCCGTTTGCGTAGAGCACGTAGTTCGACGACTTGGCGATGACTTCCGGCTTCATCATGTAGTTGATGAACTCGAGCGCCTCCGCGACATGCGGTGCGTCGGCGGGGATCGCCATCTGGTCGAACCACATCTGCGCGCCCTCCTTCGGCACGGAATAGCCGATTTCGACGCCCTGCTTGGCCTCGACCGCGCGGTTGCGGGCCTGGAACACGTCACCCGACCAGCCGACCGCCAGGCAGATATCACCGTTGGCGAGCGCGTTGATGTATTCGGAGGAATGGAACTTCCTGATGTAAGGCCGCACCTTGAGCAAGGTCTCCTCGGCCTTGGCGATATCATCGGGTGACGTGCTGTTCGGGTCGAGGTTGAGATATTTCAACGCCGCCGGGATGATATCTGCCGGCGAGTCCAGCACGTAGACGCCGCAGTCCTTCAATTTGGCCAGGCTATCGGGATTGAAGAAGACGTCCCAGCTGTCGATCTTGTCAGTGCCAAGCGCCGCCTGCACCTTCTTGATGTTGTAGCCGATGCCAACCGTGCCCCACATGTAGTTGACCGAGTATTCGTTGCCGGGGTCATATTTGGCGGTTCGCTCGGTAACCGTGTCCCACATGTTGGAAATGTTGGGCAGTTTCGACTTGTCGAGCTTCTGGAACACGCCGGCCTGGATCTGGCGCGCAAGGAAATTGCCGCTGGGCACGACGACGTCATAGCCGCTGCCGCCGGCAAGCAGCTTGGTCTCAAGGATTTCGTTGGAATCGAAGGTGTCGTAGACGACCTTGATGCCGGTTTCCTTGGTGAAATCGTCGATGATCGAACTGTCGATGTAGTCCGACCAGTTGAAGACGTTGACGACACGATCCGCGGCGTGACCGCCGACGGTGAACAATGTCAGGAATGCCGAGGTTGCCGAAAGCCAGAGCGCTTTGCGGATCATGCTATTCTCCTTTGATGAGTGTTCCTTCACCGGCTCGTCGCGATATCAGCGCGACCGGCATTTTCTTCAGACTATTGAGCTTTCCAAGGGGCGACAAGCGCGAACTGCCGAGACCATGCAGGCGGTTCGATGAGATGGCTGGATGCCCCTGAGGCGGCTTGGGAGGCGTGCCAATACCGTCATAGGCTTTCGCCGTGGCGCGGGCAGAGATACGACTATATGGTCCGGTCCCGATCGGACCGGCTGGGAGACTTGGCAAGATACGCCTGTCTTGTTGTTGCCGTATTCCCAGCCTGCCCGTGCTGCAGCGACGTTGTCAATGGCAAAGCTGCAGGCCGCCTCAATTAGGCGACGGCACCCCGGTGACCCCTGCGCGTTCGGGCCGTGCCTGCCGCTTGAATTCGAGCCCGATATGGACGAGCAGCGCCGTGACCACCACCGCGCCACCGATGATGGTGCGCCCCGACGGCACCTCGGAATGGATGAGCCAGACCCATATCGGGCCGAGGATCGGCTCGAACGTGCCGAGCAGAGCCGCGATGGCCGCCGGGATCAACCGTGCGCCGGTGGCGAAGAAGGCGAGACCGAGGCCGAGATTGACCACGCCGAAGGCAAACAGAAAGCCCATGTCGCTGACTGACACGGTGAAGGTCGATGCCTGCGAGACGGCAAAGCCGGCCGCGAGCATGGTGCCGAGGCACGTCGCCGGCGTCATGCGCACGCCGGAAAACCGCCGGGTGATGACGGTGGCGACCGAGAACATGACCGCGATCAACAGCGCCAGCCCATCGCCTATGGGCGAGACGGCGCCATCCAGCGATTCCGACACCATGATGGCGACGCCGGTGATGACGGCGGCGATTGCCACCCAGGTGGCGACACCGACCCTTTCGCGAAACAACGCCCAGGCAAACAGCGCCGCCAGCAACGGCACGCCTGCCTGCATCAAAAGGATGTTGGCGACGGTGGTGTAGGCCAGCGCCACGACGAAGGCGGTCGATGCGGTGGCAAAGCAGATCCCGACGGCAAGACCGGGCAGACCCATGTCGCGGAACAGCTTCCGCGTGCCACGCCAGCCGTCACGCCAGACCATGAAGCAGACCAGGAAGGCGGCTGCCCAGACGGAGCGCCAGAAAATGACCGTCCAGCTGTCACCGACGGTGATGAAGCGGGCGATGGTGCCGCCGAAACTCCACATCAGCGCCGACAGGAAGACCAAAAGCATGCCGACGCGTTCCTCGCGCGGCGACACGGCTGGCGATGCGACGATTGGCGATGCGGTATTGGTCATGGCTGCCACTGTCGGTGTTTCCGGCGGTGCACGATGCGCGATGGGCGACAAGGACGTGCCATTTTCGCCTAATGCATCGGCAACGGCCGGGCGTGATCCAGCTTCATGTTCCCCTTTGGCGCACTGGTCAGACGCCTGGACCAAATTCGCCCTGCTGGGGTTGGCTGATCATCCCAATCTAGGAGGAAGCGTTCCTGTTGCCCCGAATGAGCCGCCAAAGGCCGGCCAACGGAATCAGCAGGATCAGGCCGAATTTCTTCAAGGCGATGAGCGCCACCGCCAGAAGACCAGCCTTTGCCGCCAATTTCCCGGCGATGAGGCCGCCAATCCCAACCGCGGCGACCGTGTCGGTGCCGGGCAGGAAATCCGTGTATCTCTTGCCCGTGCTGAAGCCCGCCAGGCCAAGCACTTCATCCAGGCTCTGCTTTATCTCCGGCAACTGCTCCACATTGGCGATGTAACTCATCACGAAGACGCCCTCCCTGCCAAGGAAACGGACATCGTAGTTGAGCGTGTGGACGGCGTCGTTTCCGAACTGGAGTTCCTTGGCCCAATGCAGACGCTTGTTGACGGCATCATAGACTGGCGGCGAAGCCCAACCGATCAACGTGACGGGCGGAAAACCGTCCTTCACCCGTTGATCGTTGCCCGACAAAGTGTCGGCCTTCATGCTGCTCAATAGTTCGCTGTAGTTGATGGAGGCAGCGTCGCCGTCATCGACATAACCGATCTTTTCCCAGCGCAGCTCTATTCCCCAATTGTTGTCGGCGATGGGGTCATAATTGCTCGGGAAGATCATGCCGATCGCGTCGGAACCGGCATCGGGTGGGTTACCCCAAGCCTCGGTCAGGACCGAGACGGCGTCCTTCTTATTCAGAAAATAGAACTTGCCCTTGAGATCGAGGTGAATGCCTTCGGCGAGGTCTATCGGTCCGGTCTTTGGATCTATCTTGTCCAGGAATGCCTTGCCGGCATCATTGTACTGTTTGTAGGAGCTGAAGAAATCCGAGGATTTTTCTGCATATGCAGATGAAGCTGAGAGGGCAAATGTCAGCCCAAGCGAAAAAACCGTCCTGCCCATCGCCGCCCCCCAGCCTTGCGTAGTTCGTCTTGATACCTCGTCGTCAACGCCGAATCAATATTTCGATCGGCAATACTCGGCAATATTATCTAGGAAAGACTCCGCAGCTTTCGCCGCCGGACGAAAGATATTCTTGCCGACTCATGTCGTCACTGGAAATCGAAGGCACTCAGGCCCGTCACCATCTCGTCGAGGCCGAGCGGGCGCGTCACCGGCGGCTCGGCGCGCGCCAGGCAGCCGACGCGTTCGCAAAGCCGGCAGGCAGGCCCGACCGGCGTCGCCGCAATACTGCCGGCCTTTGCGGTGATTGCCGCACCGGGTAATGCCGCGCCATAGACGATTTCGTCACGAAAGCCGATATCGCAGCCAAGCAGCAATGCGGTGCGGCGCGGACGTTCCGAGAACGCGCCTTGCGGCCCTTCCAGCGTGCGGGCGATGCACAGGAACTCGGCGCCGTCGGGCATTTCCACTGCCTCGACGAAGACCTGGCCAGGTTGGGTGAAGGCAACATGCACGGGCAGCTTGGGACAGCCGCCGCCAAAGCGGCTTTGTGGAAAGCCCTGGCTGCCGGCCTTGCGGAAGCGGTTGCCTGCATTGTCGACCTCCAGCATGAAGAACGGCACCCCCGAGGCACCCTGCCGCTGCAGCATGGTCAGCCGGTTGGCTGCCTGTTCGAAGGAGACGCCGAAGCGCGAACGCAGGACATCGATGTCATAGCGGGCGCGCACGGCAGCCGCGTGAAAGGCCTGATAGGGCATCATCAGCGCATGCGCCGCATAACGGCCAAGTTCGAAGCGGGCCAGGCGGCGCGCCTCGTCGGTGCTCAGCTTGAGCGCCTGGATCTCGCCGGCGACCGCGACCGTCATGCGGATCAGGCAGGCCTCCATCGCGACTTCGCGCAACTGGTCGAACGGCGACAGGCGTTCGGACAGGAACAGGCGCTGCGAATGACGATCATAACGGCGGCGCCAGTTAGGCATGGTGGCGACCGGCAGCACCTTGACGACGATGCCATATTCTCGCTTCAGCCAGGCCTTCAGCGCGCCGAACAGATCGTCGCCGGGATCGAGCACCGAGGTGAACGCCGCGGCCTCCTCCTCGAGGGCAGCGAAATGGTTCGGCCGGCGCTCGAGAATCTCGTGCACCTCGTCGATCGGCAGGCGGGCGCCGGAAAGCGCCGTCGCCCGACCTTCGCGCGCCAACAGTTCGTTGAGGTCGGACAGGCGCTCGGCCTGCTCGCGATAGGCGCGGAACAGTTTTATCACCGCCGCAGACGCGTTGGGCGCGGCCTCGGCAAGCTCGATCAGTTCCTGATCACCCGGCAACTCGCCGACCAGCAGGGGATCGGTGAACACTTCCTTCAAGGCAGCGACAGATCCCCTCGCCTCGCCCTGCAGTTCGTGTGGATCGACCTTGTAGACGGAAGCCAGCCTGAGGATCAGCTGCACCGTCAGCGGCCGCTGGTTGCGCTCGATCAGATTGAGATAGGACGGTGAAATGCCGAGGCCCTCGGCCATCGCCGTCTGGGTCAGGCCCTTGGCATTGCGGATGCGGCGGATGCGCGGCCCGGCGAAGATCTTCTGGTCAGCCACGGACTGTCCTTTACAGCAATTTACATGAACTTTCTGGGCTCTGGCCTTTTACAATAATGACAAATTTACAACGCACCTCTGTCAAACGCAACACAGGTTTTCTCTTATATTCCGTCGGCTTCCCGGATTTTTGTGGCTGATTTCGCGCAGAAATGTAAATCCAGTCATACCCAACGACCCCAGATCTCGACGCCTTGAGACAGTTCAGCAATTCCTCGGAGTGACCAATGACTGATTTTTACAACCTCGTCCCATCGGCCCCGGAAGGTCGTTTCGACGGTATCGAACGGCCCTACTCCGCGGCGGATGTGAAGCGTCTGCGCGGTTCGGTGCAGATCCGTCAGAGCCTCGCCGAAATGGGTGCCAACCGGCTGTGGAAGCTCATCCATGAGGAGGACTTCGTCAACGCGCTCGGTGCCATGTCCGGCAATCAGGCGATGCAGCAGGTGCGCGCCGGACTGAAAGCGATCTACCTGTCGGGCTGGCAGGTTGCCGCCGACGCCAACACGGCTGGCGCGATGTATCCGGACCAGTCGCTCTATCCGGCCAATGCAGCGCCCGAACTGGTCAAGCGCATCAACCGGACGCTGCAGCGCGCCGACCAGATCGAAACGTCCGAAGGCAACGGGCTTTCCGTCGAGACATGGTTCGCGCCGATCGTCGCCGACGCGGAAGCCGGTTTCGGCGGACCGCTCAACGCCTTCGAAATCATGAAGGCCTTCATCGAGGCGGGCGCCGCCGGCGTCCATTATGAGGACCAGTTGGCGTCGGAAAAGAAATGCGGCCATCTCGGCGGCAAGGTGCTGATCCCGACCGCGGCGCACATCCGCAACCTCAACGCCGCGCGCCTGGCGGCGGACGTGATGGGCACGCCGACCCTGGTCGTCGCGCGCACCGATGCGGAAGCCGCCAAGCTGCTCACCTCCGACATCGACGAACGCGACCAGCCTTTCGTCGACTACGACGCCGGGCGCACGGTGGAAGGCTTCTACCATGTCAGGAACGGCATCGAGCCCTGCATCGCCCGCGCCATTGCCTATGCGCCTTACGCGGATCTGATCTGGTGCGAGACCTCGAAGCCGGACCTGACGCAGGCCAGGAAATTCGCCGAGGGCGTGCGCAAGCATCATCCCGACAAGCTGCTCGCCTACAATTGCTCGCCCTCGTTCAACTGGAAGAAGAACCTCGACGACGCGACGATCGCCAGGTTCCAGAAGGAGCTCGGCGCGATGGGCTACAAGTTCCAGTTCATCACGCTCGCCGGCTTCCACCAGCTCAACTACGGCATGTTCGAACTGGCGCGCGGCTACAAGGCGCGGCAGATGGCGGCCTATTCCGAGTTGCAGGAAGCGGAGTTCGCGGCCGAGGCCGATGGCTACACCGCGACCAAACATCAGCGCGAAGTCGGCACCGGCTATTTCGACGCCGTGTCGATGGCGATCACCGGCGGCCAGTCATCGACCACCGCCATGCATGAATCGACCGAGCACGCGCAGTTCAAACCGGCCGCGGAATAGCGAGCAGCAAAGTACAGAGGAAACGCCCAACAGGGCTGGGAACACAGGAGAAGACCAATGGCATCGATAAGCCGCGTCAAGGAACGCGCCGAGGAACAGTCGACGACGATGAGCGTCGACCAGCAGGCGACGATCCGCATGCTGGCCAACGACCTGCACCGCCTCAACCAGTCGGTGATGAAGGCGGTCGAGGCGGGCGTCTCGGTGGAACTCGTGCGCTCGGCACGACATCACGGCGGCGACGGCAACTGGGGCGATCTGCTGATCCCGGTGATCGTCACGCAGCAGAGCCACGGCTGACTGAAATCCATGCAACCGACCCTTCACCTGCGCAGCCCCTGCGCAGGTGAATTTTCTCTTTATGAAATCCACGTGTGGACAGTTGAGTACAGTAGCGTTGCTTGAAATTCACTGCTCCCGGCGATGATTTCGAGCACTTTATTTCAACTTGACACAGGCTACGATCTCACGCCAATTGCGCTCCGGATTCAACTCTGCATTGAAATAGGGGCGAGCTTCTTGGCCGACTTGTGTGCCCGGTGAATCGCGAAGGCGAGACTCCAAGACATCCGAATCCGGTGACCCGCGACTCAACCACCGAGGCGATCCGCGATCCGTCGCAGGTGCTTGTCGTCGGGAAATCGCCCATCAATCGCGTGGTGATTTCAAAGATCGTCGAGCGATCCGGGCTCAAGCCGATTTCGGAATCTCCCGACACGGCGGCAAGGATCTTGCGGTCGCTCATTCCCGGTGTGGTTGTCCTTGACGGCGGCGCCGACAACAAGGACTGCGACAATCTGATGTCCAGCATCGACGCGTTGCGCCGCGCCTCGGGCAAATCACTGCCACCGGTAATCCTGCTGTCAACCAAGAACGGCACGACGGAAAGTCTGGGCCTGTCTGGTATCATCGACGTGGTGGTCGCCAAGCCGATCACGCCCGAACGGTTGCAACCGGTGATCGATCGCCTGATCGGCCGCTAAGGCAACTGCGGGAAAAGTACGCAGGCGGTTTTCCGTCCGGAATTGAGCAAACCAGGTAAGGCCCGGCGATCACGGATCGATGATGCTTTCGATCAGTCCGGGCAGTTGTCCGAGATCGGATATCTGGCGGAACCTCGATTCGGTTACCGGCGCCTCGACATGCTCCAGCACCCATGTCAGTTCATGCGGCACATGGACACCCCAGCCGCCGGCCTCTATGGCCGGCACCACATCCGACTTCAGCGAGTTGCCGACCATCATGCTTTTCGCCGGACCATCACCGTGGCGGTTGAAGAGCCTGCTATAGGTGGCTGCATTCTTGTCACTGACGATCTCGACCGCGTCGAACAGATCGCCAAGGCCTGAGCCAGCCAGCTTGCGCTCCTGATCGAAGAGGTCGCCCTTGGTGATCAGCACGAGGCGGAATGCACCGGCAAGCTTTTCGACCGTCTCGCGGGCGTGCGGCAAGGCCTCGATCGGATGGCTCAGCATCTCGCGGCCGGCATCGAGAATCTCCGCTATGACCGAAGCCGGCACGCGGCCTTGCGTGACCTCGATCGCCGTCTCGATCATCGACAGGGTAAATCCCTTGATGCCGAAGCCATAGACGGCGAGGTTGCGCCTTTCGACCTCCAGCAATCGTGCCGAGATATGCTCGGCTTCGCCATGGTCGACGAGCATGGCGGCAAAGCGCTTTTCCGTCAGCCGGAAGAACTGCTCGTTCTGCCACAGCGTGTCGTCGGCATCGAATCCGATCGTTGTCAGTCTGCCGTTGGGCCGCATTCAATTTCTCGATTAAGATTTGGGCCTCGATTGGAATTGCGACGGCCGAAACTAGGCCGATTGGCGTGATTTTCAACCGCGCCGGCCAATGCCCGACGCGGCTCCCCTTCCCTTCCATAGGAGGGCACGGCTATACTCCACAATCCGCAACCCAATCTGGTGAATGATGCCGCCTGCAAAAAAGGAAGTCCGTCCGTCGAGCCGCGGAGGACGCGCCCGCACGCCTGCCTTCGTGAAAAACCAACGGGGCGTCAAGAACTGGAAGGAAGTCAGCGCCTGGCTGGAGTGGCGCGGCATCGAGGATATCGAGTGCATCACGCCCGATCAGGCAGGCGTTGCGCGTGGCAAAATGATGCCATCGAAGAAATTCACCTCCAACACCTCGCTGGCGCTGCCGTCGGCAGTCTTCATGACGACGATTTCCGGCGGCTACCCCGAGGATGGCAACGGCTTCCATTACCCGGAAGACGACGGCGACCTCAAACTCATGCCCGACCTGTCGACGCTGACGGTGGTGCCCTGGGAAGAAGACCCGACGGCCGCGGTCATCTGCGACCTCGTCCACCAGGACGGACGCTCGGTCGAGTTCACGCCGCGCAATGTGTTGAAACGTGTGGTGGCCGCCTATGACAAGCTCGGCCTGAAGCCAGTGGTGGCGCCCGAGATCGAGTTCTACCTGGTGCGCAAGAATCCCGATCCGGACTATCCGCTGACCCCGCCGGTCGGCCGGTCGGGACGCGCGATCGGTGGCGGCGCCGGCTATTCGATCGCCGGCGTCAACGAATTCGACGAACTGATCGATGACATCTACCATTTCTCTGAAAGCCAGGGCCTGGAGATCGACACGCTGATCCACGAGGAAGGCGCCGGCCAGCTGGAGATCAATCTGCGCCACGGCGACCCGATCGAACTGGCCGACCAGGTGTTCATGTTCAAGCGCACCATTCGCGAGGCGGCGCTGAAGCACGAGATCTACGCCACCTTCATGGCCAAGCCGATCCAAGGGCAACCCGGCTCCGCCATGCACATCCACCAGTCGATCATCGACAAGAAGACCGGACAGAACATCTTTTCGGCCGCTGACGGCTCGGAAACCGACGATTTTTTCCACTTCATCGGCGGCATGCAGAAGCATGTGCCGAACGCGCTGGTGATGTTCGCGCCCTACGTCAATTCCTACCGCCGGCTGACACAGGCGGCGTCGGCGCCGGTCAACAACAAATGGGGCTATGACAACCGCACCACGGCGTTTCGCGTGCCACGCTCGGATCCGGCGGCACGGCGCGTCGAAAACCGCATCCCGTCCTCCGATGCCAACCCCTATCTGGCGCTGGCGGCATCGCTTGCCTGCGGGCTGATCGGCATCACCAACAAGATCAAGGCCGAGCCTCCCGTCCTGACCACCGCCAATGCCGACGAAATCGACCTGCCGCGTGGCCTGCTCGAAGCCGTCGACCTGTTCGAGGGCGACGAGGAACTCTGCGCGCATCTGGGCAAGTCCTTCGCCGCCACCTATGCGGCGATCAAGCGGGCGGAGTTCGAGACCTTCATGGAAGTGATCAGCCCGTGGGAGCGGGAGTATTTGTTGCTGAATGTGTAGGGAATAGGGCAGTAGGGGAGTAGGGACGGATGACCGAAAAAACAGGGTCCTACAAGGACTTGCTTGTTTGGGAGCAGGCGATGGATCTTGCGGTGGCGGTCTACGGTGCTACTAAATCCTGGCCCAAAGAAGAACTTTATGGGCTGACCAGCCAAGTGCGGCGCTCTGCAACGTCGGTGCCGGCAAACATAGCCGAGGGGTATGGCAGGGAAATTCGAGGCTCCTATCTGCAATTTCTCCGTATTGCCCAAGGATCATTGAAGGAGCTGGAAACTCAGCTTCTGATTGCTGAACGTATTGGCATCGCGCCGAAAGCGACGTCCGGCCCATTGTTGGCGAGTACCGAAAGTGTGGGAAAGCTTCTTCGGCTTCTCATCCGTAAACTTGCAGCCGAATAGCCTCCCCTATTCCCCTATTCCCTTACTCCTGAAACTTAAACACATATGAAGCAACCGACGACATAAAAAGA